>JAZQYT010000113.1:0-6173 GCA_045633665.1 Eubacteriales bacterium | reverse complement strand
CCCACAGTGAGATCATGATCCATCAGCCCAGCGGTGGTGCGAGAGGCCAAGCGAGCGATATCAAGATCCAGGCAGATCTTATCCTTCGTACACGCAAGACCTTGAACGAGCTGCTTGCCCAGCATACAGGTCAGTCTGTCAAACAGATTGAAAAGGACACTGAAAGAGATCATTTCATGACCGCAGAAGAAGCGTTGGCATACGGTATCGTTGACCAGGTCAAGACTTTCCGCGGCGAGATCAAGTGAGGTAGATCGCATGGCCAATACCCATAACGGTTCCCGCAAAGGCGGCAATGGGGACGTTCCCTTTTGCAGCTTTTGCGGCAGACATGAAACTCAAGTCAATTTTCTGATCTCTTCTCCCACAGGTGCATATATTTGCGATTATTGTGTGGAGGCTTGCAGCGAATCAATCGAACACACCATGGCGCCCACTATCGATCTTGCTAAGCTTTCCATGGATACGTTGCCCAAGCCAAAGGACATCAAGAGAGCGCTTGACGAATACGTGATCGGCCAGGATGACGCGAAAATTGCTTTGTCCGTATCCGTTTACAATCACTACAAGCGTGTGCTTTCCAAGAGCACAAAGCCCAAAGGGCGCAAAAAAAAGGCGCAATCCGAACTGGGTGCGGTTGAGCTGCAAAAAAGCAACGTGCTACTGATCGGTCCTACAGGTGTCGGTAAAACTTATCTTGCCCAAACCCTTGCTAAAACACTCCAGGTTCCCTTTGCTATTGCCGATGCTACTACGTTGACCGAAGCTGGTTACGTAGGCGAGGACGTGGAAAACATCCTGCTTCGACTGATCCAGGCGGCCGATTACGACGTTGATCTTGCCGAACACGGTATCATTTATATCGATGAGATCGATAAGATCTCACGAAAGAGTGAGAACAGATCGATTACCCGAGACGTTTCCGGTGAGGGCGTACAGCAGGCATTGCTCAAAATTCTGGAAGGTACTGTTGCAAATGTTCCCCCTCAGGGCGGTCGTAAGCATCCTAATCAGGAATTCATCAAGATCAATACGGAAAATATTCTGTTTATCTGCGGCGGTGCCTTTGACGGTCTTGAAGGCATCATTGAGAAAAGAAAAGGAAATCAAGCAATCGGTTTCTGTGCAGAGATCCAGACCAAATCGCAAAGACGCGACAGCGGCATTTACCGCGACGTCACGCCTCACGATATCGTCAAATATGGCTTGATCCCCGAATTGATCGGCAGACTTCCCGTGATCGTATCTCTCAGCGATCTGGATAAGGATGCTCTTTTGAGAATCATCAAGGAGCCCAAATCCGCTTTGCTCAAGCAGTATATCAAGCTGTTTGATATGGACAACGTCAAGCTGACGCTGACTGATGACGCGCTGGAAGCGGTTGCAGAACTCGCAATCAAGCGCAACACCGGGGCACGCGGCTTGCGTTCCATCATGGAAAGCATCATGATGCAAACCATGTTTGAGATTCCCTCTCGCGATGACGTTGCCGAGGTCATTATTCACCGTGATTGCATTGAGCAAGGTGCTTTGCCTGAGCTGGTAATCCGTACGGAGCAGTTGCCTGAAGGCAATGAGCAAACATTGATTCAATTTGAAGATTAATAACAAAATGACTTATTGCTTTTTTGCAATGAGTCATTTTGTTTTTTGTGCTATATGTGATGTATTTTTGGCTTTGACAAAATTATCATCTCATAGTATAATACACTTGGGGGGAATAGTAGATTACGAGGTGAATTATGAAATACCAACCCAACCTTGTCATGCTTTCCGATGAATTGAAGCCATATGCGCAGATGATGACGATCGTGCTTTTACGAACCGAGTCATTGCATTTGACTCTGGGACAAACACAGTTGTATTTAAGTGGTCATTTTGCGTTATGCTTAGGGCCTGATGAAACACTCCACATAGGAAAAGGCGAATATGATGCGACAGCATTTGCCTTCAGTCCGTATTTTTACAACGTAAATCTCAATTATGATCTGATTCATGCGTCTGATTACGCAATGCTTTGCCAAAGGCATGACTTTCCCGATTTTCATCTGTTCTTGGAGAGAAACAGCAACTATTTTGGCGTGATTCCATTATCGTCCGACGGCTTTGATTGCATGAACGATTATTTTACCAGAATTGACCGCTTTATAAAAAAACACAATTCCGATCTTATGTGGTCATGTCACGTTCGATCTCAATTGATCTCGGTTTTGTATTATTTGGAAAGCGCTTATCTTGGCAATGATGAAAAAGAGGTCAGCAGTGTCATACGATATATCCGAGAGCATGTTGCATCACCGCTGAATCTGAAGCAATTATGTCAGACTTTTCGCACAAATCGAACTACCCTGACAAAGCAGTTCAAAGAATTGACAGGGCTGACGCCTATGCAATTTGTTTTAGAAGAACGGTTGAATCAAACGCGCTCTGAGCTATTGTTCACAGGATTGCCCATTGGTGAGATCGCGCTGAAATACGGTTTTTCAGATGCTAATTACTATATTCGTGCTTTTAAGCGCAGATACGGAAAATCTCCTTTGCAATACAGAAAAGAATGCCGCGAAAAACGCGCAGAATTGCAAAAATGAAGGATCCGCACCAACACGGTGCGGATCCTTCACATTATGAGCAACCACAGTTCCCTGCGCGATCTCCTTTGAGCTCACCGCAATATCCGGGCGGACAAAACTCCGCAGTCGGAAACGGCATATGTCTGAAGACGCTGCAAGGATCAGAGGAATCATTGCTGACACATTCCTTATCAGGAACGCAGAATTCGGTCGCTTGGATCAGATACTGTGCCGGTCTGACCAAACGAATGACCGAGAAAAGGCCAAAGGATACCGCCAGGAATCTGCGGTAATCCTCGTCATGCCCCATCGACTGTGCAAGATCATCGCAGACGCCATCCGGGATATCGCAAGCACAGCAACAGCAGTTGCAGCAATCCTGCACGTGCTCAACCACCTTGACACCGAGTATAATGGGATCGACGACCTCAATGATAGCCTCGGGGACGTTCTTTTCACCGCATACGGGAACGGGACGAGCGCAGAAATCGTTGTTGCACTTTCCGGACTTGAAAATACTGACGTTGCTTTCGCTGCCATACAGCACGACGCTCTTTTCAAGTACCGCAATTCCCTGAAATTCCTGTGTTCTTGCATTGATACAAGCTTCACATGCAAGCTTGATATAGAAGCGGATGGTTACAGTATAAAAGCCGCGGTTAAACTGCACGGGTTCGATATTGATATGAGTCCATGCAATATCTGCGCATTTGACGCGAACATTGGTAGTATGCTCAATGATCTCCTGACCGTAGTCCGTCAAATATACACGGACATTTTCAAAACAATCGCGATCCCTGCAGGAGTCCAGAATGCGGTTGGTTTCAATGCAAACCGTTTCCTTGGAGTTACAGGAATTGGTTGTGAATCTGTTATCTGACATAGTAACACCTCCATAAGATCAGAAGCGAAAAGGCTTCTTCTCTAATATGGTATGCAGGTGCGACGCATTGTGACAATCTTAAACATGGAAAATTTGTATTCGACATAAACGACCGCCTGCACAGCGGTCGTTTTGTCAATTATTCTTGCCCTTGCGGAAGCTTTTCGTCGAATTTCATTAAAATATACATCATAATACAATAGCAAATACAAGCCAGTACTGCGTTGAGAAGCAGGTAAATGATCTGCAAGACAAAGCCTTCAACATAGTCGAACTTAATCAACGAAAGGATATCAATATATACGTACTGGAAATAGAATGTCAACCAATAGATTATTGCGGTTGTAAATATACCGACTTGAATCGGATTTTTGAAGCTGATAAACGAAGCGAATGGAAACAAGCTCTTTCTATACTCTTTTGGTTCATGATCCAATACTGCAGCTTTCAGATTTGCATGTTCTCTTTGTACTTCATGTTTTTTGAGCAAACGCGAGGTGATCAGCGAGATCAGGAACATACGCAGGCAGTCAAGAGCAACAAACAGTAGAATGTCCTCCATCATATATCTCAACAGATCCTGCAGGGTTTCCGGAAGCTTTCCGGGAAAGATTGCCCAGCTGATGCAAAGAATGGCTACGTAATGAAATACCGTAATGCATAGATAGGCAGCATACAGAGTGGATAATTCTTTAGTTCTATATAAATATATACCATAAATCATGAGGGATGCGGAAATTCCATATGCAAAAATATCGACCACGGTGATGGCAATATCAAGCACCTGAACACCGATGCTGTTCATATAAAGTACGTCGCTTGTCAAGACCATGGATACGGTCAGCATACCGATCAAAAGCAGCATCAGGCCGCCATAACCAATCAACAGTATATTTAACAGTTTCTTTTTATATAACATAAAATGCAGTTCCCTTTCAAACGTATGTATACAGTATATCACAGGACAGCGTAAAATGCTATCCCTAAATGTAAACAATTTCAAAGATTGTATTGTTTTTGCGATAATGGGCATATGATAGAGTATAAAGATTCAGCAAAAGGAGTCGGACATGCATACTGTCATCGGAATTGGAGATTGCAAGATCGTGTATTTGAATTGTATGAATACACCGGACGTGGATGAATTATTTATCAAACTGATTCAAACATATACTATGATGTTTGATCTCGGAAATCCAACGCAAAAAAGATGCTTTCGCAAGAACCGTTTTGTTTTTACGGACGATCAGCTTTTATGCGAAGATGCAAATTTGAGTATTGGATTTATCAAAAACGCGCTAGGTGTTTATACTGACAGAAATGCGTATCATAAACAGATTGCAGAAAGAATCTCTTTTGATTCCGGTCTGCCAATATTCACGGAAGACCATACAACGCAAGATATTTGCATAGGCATCGGTAATGAATCAAATATATTTGAAAATTACATGATTCTCAAGGACTGCCTTTTGAAATTGCCCCAAATAATTTAGTGTTGACGAGAGCATCTATCATGCTTGCAAACCAATCTACGTATTATTTTGTAATTCCGCCCTATATTTCTCTACCAAAGCATCAAATTCCCTGATATATTTTTCAAGTCTTGCTTGCCCCTTGGGCAGATCAAGTCCGGGCTTTCTGTATCCGCAAACTCTGACGTCATTGAGAATAGCGTCCTCCGTATTGTATGCTCCCATAGAATTTCCTTCAACGTATGGATATTTTGCACACATATATGCAATTTCCTCCGTGGTAAACATTCCCGCAGGAAAATCGAATCTTGTCAAACTCGGAACACAATCCAAAACGCTTGTATCCCTGTTTTCCAACTTAATATTACGGAAGTATACACGTTCCAAAGAATCCATTCCCCTCATCCATTCCAAGCTTTGCATTGGATACGGGGTGTCCATATCTCCAATAAACACGACCTGCCTTAGTCTCTTGGCGGTGCGTAAGGCAATCGGATTATTTGCAATCTTCTTCGTTGAATCAAGCCACAGGTACTCAAGTTGCGGATTTTGAGACATATCCCAAAGGGTACTGTTGCGAATATTCCAATAAATACTGACGCCCTGCAGATGCGTCAGCTTTTCAAGTGGAGAAAAGTCGGATATCAGCTGGCATTTGAAAAAACTTAAAAACTCATATTCTTCGCCATAGTTCTCGATAAAATATTCAAAGCTTTTTTGGTCCATCCCGCAAATTTCAAGAACTTTTCTACTTTTTCCTTTACTCATTTCATAATCCACATCATCGGGTGACATATTACACGGAGAAAAAGCACCGCTTGGATTCGGTTTTTCTCTTGAAACGTATAGGCGCTTATCTTGGTCATTTACGTGGATAAACCAATCGTGACTCAAATTATTCCCGGCACTCATTATTCTTTCTCCTTTTCTGTGAGCTTAGTTAGCAATACTGCTTTCTACCGTCATTATATCATAAAACTATAAGATTTTCAAGTGCTGTGTTTTGCGTGGTTCTGAGCCGTCAAGGCTGCAGTATAAATGATGCTGGGGCTCAGAACCCGAATTTGCGGGCATTACTCGGTTTTATTTTTAAGTCATCCGCGCAAATGTAACCGTACACCGCGTTGCGGTGTTTGGTGGGGTTCTGAGCCGGTACGGCTGCAGCACAAAATGATAGAGGGCATGCTTTGCATGCCCTCTATCATTTTGTGGTGGAGACGAGGGGGCTCGAACCCATGACCTCACGGA
>JAZQYT010000112.1:0-1838 GCA_045633665.1 Eubacteriales bacterium | reverse complement strand
AAGCTTGGGGGCTTGTGCGATCACGGTGGCATCGATATTGCCGATGCAATAGCCGTTTTGCGTCAGCAGAGCGGATACGTGCTGTGCAAGCTTTAAGCTATCCGCACCTTTGTAGGCAGGATCGGAGTCGGGAAAATGCTTGCCGATATCTCCCAAGGCGGCTGCGCCCAACAGCGCGTCCATAATCGCATGGGTAAGCACGTCCGCGTCCGAATGGCCAAGCAGCCCTTTTTCATAAGGGATATTGACACCGCCAAGGATCAGATCGCGCCCTTCGACCAGGCGGTGAACGTCATAACCGTGTCCGATCCTCATGCCTCGTCCTCCTGCTTGCGACGCAGCGCAAGCACCGTTTGCGCATAGTCAAGGTCGTCCGGCTCCGTGATTTTGATATTCTGCGCTGAGCATTTGACCATCTTGACCGGGTGCTTAACAAACTCGATCAGGGAATTATCATCGGTTGCGGTGAATTTATGCTCGATGGCCGCGTAGCTTGCGGCAAGGTAGAGCGCGTGGCGGAATACCTGGGGCGTTTGCGCCTGCCAGCAGAGCGCACGCTCGGGCGTTTGGGTGATATATCCGGCCTTGTCCAAGACCTTGATCGTATCCTTGGCGGGGATTCCCGCGGATGCGGCATCGGTTCTGTAGGCTGTGCGGCAAACTTGGCTGATCTCTTCCGGTGTGGTCAGGCAGCGTGCCGCGTCCGCAATGGCCACGTAGCGCACCTTATCGCTCACCGCCTCTGCGCCTGCAAGTGCCGAGGCCTGTCTGGTCACGCCCCCCGCCACAACGCGCGTCAGCTTGGTAATGCCGTATTTTTTCTTGAAGCCCTCGTACAAGTCGATCTCGTCCTCTTTTGCCGCGACTACGATCTCCTTGATGCAGGGTGTATTTTCATAAGCCAGCAGCGTATGCACCACGATCGGCATGCCCTCCAGCAGCATCAGCTGCTTGGTCACATCAGCGCCCATGCGCGTGCCGTTTCCGCCCGCCACGATCACAGCGGCAGTATAGTTGCGCTTTCCGGCCTCTTTATCGGCAGCACGCAGCACGTCAGCAACGTCGCGGGCAGCCTCTTTTGCAGTATAACTCATTTTTTCTCGCTTTCATCAAGAGCATTGATCGCGTCAACGCGAGGCTGATGGCGACCGCCCTCAAATTCTTGGTTCAAAAATGCCTCAACCAGCTCGCAAGCCACGCCGTAGCCAACCACGCGTGCGCCAAAGCAAAGCACGTTGGCGTCGTTGTGCATGCGTGTTGCGCGGGCAGAGAAGGTATCGGAGCAGCAAGCGGCACGAATGCCTGCATGCTTGTTTGCGCACATGGACATGCCAATGCCCGTGCCGCAGATCAGAATGCCTGTTGTGTAAGCACCGCTCTGAATTTGGGAGCACAGTGCGTGCGCAACGTCGGGATAGCTGCAGGATTCAGGGCTGTAGCAGCCAACGTCCAGCGCGTCAACGCCGTTTGCGGCAAGATATTGCTTGATCTGCTCCTTGAGGGCAAAGCCTGCGTGGTCGCATCCGATGACAATTTTATTAATAAGCATATTCTGTGTTCCTCTCTTTATTTGTGATTATTGATTTTGCTTGGCAAGACGCTCGTTTCTTTCGCGCTCTGCCTGCGAGGGGCGCAGGTAAACGGGTGCGAGCGTGGTATCATCCGTGACACCACCGTTCTTGTATGCCGCAAGTCCGCAAAGCGCTACGCTGTAGCCACTCTGGCAGCGCAGCTCCTCGGAAACGGGCAGGGCGGTGGTTTTTTGCAAGCCCTCGTACGTGATATCGTAGCCGTCACCGACCAAGTAAATGGGCTGATCCATTGTGGCCAGCAAGTCG
>JAZQYT010000111.1:0-3786 GCA_045633665.1 Eubacteriales bacterium | reverse complement strand
ATTTTCGTATAAAGGAGCTCTTCCGATGCCCATTAAAATTCCCAACAGGCTTCCCGCCACCACCACGCTGCTGCAGGAAAACATCTTTGTCATGACCGAAACGCGCGCCATTACGCAGGATATCCGTCCTCTGCGCGTGCTGATGCTCAATCTCATGCCGCAAAAGATCGTGACCGAAACACAGATCGCGCGCCTGATCGGCAATACCCCCTTGCAGGTCGAGCTGGAGCTTTTGCAGACCGCCACGCACAAGGCAACGCACACCTCGGGTGACCATATGCTGGCCTTCTACAAGACCTTCGCAGAGATCAAAGACAAGAGATACGACGGCATGATCATCACGGGCGCACCCGTGGAGCAGCTGCCCTTTGAAGAGGTAGACTATTGGCCCGAGCTTTGCGAGATCATGGAATGGAGCAAGACGCACGTGACCAGCACCTTCCACATCTGCTGGGGTGCGCAGGCAGGACTTTACTACCATTACGGTGTGCCGAAATATCCTTTAGACAAAAAGCTTTTCGGCGTTTATAAGCACTCTCTTGATTACACGCGTTCGATCCTGTTCCGCGGCTTTGACGACACCTTTTCTGTGCCGCATTCCCGCCACACCACCTGCAAGAGAGAGGATATTGAAGCCGTGCCCGAGATCCGCATCTTGGCAAGCTCTCCCGAGGCCGGCGTATTTGCCTGCATGACCGAGAGAGGCAGACAGGTATTCATCACCGGTCACTCGGAATACGACGCGGACACGCTCAAAAAGGAATACCTGCGCGACAAAAATGCGGGACTTCCCATCGAGTTGCCCAAGAATTATTTTCCCGACGACGATGAAACGCGCGATCCCGTGGTCACCTGGCGCTCCTGCGCAAACCTGCTCTACTCCAACTGGCTCAATTACCTGGTCTACCAGACCACGCCTTATAACATCGAGGAGATTCAATAAAATCAAAAAAACCGCTCTTTTGAGCGGTTTTTTTGAGCGTTTTTTCTTTAATGTATTTATTCATTCGTCTTGATCACCTTCATGGTCATCTTACATCTCTCTGCCTGCGCGCCGCGGATCTCGATCAGGTAGTCAAGGCAGATCACACCGTCACTCTCCAGGCGGTTGTCCACCGCGAGGGCAAACACGCCGATCTGAAACGGCATATAGGGCGTTTCATAGGTGCAAAGATGGCGCACACAACGCTCAAATACAAGGGCAGTGCTGACCGTTCCCGTGCGGATCATGGAAACCGTTTCGGGCTCTCCCTTTGCATACGACACCACCGTACGCGAGCCCTCCATACCGCTCAGTTCACCCTCGTCGTATATTACCTCCACGCGGCCGTCACGCACGCGCACAAACCCTTGCGTGATCATTTCCAGCGTTTCTCGCTCCTCCTCGCCCTCGATCTCGTCGGGAACCATGATGCTGATATCCTCGGTCAGATCCGCGATCTCTTTATCATATACAGCGTCAAACAGGCTTGCCTTGACCGCGCTGCGCTCGGACGTGATCGACACACTTACGTATTCCTTCATAAAACACCTCAATAAATATCGTTGCTACCATTATAGTACATTTCGCTCTCTCTGTCAAGCACAATTCCCAACCTTAAAAATTGTACAGATTTAACAAATTTTTTTCGTAGCTGCTTTCCGCCTTGACTTTTTGCACGGATGGGGGTATAATATAGTGAATGCTTATCCAATATTTATCGATACGGAGGTTTACATGAAAAAGATTTTAGCTATGCTTCTGGCTGTGCTGATGCTTGGTTCGCTGCTGGTCGGTTGTGCCGACACAGAAGAGAACGAAGATGAAACCACGGCTGCTACGGAGCAGGAAACCAGTGTTCTGGATCTATTGAACGTTCCCGACAAGAAATATGACGGCAAGGAAATCATGTTTCTGACCAGAGATGCTGCTGAATGGACCACGGTGGACATTTTCGCCGAGGAGCTTGACTCCGACCCCATCAACGACGCAGTTTACCGCAGAAACGACGCCATCCAGACCAAGTATGACGTAGTCATTTTGGAAACACAGACCATGACCGCAACCACAGACCTGGAAAAGGACGTTAAGGGCGGCAGCGGCGAATACCAGGCCATCGTACAAAGACTTGGCGAATGCGCCCTGATCTCTACCAAGGGTTATCTGCAGAACCTCAGAGAGGTTCCCTACATGGATCTTGATCAGACCTGGTGGGATCAAAAAGCTTTGGAAGGCCTTTCGATCGGCAACAAGGTATACTTTGCAACCGGCGACCTTCTGACCAGCGATAACGACGGTACCTTTATCGTTATGTTCAACAAGACCATTGCAGAGGACAACAATCTGGAAAACATCTATGACCTTGTCAATAACAAGGAATGGACCTTCCAGAAGATGTACGACATGTCCAAAATCGCCGTCAAGGACCTCAACGGTAACGGCAAAATGGAACATGACGCAGACATTCTCGGCACCGCAATCACCGGCAACTCCGGCTACTGCATGATGTATGCAGCAGGCATTGTGGTCACCGCAAAGAATGAAAATGACGTTCCCGAATACGTACTGGACGTTGAGCGTGCAGTTGACGCAATTCCCCTTTCCTACAACATCATCGGTGACAAGAACATGGCGCTGAGCATGAACTCCGCCGGCGGCAGCACCGACGTTGTGGAAAACGGTAAGATGTGCTTTGGTAACGGCCACGCGTTGTTCTTCCAGGAGTGCATGCAGTGCGTAATCCGTCTGCGTAGCTACGACGTGGAATTCGGCGTTGTTCCCTTCCCGATGTTCAACGAGGAGCAGGGCGAATACTACGCACATATGAACGAGGTTGGCGGTATGGTTTGCATCCCCACCAGCGTTGTGGATGAGAATCTTGAGGACGTAGGTGCCATCATCGAAACCATGGCAGCTTACTCGGTTGATACCCTGACTCCCGCTTACTACGACATTTCCCTGATCTCCAAGTCCACCAGAGACGAGGAGTCCAGACCTATGATCGAGCTGATCCTGGATAACCGTATTTACGACCTTGGCTATGTATTTGAGTCCGCATGGGGCAGCTACGTCGGCCAGATCGCAGGAAAGTTCATCGACGGTAAGACCAACGTGGCTTCCGTAAAGCCCAAGTCCTTCCAGAATCAGATGAAGAAGACACTTTCCAAGTTTGACATTGATTACTAATACGTAAAGATAGCACCTGCGACCGCGGTCGCAGGTGCTTTTTTCAGTTCAGAATATCATGATTGGCAGCATCAGCAAACATGCGTCCCACCGCATCCTGCAGAGCAGGATGCTCGGCAAGCTCTCTGTTGGCCACCACCTCGTCTGCCGCAGCAAAGGCACTTGTCAAAAGATCCCCGTCCCCACATTGAGAGGCCAGACGGAATTCCACACCGCCGCTCTGCCTGATCGCTCCGCCCGCATTCTTGGCAAAGAAATCACCCGGGCCACGCTGCGCCAGATCCTGCTCGGCAATGGCAAAGCCGTCGTAGGTGGTTCTCATGGTCTGCAACCGACGTTGCGCCACCTCACCGATCTCGCGGTCACTCATGGCTCCCGCTACCAGCACGCAATACGACTTGCGCGTACCGCGGCCTACGCGTCCGCGCAGCTGATGCAACTGCGAAAGCCCAAATCGCTCGGCATTCTCCACGATCATAAGGCATGCATTGGGTACGTTGACACCCACCTCGATCACCGTGGTGGATACCAGAATGTCGATCTCTCCCGCAGCAAAGCGATTCATGACCGCATCCTTTTCCTTGGGCTTCATTTTTCCATGTACGAACGCCACGGAATAT
>JAZQYT010000110.1:0-1552 GCA_045633665.1 Eubacteriales bacterium | reverse complement strand
TCTCCTGCGAGCTTGAGGTGGGTTATGCCGGCGGGCAGATGATTGCCGCCGTCACGCTTCTAAACGGTGGCAAGGACGCGCTGTCCGATCTCACTGTGGAGTGGTACCCCGCAAACGAGAGAATTGAATACGGCACGGCTCCTGCGGCTGTTTCAAGGCTTGACGGCTTGGCGGCAGGGGAGAGCGGCAGGCTGACGGCTGAGCTGCCCGTGCGCGTTTGTGATACCTGTTTGGTAGCGCACGTGACCGGAAAGCGAGGCGGTGAATGCTTTGGGTGCGATCGGATGCTTTATCTTGCGCACGCGCCTATCACGCAATTCTTCTGCAACACCTCCACCTATCGCGCGCATGGGTTTACGATCCAGCCTTTCTGCTGCTTTGATCTTCACAACCGCACCGACGTGCCGCTGGATCTCTCCAAATATACTTTGCGCTACGTTGACGGCTTGCGGAATTCCGATGCCGAGATCGACTGCGTGATCCCGCCTCACCAAACGCTGACCGTTTGGATGCGCGGACCTGAAAGCGCCTTGACGCTGAAGGATTTTAACGATTATTACGGAACCAATCTGACAGAGGAGCAGGTCTATATGCTGCCGATGCTGTTCAGCCGCGACGTTCAGCGCCTCAAGATTGGATTGATGTACGGCGAGCAGATGGTTTGCCGCTTGTGGGTGCGCTCGAGAGCATATGCCGATACCAAGCCCGTGGATGGCGCGGCATTCCGCTACGGCTTCTCGGGAGAATCGACCTCGGCAGAAATTCTGGGCTTTGGCCGCGATACAAAGCCCGGAGAAGCCATTATGACCTATCCTCCTGCTCCCAAGCCCGCCCTTGGCGCGGCTCACGCAAAGGCGTTGCCGCAAAAGTCTGCTCCCATCCGTCACGCCGTGTGCATTTCGGACGGCGGAATTTCCGCAGAGGAGCTGCTGGAAGAGCTTGCGGGACGACTTCCGAGTAACATCAAAATCAGCGCAATCGTTGGTGACAACGACGGCGCAAAGAAGCTTGGTGAATATCTGCACGAAGATCCGACCGACCTTTTGCGGCGCACCCTTGAAACGGGGGCTGACACGGTGGTTATTGCAATGGGCAACGTTGACGTCAAGTTCCCGCGCGGCGACCTTTGGGTAAGCTGGAACTTTAACTCCTATCTGACGAATTTGCATATGCTGTGCGGAATGCTCCGCGCAAACGGAAAGCGGATTTTGCTTGCTACACTTCCCCAAAAAGCCGATTACGATGCGGAGACCGAGGCACGCCGCCATACCATGTGCATCAAGCTCAACAAGGTTGCAACGTCGATCGGTGCTGAGGTGATCGGAGACTTGTCGGATCTTTTGATCCGACCCTCGGTTACCCTTCCGTCGCTTGAACCGAAGGAGGATGCCGTTCGCATTGCCTGCATCGGTGATAAATTCAGCCTTGGTATGCGCCAGAATCTCGTTTCTCCCTTCACGACCCTGCAGGACCGGTTGGGAGACGGCTATGACGTGCGGATCTATACGTCGGCATACGCCAAGGCGATCCCAAGCCATGAAAACTACGTGTT
>JAZQYT010000109.1:0-7553 GCA_045633665.1 Eubacteriales bacterium | reverse complement strand
AGGAGGAGCAGGAGCGCGAGGTTGAGCAGGACGAGCAGGCGCTGGCCGAGGACGAAATGCCCGACTCCTATGAGGAGATCATCGAGGACACCTTCGAGGATCTGGAAACGTTACTTGACAACAAAAAATATGCCGATTTCGTGCGCGAGCTGGAAAAGCTCAACCCGATCGACGCGGCGGATTTCTTTGAAAATCTGCCCCCCAAACGAATTCCCGCAGTATTCCGTCTGCTCAAAAAGGACAGCGCTGCAGAGGTTTTTGCCGAGCTGGACACACCCACGCAGGAGCGCATCATCTCTGCCATGACAGACCGAGAGATCTCGGTCATCGTCGAAGACCTGTTCCTTGACGACGCGGTTGACATGCTTTCCGAAATGCCTGCCAACATTGTGCGCCGCATCAAGAAAAATACCACGCCCGAAACGCGTGCGCAGATCAACCGTCTACTCGCCTACCCCGAGGACAGCGCAGGCAGCGTTATGACCTCGGAATTTGTGGACCTGCGCAAATCCATGACGGTTTCCGAGGCGATCAAGCACATCAGACAGACGGGTATTGACAAGGAAACGGTGTATACCGCCTACGTCATTGACGAGAGCCGCATCTTGGAGGGTATTGTGTCCTTCAAGGATCTGCTGTTCTCTCCCCGTGACTCGCTGATTGGCGACATCATGGAGCCGAATATCATTTACGCAAACACCTTAGATGACCAGGAAACGGTTGCTGACATCATTGCAAAGTACAATCTGCTCTCGCTCCCTATCGTGGACAGAGAATCACGTCTGGTCGGTATCGTAACCGTCGATGACGCCTTGGACGTCATTGAAGAAGAAACCACAGAGGACATCGAAAAAATGGCGGCAATTTTGCCGACCGACAAGCCTTATATGCGTACAAGCGTATGGGAAAACTTCAAAAAGCGTATTCCCTGGCTGCTCTTACTGATGCTGACCGCCACGTTTACAGGCACGATCATCACAATGCTGGAGGGCAAGATCGATGCGCTGGACTTCCCTTTGGTGCTGTCTCTTTCCGCGTTCATTCCCATGCTGATGAGCACGGGCGGTAACGCAGGAGGACAGTCGTCTGTTACGGTCATTCGTGCGCTTTCGCTGGGAGAGATCGAAGCCAAGGACATTTTGCGTGTCATTTGGAAGGAACT
The DNA here is from genome assembly GCA_045633665.1 of Eubacteriales bacterium. Taxonomy (GTDB): domain Bacteria; phylum Bacillota; class Clostridia; order Oscillospirales; family CAG-272; genus SVQP01. The sequence goes on along the minus strand of JAZQYT010000109.1, from coordinate 6,391 downwards.
GCGCATTGCCGTGCTGTGCGGTCTGACGGTATTTGTGGCGTGCTTTATCAAGACCTGGGCAATCGACTGCAAATTCCACACCGAGCCGCAGTATCTCATGATCGCAGCTGCTGTCAGCGCAACGGTATTCGTTGCGATCGTGCTGGCAAAGCTAATTGGCGCGATGCTGCCGATTGGCGCAAAGGTGATCAGACTGGACCCCTCGGTCATGGCTTCGCCGTTTATTACAACCATTGTGGACACGCTGACGCTGCTTGTGTATTTTCTGATCGTCATTTACGTGCTGGTACCGCAGATGACAGCTGTGATGTAAGCAATCAAGAACGCTCAGAGCGTCTTTACACCTCAAAACTTCACAGGATCAGCCCGACATAAGTCCGTTGGATGGCAGCTTGCTTAGGAGGAGCAACTTTTATGTTTTTTGATGAAATCATTCATGGCACGCAATATTACCGCTCTCCCACTCCTCTGCCCGAGGAATGGGAAGGAGATATTGCCTCCATCGGCAACTATCATCTGGATACCTTTCAGATACGTATAAACTGGCGCTGGAATGAGCGGCAGGAGGGCGTTTACGATTTTTCCGACGTGGATCGTTTGATGGATCTTGCGGAAAAATACAACCGCAAGGTAATCATCAAGTTTTTGCTTGAATGTGCCCCCCAATACGTTTTTGATAAATACGAGGGGACGAGAATCGGCCCGCGTGGCGAGCAGCTTCGAGGCGGCTCTCACGGTGCCTTTTACGGCGGCTGGCGTCCCTGCTTTACCAATCCCCACGTACAGGCAGCTGCCACGAGATTTGTGGAAAAGGTTGCGGAGCGATATGCAGGACGCAAAAATCTCATCCTTTGGAATGCGTGGAATGAGATCCGCAACCGTCCCATAGAGGATTGCTTCTGCAAATATTGCAGAGCAGGCTATGGGAAATATCTCCAAAAGAAATTCGGAACGATAGAAAAGCTGAACGCGTTTTACGGAGCGGCCGAGGACAGCTTCGAGTCCATTGCCCTGCCCGCAACGCCCCACGGCTACTGGGATACCTTTGAATTCAAAAAATACAAGGGCTCGGCAGATCTGTACGATTGGCTTCGCTTCGTATACGACGGCATACGCAAATATGATAAGCAACGGCCCATCATGGCGCACGTGGGCTTTACAAGCGCATTCCAGCTTTCTATCAGCGATGTTTGCGATGATTACGAGGTTTCAAAGGCAGTGGACTTCTGGGGTACCAGTGTACCCTGCGATACCGAGATGCGTACGCACGAGCAGCGGCTTGATTTTATGATGCTGCATGATTTCCTCCGTTCGGTGGACAAAAATTATTTTATACATGAGATCTATCCCGGACTTGGCATGTTCAAGTACAAATACGATACGCCCTTTGATATGGATTTCAAGACCTACGCCTCCCTGGCAGGCGGTGCAAAGGGTATCGTGTACTGGCAGTATAGAGCCGAGAGGCTTGGCCACGAGCAGGATTGCGCGGGACTTGTCCGTATGGACGGAAGCCCTCGCCCCGTGGTACATACGGTCAGCGATTTCGGTGCAGATATCAAGAAAAATATGCAGTATCTTGCAGGAGCAGAGGTGAAGGATGCAGAAGTCGCCATTGTTTTCGACTTCAATTCCATGCTGCTCTCGGAGATTGAAGACGTATGCGGAGCGGATTTCTCGTTTGACTTTGCAAACCCTCAATTCTACTATCGCAACGCGCACGCGGGTATGTACCGAATGCTTCGCAACCTGGATTTTGCCGTGGATTACGTAAGCGCAACACGTCCCGAGGCGTTCGCAAAATACAAGGTGCTGTACTTCCCTTATTACACAATGCTTGATCCGCAGAACGTCCCCTATCTGGAGGCGTTCGTTGCCAACGGTGGCACTATCATTGCGGACGAAGGCTTTGGCATGAGGCAAATGAACACCTGGATGCAGCCCTACGATATTGCCTGCAAGCCTCTCTTTACCGCAAGAATGCTTGAGCGACGCATGGTTGCACAGGATTTTGTCGAGATCGACGGTGAGCTTGTGCGCATTCGTCCCTACAGAACGCACTATCACCACGACGGTGGCGATGCGGTGGCATACTGGCGCGACGGAAGCTCTGCAGTACAGAAATTCTGCTACGGCAAGGGCAAGGTCTATCTCTTCGGATTTTCCATCGGCTACAGCTATTACGAAACCAACGATAAATGTCTTGCGACGTTTGCAGAAAAGATACTGGCAGAGGGCGGGGCTAAAAAGAATCTGCTTTCCGATACCCTTGGAGGAGTTTACGAAAAGAGACTTGTAAACGGTCAGTATGAGGTGATCCATCTCTTCAACAATACCGAACAAGAAAAGTGCTTTGACCTTGCACAAACGATCATTGCCGTGGGTGGACACGGCTCTGTACGAGAAGAAAAGGCAGTTGTGCCTGCCAATAGCATGGCATATTTTGTTGTCGCAAGACAATAAGAGCATAGAGGTAGCGAGTGAAGAATTTCGTTCACCGTCTCACAAACAGACCACCCCCACAGGATGAAAGTTTTGATCAAACTTTTATCCTGTGGGGGTGATTCGTTTGGGCAGCGGTCGTCAACTTACGCGTCCACTTTCTTGCCCGTGATCTTATCTGCGACGTAGATGCCCATGGCCCCGCTCTGCGAAAGGCCTCTGGTGATGCCGCTGCCGTCACCGATCAGATACACGCCATCCATAATCTCAAAATTCTCATTATGTTTAGGTCTGATCGAATAATACTTATTCTCACAACCGTACAGCAGCGTGTCGTCGTTGGCACAGCCGGGCGCGACTTTATCCAGCGCATAAATGGTTTCGATAATGTTGGTCAAGGCTCTATACGGCATGACAACGCTCAAGTCGCCCGGGAAGGCCTGCAGGGTGGGACGCACCGTGCTTTGCGAGAGTCTGTGCGCGTTGGTTCTTCTGCCTCTGATCAAATCGCCAAATCTCTGTACCATAATATTGCCCTCTGCGGCAAAGTTAGTGTTTCTGGCGATATTTTCTGCATACTCGGTCGGCTTCTGGAAGTCACCGTCAAAGTGAATAGACGACAAAATTGCAAAGTTGCAGTTCTCGGTCTTCTTTTCGGGCTGTGCGAACGAGTGACCGTTTGCGGTAATCACACCGTGGTTATTCTCTGCGGATACCAGGCCGCCCTGGTTGAAACAGAACATTCTGGTTCTGTCCTCAAATGTCTTGGTTCTGTACAGAATCTTGGGCTCGTAGATCTGCGACGAAAATTCGCGCCAGATGATATCCTTCATCTCCACGCGCACACCAATATCCACAGAGTTTGCATCCATACGGATATCAAACTTCTTGCAGGTGCGGATCACGAAATCCGAGCCGCTTCGACCGGTTGAGATCACGATCTTAGCCGCCATCAGAACCTCTGCGTCCTGATTTCCTCTTTTATGTGTAACGGCATACGCGCCGTCCTGTTTGTCAATTTCAAGCACCTCTGTCAGGTCGCGCATCTCCACGCCGCTTTGCTCCAGCGCATCGATCAGACTCTGCATGGTTGCAAAATTCTTATCCGTACCAAGGTGACGAACGTTCATGTCCAAAAGTCGCAGATTGTTCTGCAGGCACTTGAGCTTGAGCTCCTCGTTGGAATGGTACATGGGCGGATAATCGTCGGCAAACTGCTCGAGAATGCTATCCACCTGATTAATATAGTACATGGCAAGGTCTTCACCAAGCTCCTCGCCCATCGTACCGCCATATGCAGTGCCAAGATTGAATTTGCCGTCCGAAAATGCACCTGCACCTGCATATCCGCTGGTGATGCTGCACACCTTGCAATGAATGCACTTTTGGTTCTTGCCTGCAGGGCAGTGACGCTTGGACAAGGAAAGTCCCTTCTCCAATATCACAATCTTCAGTTCGGGATTGTTGACTATGGCGCGGTAGGCTGCCATCAGGCCACCGATACCACCGCCGATAATGGCTATATCATACATCATAATAATCTCCAAAGATTTTATATATGGGGACGCGAAAATACGGGACGGTCACAGACCGTCCCGTGAGTTGATTAATGGATTAGTCCTTAATCAGGCTGATGATCGCCATCTCTGCTGCGTCGCCGCGGCGAGGGCCGGTCTTCAGAATTCTGGTGTAACCACCGTTGCGATCTGCATACGCAGGAGCGATTTCGCTGAACAGCTTGGTTACAACGTCCTCCTTGGTAATGTATGCCAGAGCCGCACGACGGCTTGCAAGGGTATTCTTCTTTCCCAGCGTGATCATCTTTTCTGCAACGGAACGGACTTCCTTCGCTCTTGCGAGAGTGGTCTCAACCTGGCCGTTCTCGAGCAGCAGGGTGACCATACCGCGAAGCATAGCTTTTCTATGATCGGTCGTTCTGCCGAGTTTTCTGGATGTGGGCATTGCCTTATCCCTCCTTCTGCTAAACTACTTAAACTTATTGCTGCTTTTGGCTTATTCTTCTTCTCTCTTGAGATCAAGCCCCAGGGAGTGCAGCTTCTGGATAACTTCTTCAAGCGATTTCTTACCAAGGTTACGGACTCTGATCATCTCTTCCTCGGTACGGTTGGTCAAATCTTCTACTGTGTCAATGCCTGCGCGTTTCAAGCAGGTGAAGCTACGTACAGACATGTCAAGCTCCTCAATGGTCATCTCAAGGACTTTTTCCTTCTTGGTCTCTTCTCTTTCGACCATAATCTCTGCCTTTCTTGCTTCATCAGACAAATCCACAAACAGGTTGAGATGCTCGTTGAGAATCTTGGCGCCGAGCGAAATCGCTTCCTTGGCGGTGATAGTACCGTTGGTCAGGACGTTGAGCGTGAGCTTGTCATAGTCGGTGTTGTTACCAACTCTGGTGCTTTCGGTCTCATAGCTTACCTGATAAACGGGGGTGTAAATGGAATCGGTGTAAATCGTTCCGATGGGAGCGGTGGTGTTGAGCCCCAGCATTTCGTTGTGCAGCTGCTTGTTGCGCTCCTGGGAAACGTAGCCTCTGCCGTTACCAAAGGTCAATTCCATGTAGAATCTCTCATTGGCTGCAACAGTTGCCAGATGATGGTTGGGATTCAGAATTTCAATGTCGGAATCCTGCTTGATATCGCCTGCGGTCACAACGTGCTCACCGGTTACGTCAATGATCACGGTCTTGGGACCTGCGCAATGCAACTTCGCGGTAATTCCCTTGACATTGAGAACGATTTCCGTAATATCTTCTTTTACGCCCTTGATGGTTCCGAACTCATGCTGTGCGCCGTCGATCTTGATGTTGGTGACTGCAACACCGGGCAGAGAGCTCAGAAGTACTCTGCGCAGGGAGTTACCCAGCGTGGTACCGAAACCTCTTTCCAAAGGTTCAACGATAAATGTTCCGCTTGTACCGTCTTCACTTGTGTCGACGGTGAAAATATTAGGCTTTTCAATCTCGATCATTCCAAATAATTCCTCCTCAAAAATTTTAGAAAGTATACCTTTTTACACGGATATACCCGCGTTGACTTGCGCAAAACACCAAATACCGTGCGTCTGCGCAAACAACGACAGTATTACTTGGAATAGAGCTCGACGATCAGCTGCTCGTTGAAATCGAAGTCGATATCTTCTCTTGCGGGCAGAGTAGCAACCTTACCGGACAGGTTAGCGGTGTCAACTTCCAGCCACTTGGGAACGATAACGTTCTTCTCAGTCATAGCCTTGAACTTGTCAGAAGAACGGCTTGCTTCCTTTACAGCAACTACGTCACCAGCCTTAACGATCAGAGAAGGAATGTTAACCTTCTTGCCGTTTACGGTGAAGTGTGCGTGCAGAACGAGCTGACGAGCGTCTCTGCGAGACTCTGCAAAGCCCAGTCTGTAAACAACATTGTCCAGTCTTCTTTCAAGCAGAAGCAGCAGGTTTTCGCCGGTCATACCTTCCTTGCGAGCTGCCTCATCATAGTAGTTCTTGAACTGCTTCTCAAGAACACCGTAGTATCTCTTGGTTGTCTGCTTTTCGCGGAGCTGCAGACCGTACTCTCTCATCTTCTTCTTTGCTGCACCATGCTGACCGGGAGCGGTTGCTCTACGATCCAGAGCGCACTTGCCGGAAAGGCAGCGGTCGCCCTTCAGATAAAGCTTCTTGCCCTCTCTGCGGCACAGCTTACATGCAGGACCTGTATATCTTGCCATAATTGCGTTACCTCCTGTGAAAAATTAAACGCGTCTGCGCTTGGGCGGTCTGCAACCGTTGTGCGGGATCGGCGTTACGTCCTTGATCAAAGTGATCTGAAGACCAACGGTCTCGAGTGCACGGATTGCGGACTCACGTCCCGATCCGGGACCTCTTACGTAAACCTCAACGGTCTTGAGGCCGTGATCCATAGCAGCTCTTGCTGCCGCCTCGGAAGCGGTCTGTG
>JAZQYT010000108.1:0-9342 GCA_045633665.1 Eubacteriales bacterium | reverse complement strand
TCTGTAAAAATTGCGTGCGGTCAGGCGCGCGACAATGCCCGAGAGCATCAGCTCACCGTCTTCGCTGCAGTAGTCGGACAAGTCCAGCGCATAGTAAAAGCCGTACTGCCCCACCGCCCGCTCACGCTTGACACGCGCGTATTCCTCTTTTGTGTAAGGATAAAATATCGCCTTTGCGGCATGGAAATTGACTGTATTCATAAAAGTCTCCTCTCGGAATTTTCTTTCTGTATGTATTGTACCATGCACATAGCAGATATGTCAAGAAAATACAAATAGCTTATTGCAAAACAAAATGACGTATGTTATAATAAAATCACAAAACACCACGGAGGTTACGTATGAAAAAGCTTGCACTTTTATTCTGCGCGATTATTTTGCTTGGCGCGCTGTGCTTCCCCGTCAAGGCCGGGGAGAGCTACGAGTTGCTGCGCAACGGTGACTTTGAAGAAGCGACTATTGATTGGGAAAAATACTATAAGGCCACGGTGGACTATACGACCGAGGCACATTCGGGCAACGGCGCTTTCAGCATCACAAGGCGTGAGCACTCGACCGACATTGCAAGACAGTACATCACAAAACCGCTTTCGTACTACGGTCACGGCCAATACGAGCTCTCGGCATGGGTGCGCCTGGCAGATGCAAACGCAAAGCCTGTGGAGATGCAGATCGCGCTTGGTCTTTACAGTAAGAGCGGCGCACAACACTGGGTAACCACGCAATGGGTGACCGTCACGCAGGAATGGACACACATCAGCGCCCGCGTATACGTTGCATGGCATGATGAGCTGGCGACAGCAGAGTTTTATCTGGTCACACCCATGAACGGTGACGAGGACACGACAAAGAACTTCCGCAATCTGATCCTTGACGACTGCTCCATGAAAACGGTCTCCTACACGGGCGAGCCTTACGCACCTCCCACAACGGCTGCGCCCACCACCGAGCCCGAGACCGATCCTCCCACCACCGAAGCTCCTACCACCGAAACTCCTACGACCGAAACTCCTACGACCGAAACACCCATCACCGAAGTGCCTACTGCTGAGCCCGAGGAGCAGACGAGCGATGCCGAGCAGCCAAGCGGCAGCATCAGCACGCAGACGTGGGTGATCACCATCACCATGATCGCAGCCGGTGTCATATTGCTTGGCTGTGCCATTGCCTTGACCATATCCTACGTAAGGGGGAAACGCAATGAAGCAGGCAAATAAGCTGATCCTTGCCGTGACATCTTACGCGCTGGCCTTTGTGCTGGTGCTGGGCGGCTCGCTTTACGCGCTTGCCGATCCTGCCCTCTCGGCACAGCCCGACGTCACCCCCGATGATCCGTCAAATTCCGAACAAGCACCCAACACCCAACCCGAGGAGATCATCACAAGACCTCCTTTAACTGCAGAGATGCAAAATATCATGCTGATTGAAAATCAAGCCTTTACAAATCCCGAAAATAAATACCGCGCATTGCGCATTGAGCATTCTTTTCAGAACATCCGTGGCGATTCCTCAGCTGACAAGGTCAATACCTTTGCCGAGTTCGGCTTTGGCGGTCTTGCCACCAATGCTGTCTGGGATGACAATTATCTGCAATCTCCGCTGGCACTCGCGCAATTCAACGACTTCGTGCAGGCTATGCACGACCAAGGATTTCGCATCTGGCTGTACGACGAAAAGGGCTACCCCAGCGGCTCCGCAGGCGACCTGACCGTCAAGGGCCATCCCGAATACGCAGCTATAAGACTGGTTGAGTTGGAATTTGCAGGCAGCGGAAAAACCGAGAAAACCTCTGCTCTGCCCGAGGGCTTTATCAAGATCGAACACGCGCTGATGCAAACGGGCGACACCTTTACCCCCTTTGAGCCCAAGATCGAGGGGAACAATGTCGTTGTAACCGGTACGGACGGCGATTGGCGCGCATACGTCTACTGCGTGGCCCGCTACAGCTACCATTTTGAGTGGAATTCCTCTTATCCCAACATTCTCAACCGCGATGCAGTTGCGCGCTTTATCGAGGTTACCTTTGATACCTACGAGGGTGCGATTGACAATTTTTCCGAGGTCATTGAGGCCATCTTTGATGACGAAGCACAGCTGCTGGCAGGACATCACATCATGCCGGCAGGACTGAACGATCCCGTTATCCCCTACGATTACGACATTTTCGACACCTTTGAAGCGAAATACGGCTACGATCCGCGCCCGCTGCTGCCGCTGATCTACAGCGGTGAGAGTGCCGAGGCACAGCGCGTACGCGCACAGTACTATGCACACGTTGGCGATCTGGTCTCCGAAAACTTCTTCGGACAGATCCAGGAATGGAGCGAGGCTCACGGCACGCAGCTTTCGGGACACTTGCTGCTCGAAGAGCAAATGTTCTACCACGTACCCGTATACGGTGACTATATCAAGTGCTCACAAAACATGGGGTATCCCGGCTTTGACATCTTGGACGTGCGCCCCGCGCAGTATCTGAACAGCATGTCCACAGGCGGCAAGTACGCCTCCTCCCCAGCATGGCTTGCGGGCAAGGAGCGCGTGATGATCGAGATCTGTCCTGCATCCAATCCCGATGAATTTGCCAAGAATCACTTAGATTATGCGCTGGGTACTATGACCTTTGCATACTTTGACGGCGGCAACCAGATCACCTCTTACTACTCGCAGGCAAACAACGATCCTGCCACCGCACAGGCGTTCAACACCTACGTCGGCCGCCTTGGCTCTATGGTGGTGGGCGCACAGAACCTCTCGCAGATTGCCGTGTATTACAGCATTGATACCGCTGCCGCCTCCTATGAAGCCCCTTCGTCGCAAAATCTCTACGACGCAGACACCCAAGCAAAGCAGAACGACAGATTGGTCGGTCAGATCACCGATGGCATTCGCAGAGAAGGCCTTGACTACGTGTTCTTGGACGACGCTTCGCTGCAAAGCGGTAAGGTAAGCGCAGGTGGCCTGCAGGTGGGCAACTTTACCTTTACCACCATCATCGTCCCCCGTGCAACCGTAATCGATATTGAGAGCATGCGCGTGCTGGACGCTTTGATCCAAAAGGGCGTTAACGTCGTTTTTGTAGGCGAGATGCCTGCGATCTCCCTGCTTGCAAAGGATCAGGAAGAACTGGCCGCACTTGCAGAAAAGCACGCTGATCTGCTCTGCGTCAAGTACTCCGAGGTACTCTCTGCCGTCACCACCAAGCCTGAGCTGACCGTGCAGAGCAAAACAAAGTACGTCTACGTTTCCCCCTACGAAAAGGACGGCGTTACGTTCTTCTTCCTTGCAAGCGCTGCCAAGAAGGATACTGAGGTCAAGCTTTCGTTTGAGGGTGCCACAGGCTTCCGCATCTACGATCCCGTCAGCGGCGAGATCTATGAAGTAGAAGATACCGCCACCATCCAATCCTACAGAGCGCTGTTCGTGCAGCCGCTGTTGGGTGAATAAGAATCAGCCCATGAGGATGAAAAATTAGCGAAAAATTCGCACAAAACAAGGACTGTATCACGTGGATGCAGTCCTTATTTGTTTTTTTATGAATAGTTGCCGTCAAGCAGACGACCGATGGCAACTAACTTATTGGAGCAAATAATGCACCGTTCGCTCGGGGTTTTCCAAAAACTCGCGCGTGACGCGATAATGCTCGGTCTGTCGGTACTCTACCCGCTCGATCCCGCGTTCCGAAAGCTCGTATATGCACGCCCCGGGATACGCCATGAGAATGGGCGAGTGCGTGGCGATGATCAGTTGTGAGTCGGATTTGACCAAGCGGTCGATCTCGGCAAGCAGCGTCAGCTGGCGCATGGGTGAAAGCGCGGCTTCAGGCTCGTCGAACAGATAAAGTCCGTTGCCGCCCAGACGGTTTTGTACCAAGGAAAGAAAGCTCTCTCCGTGCGACTGATGATGCAGCGACTTGCCGCCGTAGCTCTCCACCAATGGCGGCGAAAAGGCGGGCTGCTTGTCAAGCTGTTCAATATTGGTAGCCACGTTGTAAAGACTTTCTGCGCGCAGAAAATACCCGTCCTTGGGATAGGCGCGGCGCACGATGCGCAGGCACTCGTGCAGCTCGGAATGCGTTGCGTTGGTGGAAAAATTGAAATTGCGCGAGCCGCCCTCAGGGTTAAAGCCGCAGGCAACCGCCACCGCCTCCAGCAGCGTGGATTTGCCCGTTCCGTTCTCTCCGACAAGGATGGTCACGTCCGCATCCAGCACAAGTTGCGGATGCTTGCAAAGATACTGCACCACGGGCAAGCTGCGCAGATAAGAGCGCTCGCCCGGCATCTCCTCGAGTATAATTTCGCTTAAATACTTGGTGGACACGTTTTCCTCCCTTTATGGCTGTTCTCTGTCGGCATAACTCTCCACAATCAGCTCCCCGAACCTGCGCCCCAAGGCAAGCTCGCTTGCCGCGTCATAGTGTCCCCAATCGGGATCACCCTCGGGCTCTTTGTGTACGGTATAGCCCGCTTCGATGGTGGGAAAATACAAATTCAGCTCGGAAAGTGCCGCAAATTGCACCTTCGCTTCATTGATCGCGGGGTACGCAGGTTCACAGTAGGGGCTGTTGGAGATGCCTGCGTCGATAAAGTAAATACCGCCCTCTTCGGCATACTCTGCAAGATCCTCGCGCAAGTAAGCGGCAAATGCGGTCTGATTGGCAAGGTAGTTTGATGCCTTGAAATCTGTGGTGTCCGATTCTCCCTGCATCCAGCAGACAGCACCCACGCGTGCATCGTAGCCCGCATCACGTAAAGCATCGAGATAGGTGGTTGCAAACACCATAAACGCCTCGTAGATCGAACCGCGCGCGCCTGCGCACAGCCAATGGTGATGCAAGGAATATCCTGACATGGTATATTTAAGGATAAACACAGTTTCATCGGGATACGCCTTTGCCAGCACCTGCGCCATTCCCACCTCAGGGCCAAAGCAGCCATCTCCGGCAGCACACGTCAGATCCACCGGCACAAACGCACCGCCCGAGGTATATTTGTGATCGTCAAGACAGAAATTAATGCGCACAGAATCAAATCCGGCCTCATATTGGGCATACTGATCCGCGTCCACGCATTCCTGCAAGTAACTTGTCAACGAACATCCCGTGGCGTTGCTCTGCCCGATCAGAATGATCACACGGGCGCGCTGTCTCTGCCCTTCCATCAGCTCCGCCTCGGGGTAGGTCGTATTCATATTCAACCATACGGTCTGATCCTCGGTCTGCGCCTCGTCACCGCCAACACAGGCGCAAGCGCAAAGACAAATGCACAACGACAGTATAAAAATAAATCTCTTCATCATATTATTTTGTTTTCACGTAGCCGTCCTTGAAAAACATCCTGATTACCTTCTTACTGTATTTTTGGGGATTCCGTCCCACCTTGATCGAAAAGAACACGTAAACGCCCCATAGCAGCCCAAATCCCAACGGAAAAAGCAACAGCGGCCAATATTCCTGCCTGTGCCTTGCATTGCTTTCCTCAAAGCTCAGAATATACGAATCCTCATGCTTGATCGCCTTGACCAAATAAACATCTTCCCCGTCATCGGTTGTGATCTCCTTTGTGTAAACAGTATAAACTGTTTTGCCGTCACAAAGTGCCTTGATTCTTTCCGTATCATAATTCTTTCCCATAATGACGAAACTGTATATCCGATCCTCCGAGGATACAAGTTCAATTTTTCCCCACTCGACAGCATAGGACTCAAACGAAACCTGCTGCTCGATGGTATTCTCAACCGAGCAGGGTGTAAGAAACACCTCCCATGCCATAAAGCCCGCAAACACCAGGATCAGAACACCGACCGAGATATAAGCAAACATAAAGCCGAACACGTCTTCTACGTTGCCCTTGAAAATATCGCCCTTTGTGTTATGGACGACGGGAAGCTCGCGTCCGTTATGTGCCGTACGGTATTGCCTTCTGACAAATCCGATAAACTCCGCACCACCGATCGCAAATTCATCGATCATGATCCTGCGCTTACCGACATAGAGATAGTCCTCACGCATTCCCTCTTGAATGCCCGTCACCTGATCGTAGGTGTATTTTCTTTTAATGCCGAAAAAGCTTTTGGCAACAAAGCCGTCCCGGTCGTAGGAAACTCTGCAATTGATAAATGCAACGATCAAATATGCACCCAGCAGCGAAAACGCAAAAAGCGCAAGAGAAAACCAAGGTGTTTCCTCGGTAAACGCTGTGATGAGCGTTGGAATGAGAAATCCCGTACTGCCGATGATACCGATGATCGCAAAAGCTGCGGGTAGATACACCTTTCCCTTTTGTGCTTTCTTTGGCTGCCGCAAAACGGCAAGCAAGCCGCTGACAATGACAGGGATCAGCAAGAATCCCAATGCGCGTACTACGTGTTCCATATGATAACTTCTTTCTCTGAATGGATATATGATCCCGATCCACCTATTTATAGGATATCAACCGTCAGATTCTTGCTCTGCTCCACTAAGAACAGCGGTCTGTATGCGCCGTCCTTGAACGACCACGACACGTCTTTCAAGGTCACGGTCGCAGGCGTATGGTTGGGGGCTTCACACCACGTGGGATAGGAAAGATCGGTAAAGCGCACGTTTTTCAGCGTCAAGGAGCCAAGATACGTACCCTTTTGCAGAGAATTCTTGTCAGCATGATAGTGCAGCACCTCTGTTGCGTTCTCAATCACGCAGTTCTCAAAATGCAGCTCGGACGGCTGATACGGGTAGTTGGCGCTGGCAAAATAGTCTACCAAGCAGATCAGGTTATGTCTGCCCTGCTCGCGCGGCAGCTCGTCGCCCTTCCCCTTGACCACCGTCATGCGATGGGGATAGTACCCCGGGCCGTACGCGTAGCAATCGCGCACGTACACGTCCACACCGCCGATGCGGAACAGATTGCAGGAGGTATTGAGCACGCAGCGACGCACGAGAAGGTCGCACACGTTGATGCCCGCAATGCAATCATCGCCCGTTTTGAACAGGCAATCCTCGATCACGGCATGCTCGGTGCAATGCAAATGAATGCCGTCCGAACCACCAAGGCAGGTGACGTTGTGCATATGCAGATTTCTGCAGTTGTTGACTTCATGTAAAAAGTTACCGCTATGTCGCGCGGTATAGCCCGATAGCTCCACATTCTCACAGCAGGAGAAAAACACGATATGCGGACCGCGGTAGCCCTCTTCTCCGTCGGGATCGTAGCAATTTTGTCCATCCAATGCCGCCCCAAACTCGCCAATAATGGCAATATTCTTTTGTCCGTATGACGAGATCATAGCACGGCGGTAGGTCTCCCAGGGCTGCCCGTAATACTCGGTGATCAGCTCCATATCCGAGCGCATTTCCACGTCCTCGGGGATAGCAAACACCTCGTAATCCTCACATTCGGTGCTGCCGAAGATCTCCGCCCCCGCCTCAAGATACAGTGTGGTATTGGACCACATCCAAAGAGAGGAAACATAATATGCTCCGCGGGGGAAGATGACCTTGCCCCCATCCTTGCGGCACATATCAAGCACTGCTTGAATCTGCACCGTTTGCAGCACAGTGGTATTTACCTGTACGCCATAGTCGGTCACGCGATAGGTGTTGGTCTTCATAAGCTACCTCCAATAAATTACTGCATTTATTGTATCATATCCATGCCTGGGTGTCAATAAGGATTTTGCCTTGAGGCTTGACAAGGGACACAGCATCCGTTATAATGAAGATAATAATTCCCGGAGGTAACAGAATGAAAATTTGGAAAAGAATTCTGATCATTGCCGCGTGCTGTTTTGGCGCACTGTTGCTTTTGGTATGCGGATATCTCGGCTACGTGGTATTCAGCTACGAGCGCATTCCCGATTTGCAAGAGCTCCCCATTGACCGCGCAGGCGCAAAGGATGCCGCACAGACCCAAACGGAATACGTGATCGTAACGCAGAACTTAGGCTTTGGCGCATATACGCAAGAGTTCACCTTCTTTATGGACGGAGGAAAGCAATCCAGAGCCGAAAGCCGCGAGAGCGTGATCGCTTGCATCACCGAGGGCGCTCAAACGGTTGCCGCGCTTAATCCCGATTTCATTCTGTTTCAAGAAGTCGACCTTGACTCCACGCGCAGCCACCACACCAACCAATATGACATGCTGCGCGAGCAGTTTGGCTCGCTTTCAAGCACCTATGCCGTCAATTACAATTCCGCCTACCTCGCCTACCCCTTCCACAGTCCGCACGGTGCGTCCTACAGCTCGCTTGCAACCTTTTCCTCGGTAGAGATCACCTCGTCCCTGCGCCGCTCCTTCCCCATCTCGACCTCGTTTAGTAAATTCCTTGACCTTGACCGCTGCTACAGCGTCAGCCGCATCCCCGTGGAAAACGGCAAGGAATTGGTGCTTTACAACGTGCATGCCTCAGCCTACGGCAGTGATGACAGCATTCGTGCAGCGCAGATGTCCATGCTGTTCGAGGACATGAATGCCGAATATCACAAGGGCAATTACGTGATCTGCGGCGGCGACTTCAACCACGACTTTACGGGAGATTCCTCGCAAAAGCTCAACGGAGCGGATGCCGATTTCGGCTGGGCGCAGCCCTTTCCTGCAGACATGATGCCCGATGGCTTTACGCGCTGCATTGATTACGCGGGAGAAGTCCTGTATCCCACCTGTCGCAACTGTGATATCCCTTATGAGCCGGGCAATTTCACCATCATCGTAGACGGCTTTATCGTATCGGATAACGTGTGCTGCCAAGAGGTGCGCAATGTACACACCGCTTTTACCTACTCGGATCACGCACCTGTCGTGATGACCTTTACGCTTGTACCGTAACTCCCCTTACATAAGGGACGGCAAATTATGATCAACACCAGGGAGGCAACTATGCTTCTGACAAAGGATAAAGACTTTTACCGCACGTTTTGGCGGCTGTTTTTCATGATCGTGCTGCAAAACGCGATCGTTCTCAGCGTCAACTTAGCGGACAATTTAATGATAGGTGGCTACAGCGAGACCGCGCTCTCGGGCGTGGCGGCAGTCAATTCATTGCAGTTTCTGTTCCAGCAGCTGACCATCGGCATTGGTGACGCGCTGGTCACCATGGGCAGCCAATATTGGGGACAGGGACGCACCGCACCCATCAAGCAGCTTGGCAAGGCCGCTGTTCTGACAGGCGCTCTTCTTGGACTTGTACTGTTCTTGCTGACAAGCCTGTTCCCCTATCAGATCGTAGGGCTGTTCTCCGAAACGGCAGAGATCGTGGAGCAGGGCGTGCAGTATCTGCGAATCGTGCGCTGGACATACCTGCTCTTTGCCGTCAGCTCCACGCTGCTCTCGCTGCTTCGCACCGTGGAGATCGTGCGCATCTCTACCATCG
>JAZQYT010000107.1:0-3113 GCA_045633665.1 Eubacteriales bacterium | reverse complement strand
GTCGCGTTCCGCGACTTCTCCCTGAAGGGAGAAAGGGTTTACTTGCCCTATGGGAAGGGTGTACAAGATGGTTCAGAGCGGTTTTATGGGGACCTCATCCGGCGCTACGCGCCACCTTCCCCAGCGGGGCAAGGCTTTTTTGCGCGTCCGTTTTGCTTACTTGTCCGTTGGGGCAGTTGCTCTGCTTCACCATCACAACCAATGAAAAAAGAAACTCTGCCCGACTGAACAGAGTTTCTTTCTCGCAATTCACTCTTCCGTATGATTCGTTCCTTGCTTCAGTTTATCCAGCTCTTCCTGCATCTCGGCAAGCCTTTGCTCCAAGCGTGCGATCTCCTCGCGCACAGGGTCCGGAATGTGTACCTGGTCGAGATCCGCGCCCGGTGCGCTGACTCTCGCACCGTCGCGCTTGACCACGCGTGCGGGAATGCCCACGGCCGTGCTGTTTTCGGGGATCTCTTTCAGCACCACCGCGTTGGCCGCCACCTTACTGCCGTCCGATACGGTAAAAGGCCCCAGCACCTTGGCACCTGCACCAACCAATACGCCATTTCCAAGCGTGGGGTGACGCTTGCCCACGTCCTTACCCGTACCGCCCAGCGTGACACCCTGGTACAGCGTGCAGTTATCTCCGATCTCGGCCGTCTCACCGATCACAACGCCCGAGCCGTGGTCGATCACCAGCCCCTTGCCAATGGTCGCCCCCGGGTGGATCTCCACGCCCGTGAAAAATCTTGCCAGCTGGCTGACCAAGCGTGCCGAGAAAAAGTGATTGGACACGTACAGCCTGTGAGAAACGCGATACGCAAGCAGCGCATGCACGCCCGAATACAGCAAAAGCACCTCTATATCACTCTTTGCAGCGGGATCTCGCTGTCTGACCGCGTCGATATCCGTTCTGATTTCATCCAAAGCAGCACGCACCTCTGCCGATACCTTATCGGTCAGCGGCTTTGTCCGCTCCCCCACAACCTCTGCACAAAGGATCAGCCCTCCGCCAATCTGCGCTAATATATCCTCAAGCATAGCGTTCATTTCGCTCGGCCTCCTTTTTTGGTAGTTTGATTACAATCCCGATAGTATTCTTATTCCGTAACCACTCTCAGATATGCAGCGGATACGTAATAAACCTTTCCATCGATCAGCACACGGTGCCAATTCTCACCGAATCCGATACAGATCATGCGCTTGCCCGCATAGGTTTCGATATGATGCACCTTGGTGGAGTCACCGCCCTGCGTGCTGGGCTCTGTGCGTACCCAGACCACGGCAGTTGCCTCCACGGTCATGTACACGTCGGTAAAGGTCTGACCAAGCTCTCGCTCTCTTTCGTAGTCGATGTCATATTCTCCGTCGGGCGCGGTCTGCTCACCGTCGGTCGTTTCCTCTTTTGGCGGATACTGCGACAGATAATTTTCAACGCCCTTTGCAAGGCCGTCTGCTGCCTTTGCGGCAAAATCCTCGGCTGCCATGGCCGCTTCGTCCTCTGCGTTGGTCATAAAGCCCATTTCAATAATGGTGGTAGGCACGCTTGACCAGTTTGTACCCGTCATGGTGTCGGTTTCCCAAACGATGCGCTGCTCCATGCCCGTGCTTTGGCAGAATGCTGCCAGCACCGCATCCGAAAGTGCGCGGCTGTTTTCATACAGCGCTGCATGATAGGGGTTGGCAGAGCTCTGGCAGACCGTCATCGCGCCCTTGGCAGACGCATCCGCGTCCCCGTTTGCATGAATGCGCAGATTGACGTGCGCACCCGCGCGATTGGCCAGCTGTGCGCGCTCGGCATTGCTGATCTCCACGTCGTTGACCTCGCGCACCATGACCACGGTATAGCCCTTTTCGACCAGCAGATCGCGCAGGGCAAGTGCCACGCGCAAATTCAGCTCGTATTCGGCAAGGCCGGTCACGCTTCCCTGCGTGCCGCCCGATGCCATGGGCTTCTCTGTGGACGATCCCGGGCCGTCCGGTTCGGTTTGATCCATGGCGTGCATCTGGTGGCCTGCGTCGATCACGATCACAAGGTCCGCATTCTCACCGCTGCCGCGATAGGCAATGCCCGTGCCGGGGTGTGCCTCCTTCGTATATTCCACGTACGTGATCCCGATCTGCTCCTGCGGCGGCTGCGTTTGCTCCTCGGTCGTCCCCTCAGGATCCTGTTCGGGTTCTCCCTCGGTTTCTCCTTCGGTTACGCTCTGTGTCGGTTCCTCACCCTCGCTCGAAGGCGTTTGCGGCGCGTTTGCCAGATCCCTTGCGCGCTTTGCGCTGACAATGGTTGCGGTGATCAGGCAAAACAGGATGATCATGGATACGATTACAACGATACTTTTCTTCATATTCACTCACCAAAATTTCAAATTCTTCGCACGGCAAAGGGCAACGCACGCCCCTGTTTGTACGCAGAGATCACGCGTCCGACCTCGTCCGCGCTCTCGGTCGTAAACAAAAAGTGCTGTGCTGTAATGCCGTAATCCGCAAGCACACGTCCCTTGTCCGACATGCCCGTGGGCAGACTGTTAAGCACCAGGTTTCGGTGGCCAAATTCACGCACGACGGGGAATCTCACCCCTCTGCGATCCACAAGCTCAGCCTTACCCTTGGTGCAGGCCGCACAGCCGACGGTTTGCTTATTGACACATCTTTCCAATGTCATCAGCGGCACTCTGCCGTACACGATGGCAGCCGTGTTGCCGCCCAGATCGCGCAATCTTGCAAGGCTCATTTCGGCAGACGCGATCACGTCCGCAAAGCCAAACTGCTCCAGCGCGCAGACGGTTGCGGTGTTTGCTGCGTTCAGGCGATAATCACCGTGCAGCACAAAATCAAAGCCGTCACACAAATACAAATGTCCGATATTGCCCACCAACAAATGGCGAATGCCCTTTTCCCACGCCTTTGCAAGCATATCCCGGACGCTCTCGGTCTCCTCGGGGAAAATGACGGGCGGCAGGATCGCCCCGTTGCAGCCGGGGACTTCGGCCTGTGCCACCGCCTCCAAGGGCAAATAGCGGATATCAAAATACTCCCGTGCCGCGGGCACGATCTGCTCGGGGCGCAAAAACCTTGGTGTACGGCAGCCTTGGGGCGTTTGTTGAGGGGCGGGCAACGCCACCTCC
>JAZQYT010000106.1:0-23070 GCA_045633665.1 Eubacteriales bacterium | reverse complement strand
AGGGGACGGTTCTCCGTGACGCTTTGGTGTTACCGAGAACTGTCCCCTGTGACGTGGCATTTCTGTACGCGTTTGCGGATGAGTTGAGCCTTTTTTGATCATATCGGGACGTCGAGGCACCGTCCCCTGCGCGTATACATGGGTTTATGGTATACTGACCTAAAATCACTATTGTAGGGACCGGCCTCCCGGACGGTCCGTCAATGAAAAAAGACCGAGCGTTTTGCTCGGCCTTTTCTCTTATGCAATTCTGATCTTAGGCCTTGGTTGCAAGGTAATCGCACACGTCCTTGACGGTTTCGAACTTGACGGGCTCGGTGAACTGGAAGCCGAATGCTGTCTCGATCTCCATTGCCAGCAGCATGATGGACAGAGAGTCCAGCTTGAGGTCTTCCATGAGCTTGGTTTCGGGGGTAACCGTGGAAATGTCGATTCCGGGGTTGACTCTGCCAATGATTTCGGTGAGTTTTTCAAGCATGATGATATAATCCTTTCATATTATGTCATTGATGTAGGGGCGGATATCATCCGCCCGCCCGTAAAGGGTTTATGATCGCATTTTCCTGAGCGCGTACCTGACTCGTTGCGTGCGGGAGGATGAATTTGCTTGCAAATATTCCTCCCCTACATCGACTTGTGATAGGCTCGGAATGCAGGGTGCATATTGATCGTTCCCCCGCCCTTGTCAATCATATTTTTTTGATATAAGATCTGCGGCGCTTATGCTGTGTGGCGTCGAAGTACTTCCACTGCGCCATGACCTGGGTATTGGTTTCAAGGTTTAAGTTGGTTTCGGCATATTCCACCTTGCCGCTTGCCAGCATCTCGATCAGCTGCACCAGCATGACTGCATTGATGCCCGCGTTCTGATATTCGGGCAGCACGCCAATCAAGCCAAGATCCAAGGTGTCCGGATGCTTTGAGCTGTGCAGCACCTTGCAGATGGCAGGCAGCGTGAGTCTGCCTCCGCTCTTTTGCAGCGCTTTACCGATGCCGGGAATACACAGCGCAAACGCAGCAACGCGCTCGTTTTCGTCGCAAACGACCACAAGATATTCCTTGTTCAGGATCAGAATAAACTGATCGATCATCTGCTTTTTCATGTTCTCGGTAAACGGCACCGTGCCAAACAGGTGACGGTAGCACTCGTCCAAGCATTCAAAAAAGCTGTCCTTATAGGTATCTATGTACTGCTTCTTGGACATTTTTGAGCTGTCCACCACGTGCAGATGCGAAAGCTCCAGCGCACGCTCGGCCACCTTGACAAGCATGGGGTTGGGCGTTTTTGGTGTGCGCAGGCGGAACTCATACCAGTCGATCTCCTTGCCGTAGCCGCAGGCCTCGAGCAGACGGGGATAATAGTCATAATTGTACTGCTCTTCAAAGGTGGAAAGCTGGTCAAAGCCCTCGATCAGCAAGCCTTCACGCTCCAGGTCGCTGTATCCGAGCGGACCGCAGACGGTATCCATTCCGTGCTCGCACGCCCAATTCTCCACGGCTGCAAACAACGCCTTTGCCACGCGCAGGTCGTTGACGGCATCAAAGCGCGTAAAGCGCACGCGCTTCTCGCCTCTCAGCTCGTTGGATTGGCGCTGCAGAATGCCCTGGATGCGGCCGACCACCTTTTTTCCCTGCATGGCAAGGAAAAACACTGTCTCGCAGGTATCGCTGTAGGCATGGTTTTTCTTGAACTGCGCCATTTCGTCGCCGTAAAGCGGCGGAACAAAGTATGGATTATCCTTATAAAGTCTTAACGGAAACTGCACAAAGGCCTTTCTTTGCGCGCCCGTTTCTACCTTAATGATTCTGACGTCTTCCATAGGCGTTAAATTATTCCAGAGGCTCATCCTCGCGACGCAGGAAGAGTAAGCCGTAGCCTGCCAGCCACGGGCCGTTATGACATCCGCTCACAGGAGAGGTGATGACCTTTTCGTGGTTTGTATGAATGTCGTACTTCTTTTCGATCTCAACAAGCTCTTCGAGCAGCGAAGGGCCTGTGTAGGTGTGCCAAAGCAGATAATCAGCAGGATCGCGGTCGCCGATCATTTCCTTTAAGATCTCGCAGGTCTTTGCCAACGCCTTCTTGGGCGTGCGGACGCTCTGCAGCGCGCAAAGCTCACCGTCATGCGTGAAATGTACAACAGGACAGATATTGAGCATCTTTCCCATCAGAGCCTTGCCACCCTTGAGTCTGCCGTTGTAGATCAGGTAGTCAAGCTTTGCGTCAACGCCCAAAAATTCCTGGTGCTTCATCATCCAGGCGATCTCCTTGAGGATAGTTTCGGTAGGAACACCCTTTTCGATCATCTCGGCAGCCTTGATCGCAAGCATACCCTCACCAAAGCAAGTGATCTTGGAGTCGATAACGATGATGTTCATCTTATCGGCAAATTCCTCTGCGGTCAGGCGGATCAGATTGCAGGTACCGCCCAGGTACGCGCTGATGGCGATCACGATGACCTCACGGTAGCCATCGTCATAAGCCTTCTGGAAATGCTCTCTGATTCTCTCGGGGCTGGGCATTGCGGTCTTGGGAAGATTGTTCTTGGCATCCTCCAGAACTTCAAGCTCACGGTAAAATGCATCGGGATCGAGGTCAAGGCCTTCGAGGTATTCCTTGCCCTTGAAATGAACGTGGATGCGAATGATGTCGATGTCGTATTTCTTGTAGCGTTCGGGCGCATACTCGATGCAGCCCGTGGAGGTACACATGACTTTTCTTTTGATTTCCATAGCAGCGTTTCTCCTTTGAAATTATCTTGCATCCTTGCCGTCAAACATCGCCTTGTTTCTTGCGACGTTGAGCATGATGGCAGAGGTATTTTTGATCGAATCCGCGTTTGCGGCACCGTGCGCCTTGATGATGGGCTTACCGACACCCAAAAGCTGCGCGCCGCCGAGCGAATTGAAGTCGTAAATGCTCATCAGATAGCCGACAAGCTTCATGATCTCAGGGTTGCCCGTCTTTTTGCCGTACACCACGATATCGGTGATGATCCTCTTTGCAATGCCCTCTGAGTTCTTGAGCACCTGGTTGCCTGCAAAGCCGTCCGCAACCAGCACGTCGCAATCCCCGGAAAGCGCGTTGGTCCCCTCGATGTTGCCAACGAAATTCAGCTCTGCGTCTGCCTTGAGCAGCGCGTGCGTTTCCTTGACAAGCTTATTACCCTTGGTTTCCTCTGCGCCGTTGGAAAGAAGACCTATGCGCGGATTTTCAATGGCGTAGCATTGCTTCATCAGATCCGAGCCCATATGTGCAAAGTCCACCAGCATGGATGCGGTGCAGTCGATGTTCGCGCCCGTATCCACAAGGCAGGTAAAGCCACCCTTTGCTGCAGGCAGAATGGCTGCAAGAGCCGGTCTGCGCAAGGGCTTGGCGGGTACGTAACGAAGTGCGCCTGCGATCAACGCGCCCGTGCTGCCTGCATTGATCAGTCCCAGAATATCATCGCGTGCGGCAAGTGCCTGCAGGGCTTTTACGAGCGAGGATTCGGTCTTTTTGAAAATGGCCTCCATGGGGTTATCATAGTTGGAGATGACGTCGGGTGCGTGTACGATCTCGATGCGATCGTGATCGTATTCTGCCTTTGCAAGCTCCCCTCTGATCACCTGCTCGTCACCAAACAGCACGATCGAAAGCTCGGGATTCTCGGCAAGCGCCATCAATGCGCCCTGCACGACCATCTCGGGGCCTTTATCGCTGCCCAGCGTATCTATTGCGATCTTGTAAGTTGCCATATCTTCCTCCTTAATTATTCCACAGCGATGAGATAGCGGTATACCTGCTGGCCTGTGACAAACACGTCTACGCTCAGATCCTCGTAAGCTTCTTCGATTGCCTCAGTCATGGCAACTCGCTCCTCCTCTGAAACACCGTCGCCCACAAACAAGGTCAGGATCTCGCGATCCTCAATATCCTCGATCGTGCCGATCATGGCGATCATGGTCTCATATTCATCGGCACAGGAGCAGACCAGCTCTCCGTCCAGAATACCGATCGCCTCTCCCTTCTTGACATGTACGTCACCGATCACGGTATCGCGGATGGCGTAGGTGATCTCACCCGAAGCTACGGCGTCCTTTGCGTCAACCATGTCCGAGATCTGCTCGTCCGCATCCTCGATGGCCGCATTGAACACAGCCAATGCCGTATATCCCTGCGGGAACGACTTGGTAGGCACCACGCGCACGTCCACCCCCTCGCAAAGACCTGCAGCCTGATGCGCCGTCAGCAGGATATTGCCGTTATTGGGCAGGATGATCACGTGATCTGCGTCCAACTGCTCAATGGCATCTACGAAGTCCTGTGCGCTGGGATTTGACGTTTGTCCACCGTCGATGATGATATCAGCTCCCAACTCAGAGAACAGAGCGTGCATCCCTTCACCGCTTGCCACCGTGATCACACCATAGGGCTTGTGCAGCTTTTTCTTTTTTTGCTCTGCAACCGTTCTCTCGGAATGCTGCAGGCTCATATTCTCGATCTTGACCTCTAAGTATTCGCCAAACTGCTGGCAAAGCAGCAGCACGTCTGCGGGGATCATGGTGTGTGCGTGAACCTTGAGCACGTCACCGTCACGCAGCGCCACGATGGAATTGCAATCCTTTGCTTCAAGAGCGGCACGGAAGCCATCCAGATCAAACGCCTCGGGATCTCCCTTGGCCTTTTGCAATCTGACCAGCACCTCTGTGCAATAGCCCCATTCCAGCGGGCTGTCGGTGGTGAACAGATCATAATTTACAGCAGGCTTTGCCTCGGGTGCAGCCGCACTATAGCTCTGTGCTGTGATCTCCTTGCCCGTCAGCGCGTCGTACATGCCCATAAGCATGGCAAGATATCCCGCACCGCCGCTGTCCACCACGTCTGCCTGTGCCAGCACGGGCAGCATTTCCTTGGTCTTGGCAAGCGTGCGGTTTGCCTGATTGATCAGAATTTCAAACATTTGCTCGGCCGTGGTGTCCTCGGTCACGTTTTGCACCGTATATTCCGAGCTTTCACGGAACACAGTCAGAATGGTTCCCTCCACTGGATTGGCTACAGCGTGATACGCACGCGCCACACCTGCCGCAAGTGCTTCTGCCAGCTCTGTGACGCTGACGGTCTCACAATCCGCAAGCGCACTTGCCACACCCGCGATATACTGCGAGAGAATGACGCCGGAATTGCCGCGCGCCCCCAGCACGCAGCCCTTGGAGAAATTGCCGAGGTGACCGCCGACAGAATCCTCTGTCTGCAAGCGTGCAAGGCCGCCCTCCAGCGTTTTGGTCATGTTGATACCGGTATCACCGTCCGGCACGGGAAAAACGTTGAGATCGTTGATCTCTTCCATATTGGCACGAAGACCTTGCGCACCGCCCATGAGCAGGTTACGCATATCCCGGCCGTTCAATCTTATCGTTTCCATAGATCATCCATCCTTTAAGTCGTTGTGGGAAGCATGCTACGCGTCATGCGCTCCATGTACGCAGCAATGGTACTCATATCAATGCGCTTGCCTTCATCGTTCAGCAGCCATTGCCCAAGCACGTGGGAGATACCGCTGATCATAAAGGTTGCGGTCATGCGGCGCTCCGTGCTGTTTTCGCTGCCCTCATAAGATTGCATCAGCTTATTTTCCAGCTTGGCCACAAAGGCCTCGGTTCTGTCACGGTAAACCGCACGCAGCTCCTCCGCCTGCTTATCCACAGCGGCAAGCAAGCCTTGCACGTAAGCCTTGGGGGACTCGAACAGGCTCTTTTTCTCGGAAAACGTATTCATCAGCTTGTCAATGCAATTTTCTTCTATCTCGTTGGCAAGATCTAACGAATCCACGTAATGCTTATAAAACGTGGTCTTATTGATCATCGCACGCTCACAGATATCCTTGACCTTGATCTTTTCGGGGCTATACTGATTGCGCAAGGACAAAAAGGCCTGCTTGATCTGTTGCTTGGTCTTTACGATCCTGAGATCCATTCGGGAACTCCTTTCCTCTGTATTCTGTAAAAATAATCAACTTTGGTTGCTTATCCAATTATAGTCGCTTATATGTTCTTTGTCAATAGGTTTTTATAAAAAATACGCACATTTTATTGACGATTGACGAAAATGTGATATAATATGGATATATACTTTATCAAGTCAAAGTAAAGGAGGCTTCGGTATGCGCGCATGCAATCCAATTCTGCCGGGATTTCATCCCGATCCCTGCATCTGTCGCGTGGGAGAGGATTATTTTTTGGCCACCTCCACTTTCGTCTGGTTTCCCGGGGTGCAGCTGTATCACTCGCACGATCTGGTGCATTGGCGCGAGATTCCCTGCCCCTTGCGAAAAACCTCACAGCTTGATCTGCGCGGCTGTCCCAACTCGGGCGGTATCTGGGCTCCGTGTCTGTCCTACTGTGACGGGACGTTCTACCTGATCTATACGGTAGTGCGCAACTTTCACGGTATTTTCAAGGACACGCCCAATTATCTGGTAACGACCACCGATATTTTCAGCGGTGCATGGTCAGAGCCGATCCACCTCAATTCCAGCGGCTTTGATCCTTCCCTGTTTCACGCACCGAACGGCAAGAAATACCTGGTCAACATGCTCTGGGATCACAGGCTTGAAAACCATCCCTTCCAAGGCATTCTGCTGCAGGAATATGCAGAGCGAGAGCAGCGGCTGGTGGGCGAGGTACTGAATATTTACAGCGGCACGGATATCGGCTGCACCGAGGCACCGCATCTGTTTTTCAAGGACGGCTACTATTACCTTTTGTTTGCGGAGGGCGGCACACTATACAACCACGGTGTGCGTCTGGCACGCGCGCGGCAGATCCAAGGGCCTTATGAAACCGATACCCTGCCCGTGCTGACCACGCGACACGCGCCCGATGCGCCTCTGCAACGAGCGGGACACGGATCCCTGACCGAGGCCCAGGACGGGACGCCCTACATGGTCTACCTTTGCGGCAGACCGATCGGCAAGAAATGTCGCTGTATTCTCGGCCGCGAGACCGCACTTGCAAGGCTGCGATGGACATCCGATGGCTGGCTGCGCACGGCTCACGGGAATATCATCCCCGAGCGCGAGATCGAGGTGGATATGCCAAATATTCCTTTCGATCAGCTCCCTTGCACGGATACCTTTGACTGCGCAGTGCTGCCCGAGCGTTACAAAACGCTGCGCGTGCCGCTTGACACGGTGGGCTCTCTGACCGCTTGCCCCGGCAGGCTGCGACTTTACGGTCACCAATCCATCACCTCGCACGACGTGCAGGCAATGGTGGCAAGGCGCATGACCTCTCATGACTGCGAGGTAACCGTCAAGATGGATTTTGATCCGCAGCATTTTCAGCAAATGGCGGGCTTGACCGTTTTCTACGACACGTTCAATTTCTTTTATTTATACGTCAGCCGCGAAAACGACGGTACGCGCGCGCTGCGGCTGTGTGTGCGCAACAATTTGCACTTCTCCGATCCGCTCGGCGGTGCATTCCAAATCCCCGACGACGGTGCAATACTGCTTCGCGTGCGCGTTTCGGGCTGTCGGATTCGGTTTTTCTGCTCGAATGACGGAGAGTGCTTTATACCGGTGGGCCCTGAACTGGACTGCTCCAATCTTGCCGACGAGGGGTACAGCGAGATCGGACACGAGGGACACACGGGAACGCTGATCGGCATGGCTTGCCAGGATCTGAGCGGCAAGCGCAATTATGCGGATTTTTACAGCTTTACATACCAAGATATCAAATAAAAAAGGAGATTTACGATGGCTAAGAACGTACAGGAGATTATGCGCATGATCCGTGAGAACGGGATCAAGATGTTGGATTTCAAAATGGTGGACGTAAGCGGTCAGTACCGTCACGTGACCATCCCCGCACAGAATTTTTCCGAGGATACCATGAAAAGCGGCATCGGCTTTGATGCCTCCAACTACGGCTACGCCGTGGTGGAAAAAAGCGACATGGTGTTCATTCCCGATCCCGATACGGCGGTGATCGATCCCTTCTGCGAAATTCCCACGCTTTCCATGACGGGTGACGCTATGATCATTGCAAGCCCCGAGAACAAGCCGCTCTCGCAGTATCCGAGAAATATCATCAAGGCAGCCGTTGCGCACATGCAGGCAAGCGGTGTGGCCGATACCATGAAGATCCTGCCCGAATTTGAATTCTACCTGTTTGACAGAGTGGGCTGGGAGGTATCCCCCAACCATATCGGCGCTTCGATCGATGCCGAGCAATCCTACTGGAACAGCGCAACCGAGGGCAAGGGCGTGATCGTCCCCAAGCAAAAGGCATACCATATTGCAAAGCCCTTTGACCGCGCCTACGAGGCCAGAAGCGAGATGTGCATGCACATGCTGAACGCAGGCATTGAGATCAATTATCACCATCCCGAGGTGGCTGCCTCCGGTCAGTTTGAGATCGAGCCGCAGCTGGGTGAGGTGGTACACATGGCAGACGCGACCATGATGATCAAGTATATCATTCACAACACCGCGCTCAAATACGGCAAATCCGCCACCTTTATGCCCAAGCCCATCTACGGCGAGGCAGGCAGTGGTATGCACGTGCATATGCTGCTCTTCAAGGACGGCGTCCCCGTATTCTCGGATGACAATGGATATGCGCATCTGAGCGAGACCGCACACTACTTTATGGGCGGCCTGCTCAAGCACATCGCCTCTCTTTGTGCACTTACAAACCCCAGCACCAATTCCTTCAAGCGTCTGGTACCCGGCTTTGAGGCACCCGTGACGGTTGGATACGCAACCTCCAACAGAAGCGCGGTCATTCGTATTCCCGCATATGCCAAGTCGCCCGATAAGCGTCGCTTTGAGCTGCGCAATCCCGATGCAACCTGCAATCCTTACTTCTGCTATGCCGCCATTCTGATGGCAGGCCTTGACGGTATCAAGAATAAGATTGATCCGCATGCAAACGGCTGGGGGCCTTACGACGTCAATCTGTATCACCTCTCGGACGAGGAAAAGGCTAAGCTGCACCATCTGCCCACCTCCCTGCCCGAGGCGCTGGACGCGCTGGAGGCTGATCACGACTACCTGACCGAGGGCGGCGTATTCCCGATCGAGCTGATCAACAACTTCATCAAGTCCAAGAGAGAGGAATGCAGAGCCATGGCAGCTATCCCCCATCCTGCCGAATTTGAAAAGTATTACAACCTGTAATGAGTAAAAAGAAAAAACTACTGATTGCCGTGCCGTGCGCCATTTTGTTCATGATCGCAGCCTTTACAGGCTGGGTATTCTGGGCAAACACGGCACTTGAGCGCACGAATTACGCAGTGGCAAGCACGCGTCTGCCCGAGCAATTCGATGGATTCCGCATTGCGCAGATCTCGGATCTGCATTGCGCGGAATACGACAAGGGCAACAAAAAGCTGCTCTCTATGCTCAAAAAGGCTGCACCCGATATCATTGTGTTTACGGGCGACACCATTGACGAGCGACACCCTGACAAGACACCCGTGCTGGCCTTGATGCGCGAGTGCGTGCAGATCGCGCCCTGCTATTTTGTCACAGGCAATCACGAATGCGCCATGCCGAGGCAGGAATATCTCGACTTTGAAGCGCAGATATGTGAAATAGGCGTCAGCGTGCTGCATAATAAGGCCGTGACCATTGAGCGCGACGGTGCGAGCATCGTGCTGCTTGGCGTGGATGACGAGAATTACGACGGTAGGCTGCACTCCCCCGAGCAGCTGCGTGAGCTGGCAGGCACAGTTCACTTTACCGTACTGCTCTCGCACCGTCCCGAATACTTTTGGCGGTACGCCCGGGCGCAGATCGATCTGACGCTTTCGGGACACGCACACGGCGGACAGATCCGCCTGCCGCTGATCGGTGGGCTGTATGCCCCGGGACAAGGAAAATTTCCCGAATATGACAGCGGTGTCTATACTTACGAAAATGCCAACATGGTGGTCAGCCGCGGCATTGGAGAAAGCTCATTCCCGCTGCGGTTCAACAACCGCCCTGAGCTTGTTGTGATCACACTGACTTCACATGACAAATAAGAAAGGATAGAATTATGGCTAAACTGCATTTTCTGAAATCGGTCACCGATACGATCAATACCTCGTTTGTTTTGGAATCCAACGGCACGCTGCTTGTCGTGGACGGAGGATTTCCTTCCGAGGCTCCTTACTTATACGAATATCTCAAGGATCTGGGCGGGCACGTGGATACCTGGTTCTTGACGCATTTTCATGACGACCACTTCGGCTGCTTTCTGACCATACTGCAAGAACACCCTGACATAACGGTTGACAAGGTCTGCTTCAACTTCCCCTCCGACGAGTTTATTATCAAGTACGAGCCCAAGCAAAGCTGCAAAATGTCCGAGGAGTGGCTGCAGATCTTCAGAGAGACGGTCAAAGCGCGCGATCTGCCCTGTGTGACTGCCACGGAGGGCGACGTTTACGAGTTTGACAAAGGAAATGTCAAGGTGCGTGTGTTGCGCACGTACAACGAGGAGTTTGCATACATCAACAATTCCTCCACAGTGTTCCGCTTTGAGGTGGACGGCAAGAGCATTCTGTTCCTTGGCGACCTTGGCGTGGAGGGCGGCCGCGAGCTGCTTTGCAAGGCTGCGCCCGAAATGGTCAAGGCTGACTTTGTGCAGATGTCGCACCACGGTCAGGGCGGCGTGGACAAGGCGTGCTACGAGGCGATCAAGCCCACCTATTGCCTGTGGCCAACGCCCTCGTGGGTTTGGAATAATATGGGTCCCGGCGGCTATGATACCAACGTGTTCCAGACCATCATCGTGCGCGGCTGGATCTCTTCCCTGCGCTGCGTCAAAAAACATTACCTCATGATCGATGGCACGCAGGTCATTGATCTGGCTCAGATGTAATCACATAATTATTCCAAATTACCCGTAGGGACGGTTCAAAAATCGCCTGCGGGTAATTTTACATCGATGCGGGCGCTTCATATGTGCGTGTACGACAACCGTGAGGATCTGTGCGACGAGCCTGAGAGCCGCATGGACGAACTGGAAAATCGGATGGAAGAATTAAAGAATGGGGATTGAATTTGCTTATAAGGAAGAAGTGCAGAGTGTTGCTACCTTTGATATTTACATAGCAAAAATAACAATGGAATATCTGTGTATAACAAACAAAAAGAGGCTGTTACTTTGAACTGCCCCCAATTGTACGGACAGCACAAAAAAAGAGTTCTATGGTAGAAAATATTAAGTTTTAAGCAACGAACTGACATCGCTTTTCGAGTGGTGTCAGTTTTGTTTTGAGTTGGATGCGTTCATGGTTGTAGAAGTGGATGTATTCACCTATGAGGAGGCGCGCCTCCTCATAGGTGTGAAGTTTGGTTCGGTAGATGCACTCGGTCTTGAGAATAGAAAAAGAAATTTTCCGCCATAGCATTGTCAAAAGGATTTCCCCTACTTGACTTTGACGGCGTTATATTCAACACAAGTAGATTTCAGGGGTCGCGTTTCTAATTATGAGTCAACGAACAAAAAAAGCGGATTTTTTTGAGAGAATATATAAAAAAGGCACTGAACGCAAGGGTTCAGTACCTTCATGTATTATTTCCTTTTTTCCCTATACTTCTCATCCGCGCAGGATTTGCCGAAGTACATCAGCTCCCAGACGGCGGGATCGCTGACCTTTTCGGTGATGCGGCCATCCTCGATCTTTTCGATGGAGGCGATTCCCTCAAAGCGCAGGTAGCCACCGTCAAAGCCGATCATTTTGGCAAGCAATCCCAGCGGTCTTGGGAGCACGTCCACAAAGCGGGTTTTATTGATATCGCCGCTGCGGTCGTAGATGATGCGGTATTGCTCTCCCTGCTCGGTCGTGTATTCGTAAATGACCTTGTTATACACGGGTTTTCCGGTATATGCATCGATATATCTGTCCTGTGGCATAAATTTCAGGGTATGATTGGAGTTATCGCCAAGGATCTCGCCATCCTTTGCGATCATAAATACGTCGTGATCCTTATATCCGTACTTCTTCTCTGCCGTGATCCAGGAGGAAATAACCTTATAATTTCCGATCTTGGCTCTGCCCCAATACCAATGGTGCATCAATTTGAGCATGGAGATATTGCCCCAGTTATGATCGTGATAGCCCGATCCCTCCAGGTGCAGCGTTTTGCCGCCGTCGTAGGTCACGTCCGCGATCGCTTTGCCCTCGGGAATGGCAGGCAGCCAGGCAAAATAATGCTGCTCGTCATCACCAAAGAAGATGCTGCCCGTCTGCGATCGCCAGGCGCGGATGGTGCCGTCCAGCGTCATAGTCGCGCTCATATTCTTGCCCTTGAACACCACGTCGTAATGCCTAAGGTCACCGCGACACCAACATGGCCCAATCTTGACGTCACATTGCTCCTTTGCATAGTGGCTTTCCTCGAGCGTTGCATAGACCTCCTCGGAGAATTTGGTGCCGTCCGGGAGCGTCAGCTCCATTGTGGAGATCGGCTTGATCGGGCCATCCACGTCAATGGGCATTTTGGAAAAGAAAAAGATGACGAGAACTGTACCGTCCGGATAGTGCGAGTCGTAGTACCACCACTCGTAGCAGCCCTTGGAACCGTCTACGCGTGAGCCGTCCTCCCAAAGCGCGACCGCGTGTCGATCAAGCCCCATTTGCTCGTAATGAAGATCATCGTCGGGATGTATGGATTTCTGATATTTTTTCATGGTTTTTACCTCAAATATCTGTTGATTATCAATTTTAGAAACTTACTCCGCCAGCTTGGGGAATTTAACTTCCTTCTTGGGGGAGCCGAAGTCGGGGGTGCCATTCTCGTCAAAGGTGACGGGGGCGATCCAGATCGAGCGGCCGTCCCAGCCCGTACCGGATACGAGGTTGGCGTGGTAGATCATCCATACGCTGCCGTCGGACGCTTTGCAGAAGGAGTTATGACCGGGGCCATAGCAGCCACCGGGGCGCTTTTTGAATACGGGCTTTTCGGACTTTTCCCAATGCGCGGGATTCATGGGATCGTCACCTGTCAGCGTCAGCATACCAAGGCAATAGTCGTCCGTCCAGCTGCCCGATGCGGAATAGACCAGGAAGGTCTTGCCGTTGTGCTGCAGGATGGAGGGGCCTTCGTTGACGTGCGGCTCGCCCACCTTTTCCCAGCTGTATTCGGGAACGGACAGACAGACGCGCTCGGAATCAATGGTGCAAGGATCGCTCATGTGCGCAATATAGATATTCTGCGCCACGTTGACGTCGCCTTCCCAGCCGGACCAGATGAAATACATCTCGCCGCCAAGCTGCATGACCGTTCCGTCGATCGCCCACTTGTTGGTGGGATCGGTGATTTGACCGACCATTTCAAAGGGCTGCATGGGATCCTGGGAGGTTCCCTTGAGCACGTACATGCGGTGATTTTGGTTGTTGCCGTCGTCCGCGGCTACGTAAATATACCATTCTCCGTTGATATAGTGCAGCTCGGGCGCCCAGTATTCGTGCGAGTACATGCCTTCCTGTGGGCCTGCATATACGAATGTGCAGCCATCCCACGTGATATCTGCGATCGAGGGGAGCTTATTTACCCAAACCACGTTATCCCAGGCGGAAAAGCAATAGTAATATGCACCGTTGTGTTCGATCACCCAAGGATCGGCACCTGCCTCATAAACGGGGTTTTTTACGGTTTCGTAGATAACGTTCACTGTCGTTTCCTCCTCTGTTTCGGGTTCGGTTTCTGTTTCGGTCGGCTGTTGGGTGGGTGCGTCGGTTTCGGTTACGGATTCGGCCGTAGCAGTAGTCGAGTCGACGTTTCCCTGCTCCGGGGCTTTTTCAGTAGCACAGGCTGCAAGTGAAAGCGTCAAGACCATAAGTAAAAGCAGTGCAAGCAAACGGTAATATCTACTCATGTCATTCCTCCATTGTTGTATTAGATATTATTTTTTAAATTCGTACAGTCTGTACAGCTTTTTGGAAAGCTTTCCCGCATACAGCCCGGCAAAGATGCTTTTCTCGATGCCGTGGAGCTGATCGATATACATCTTGGGCGTCATTTCGTGTTCCTTTACAAAACGGAACACATCGGTCTGCAGCACGTGCGGATGGTCAATGCCATGCACGAGTGTCACGCCCACATCGTTGATAGGGTTTTTATATTTGGACATTTTGGCGGCAAAGGTCGTATAGCAATCCATCAGCAGCGCGACCTTGTCAAAGTGCTTGTCGATCGCGCCTATGATGGTGCGCAGCTCGTCCTCGGTCATGTACATGCTCACGCCCTCCATGACCACGATGGCCGCTTTGCTTTGCGGGATCTGCGAGAGCCACGCGGGATCTCTTGCGTCACCTGACAGCATTTGATAGCGAAAATTCTCCGCATAGTAGCGCTTGCGCTCTGCGATGACCTCGGGAAAATCCACGTCGTACCAGATCAGATGGCTCAGTCCCATGCGCACAACGCGGCTATCCATGCCGCAGCCGATATGAATGATCACCGCATCATCGGCATTCTCCATTTGCTGCTTTACCCAAGCGTCAAAAACGGCTGAACGAATGCCCATATAATAGGCTAAATATTTGGATCTTGACTTCCCTTTTAGCGGAAATTGCTCGGCCTGCCAGATCTCCTCGGCGCGTGCATCGTGCAAAAACAAGCCCTTTTTGCTCACGTAGGCCTTGCCGTATAAAGGGATATATAGCGTTTTGTTGACGTTATTCATACTGTTTTTCATTTTTTCGTCCCTGTTTGTTGTCTCATGATTGTTCCTCTATAAACAGATACGCAAATGCTTCCGTATCGTTCAAGATAGCACTACCTGTATGCGTGATTTCCCGACCATCTTCTTCAACCGTATTGTTTTCTGCTCCAAATGC
The DNA here is from genome assembly GCA_045633665.1 of Eubacteriales bacterium. Lineage (GTDB taxonomy): Bacteria > Bacillota > Clostridia > Oscillospirales > CAG-272 > SVQP01. Next base: position 8,249 of record JAZQYT010000106.1, on the reverse strand, counting down.
AGCAGAAAAGAACAAATACCATTGTTCAAGGCTAATGCTTGACGAGAATTCGTAATTCACCTCTGTGCATCGGTCATCTTTCCAATATGCTTGGGTATTTCGGTTCAGCAATTTGACACCAAAGACTTGACAGCTCGATGTGAGGCGTTCATCGACCGTACTGAATCGATCGGTTCTGCAAATCAATCTTAAATTAGCTCTTTTCATAGTTTCCATATTTCATAATTCGCACATTATTTCTGCCACCATTTGCGTTTCGGTGCAAACGAGATCATCACAGACTCGTTTTTTTCGTCCGCAAGGATCTGCGCGCCATACTGCTCGTATGCGTCATAAAAAGCCCTGTGTTCGGTGTATTCTTGCATGGACAAGGTGATCGCGCCACCATGCTGCTTCATCTGCTCTGCCGTGTTCTTCTGATAATCGTCGGAATACGGATCGATGCCCGGCAAACCGAAATAGTGTTGCACGGCATCTTTTGCCCTCTCGTCAAAATCTCCGAACGTCCATTCGTTCAACCGCTCCTTGATGGCATTTGCACCGTCGGCAATATAACACGCATACGCGCTCATAACTTTCTCGGTTGCCTCGATGATCTCGCTTTCGCTGTACTCTTGCACTTCACCATATGCCAAATCATAGGCAAAATCGTACTGCTTCATCATGGCATTTGAAAAATTACCGTCAAACGCACCGAAATCGGAAAACTGTGCAGCTAAAACAAAGCCGTGGCCGTTTTTACCATCGGGAATGCGAAGTATCAGCTTTGTTTTCTTGTCGCCGCAAATCAAGGCGTAATCATTGTTCTTGATATGTTCAAAGCCCTTGCTTATCAATACTTGTTTGATAGGCTTTTGGAGAATGGATTTTTTCATTATGCTGTTTCCTCAATTTAACCCGGTATCCTCAGAAACGTGTTTACCTTTAGAGCCCTCGGGCGTAATATAATATCCGTCCACTATTTCTTGAAAGCCACCGCCGAAACTCCATCCTTTAGATTCTACAAATCTAATAAATTCATCAGTAAAATCATCCATTGTCATTTCGGGTGGAATCTCAACGCAACCGTTTATTTCTATTTCTTTTCTCATAATTACAACCCCTCATCTTGTTTTAATGACCTAATATAATCACTCCGACTACCATCCCAAAGGCACAGCGTACATTTGCCGTCCTTGAATACATGGTCACAGTTTTCATATCCGTACAGAACGTGCGCACATTCGGGGCAAAGCGACACCATCTTGGAGGTTGACGCAAGGTATTCGCTACCGCACTCGTCGCAAATTGCAATCTTTTTCTCATCACTTGATTGATTTTGTGAACGCCAATATGCAACAAATTCAAAGTAGTTTCTTCTCATTGTTTCGTCCAAATCATCGGGGGATGCGAGAGTTGCTTTGGGCAGTGCAATATGATCGTGGTCATAGAAATCATCCTCATAGCGATGATCTCGGATAGTAATACCATCCAATCGCAGCACATATAAAAAGTCTATCAGACCACAGCCCTTTTTACAAGATTCACAGCACAGGCATACGCCGAAATGTTCCGCTCCATCGTTTTCGGTATATTTTACCAACGCAAGATCTTTCGCAAAGCACGGGCACATCACATCATCGCTATCCGGAGGGCAAATCCCTTTTTCCTCGCAAAAGTTCTCAAAATAGTTTTGGAAATCAGACACCGCTAAAAGCGTCTTGTTCGGTCCGAGCACACATTCTGCCGGGGCTTCTGCATCAAAATTGTCGCTTTCGAAAAATATCTTTCGCTTCAAGATTTTGTATCGTGTTTGTTCGGTTTCTTTTGAAAAATCTGCGTATTCCTCATAAAAACGATCAATACAAACAAGTGCCGCATGATAAGACGCACACAAATATTTTTCTTCATACGAATCGGGAGTTTCCTTGATACAAAGCTCATAAACCGTCCCTTCGGGAGCTTCAATAAACCGTGCAAGGGTTTCCTGCTCATATTCGATGTACGCCTTTGCCAATGCCGAAATGTCGGGAGAAGCTATTTCTGCGTACCGCCCTAACAAATCCAACCGCGCATCAAAAGAAGGCGCGTAAGTATATATGATCTCCAACAGCTCACTTTCCTTGAACTGATGGTGTGTTTCTTTTATCTTCGCCCTCAAATTGGCTGAAGGCAGTAATTCTATAATTTCGTTGGTCATAAATATCTCTTTCAATAAATGATAAATTTAGTTTGTGGTCAAGAAGCAATTAACGCTCTTGATGATATCTGTATTTTCAATTACCTGCTCGATATCCGTTAAAAAGCGTTTCTTTTCGTTTCCCGTTTGGCAAGAATAGTAAGCAAGGATCTCGTTTGAAAGCACATCTAAGCCCACGTCATTGAAGGGTTTTAGTTTTTTCTCAACCTTGTCTTGTACGCTTTTGCCAAGCAGATCAGTAATCCCGCTGCCTAAAAGTTGATCGTAGAGATACATCGCCTTGAGAGCCTGATTTACCTTTTTCTCAACGCGTAGTCCGTAATATCGCAAAACGCTGTCGTTCCAAAGGGCAAGCGTTGTATTTGTCACGGGTATTTGAGACACAGCGGACAATACGTAATTTTTGGCAGTCTCGTCGCTTTTATCTCTCTGCAACAGCTTCACGGTTTGCATATTCAAATTGAAAGCAACCGCAAGTCCGAACAGATTTTCATACTTTTCGTTTCTGTACACAGTCTGTAAGGCTTGGATATCCTCGGATAACGCCGTTACAGACTCTGCCAACTGCTTTGCATCAAGCATCGTAAATATGTTTTGCTCTATCTCTTTTAGTAATTGGTTTGCATGATTGACCGTGTTGAAAATTCCCATATCTTTCTCCGGTATTTGCATTTTATCCTTCATACCGATTCCAATGCTCGGCTTTCTCTTTAAAGGTTTGCTTTACAAGATCCGTGATAGAGCCTGCAAAAGCCACCATATCCTCATGGCAGAAATAAATGAACCAAGTGAAGTCCTTGTCGGTATATACCCACTCCGAGCAACTGCAATCCTCGATTTTATCTGTTTCCATACAGAACGGAATCTCATACGCCGACTCGCCATAGGAATAAATGTGTTTTTTGTCGCAACCGAGAAGCTCGGATACCTTATCCCATTCGTTCTCAAAATGCTCGGACATGATAAAGGCTTTGTTCGGGATATGGTCTTGTTCGCTTCCGCAGATCGGAAACCAATAATCGGTATTGACGTAACCCCAAACGTCTTTGATCTTTTTGATGATGGCATCGGCTTCTTCTCCAACGATTACGCGCTCGTAGGATTTCATCTCCGGCAGAACCGCATCCGGCGCACAAACAGATCTCATATGCTGACGAAATTCATCGTAAAACTTAGAGATCCGATAGCGTATGACGGCAGTTTCATTTGCACTATGCTGCAATCCGGCATCATAATGAACCTCCATCAGGGATTCGATCGCGTCCATTAACGATTCCACCGAGTCAAAGTCCTTGTCGATCAGCATGGAAAGCTTGAACGACAGCTCTCCCGCCGTATGTGCTATCAGCCAAATGCGTCCACCCGCTTCTTCGTATTCCTTGCTGAATTTATCAGCCTTTTCAATGCACCAATCATGCAGTGCGGAAATGATATTGTTATAGTTCATTTTCTTTATCTACACCCCATAATGGATCACGTATTTTTGTGCTTTGGTTGCTTCTTCGACCAGCGCCACCAAAGCCACCAAATTGGCATCCTTTTTATAACGCTTATCCTTCACGACAATATCAAGAAAATCGGGCAAGGACTTTGGAGGAATGATCGTGATGCCATGACGCGAAAGCGCCTTTTGCGGTTGCAAAACGCCTTTACTGTAAACATTGAGCGTATCTATGCGCGACAGATCGTTCCACCAATCGTTCAGATACAAGTCATCGTCGATTGACACGCAGCTATATTTCTCGGGGTGATACCCCGTGTAGTCCTTCTTTTGGTCGAAATCATTTATAATTCCAAATTCTGCTTTTATCATATACCTTATTTTCTACGTTCAGTTTGAATAATCACCCGACTCAAACACCGTTTCAATGTTGGGGTACTCGCTGTAATGTTCTTCTAAATACTTCTTGATCGTATGATATTTTTCGGGATCTTTTTTATGAGAGAGATCACCGATATGAAGCTCACATATTTCGCTGTCATACGATCTTCCCGCCATAACAAACTGATGCTTCATTTTCTTTTCGTTTTTTGCAAAGCCGCTTGCATTGATCTTTACGGCGTATTGCGATATTCCATCCGTACCGCTTATGATACTGATTCCATCAAAATACGAGCATAGTCTAAAACGGTCGGCACAAGCTTGACTCTGCTGCCCCGAGAATGAGAAATCGGGTTTATCCCAATTCTGCATCACAGAATCCAAATCAATGGCTTTTCCGTATGAGTATGCAATGATACGGTAAGTATCAAAGAAATTCCATAACTCTACTCTCCAAGACTGTTCCGAAAAGTCACCAAGGACCTTCAAAAGGCTATCAATGGCTTGCTCGGTATCACATATCGTCAGCGCTTTGGGGATCACAAAATATCTGCACGAATCGCTTTGACGCTCCTTGATCTTTGGAACATCTATCTTTTCCACGCTGAAATGGCTTCGATAGAACGTATCAACCACTTTTGAAAAATCATGCTCCTTATCAAGACGGTAGAACTCTTGGTCAAGAGCCTCTGTCACGTCACTCTCAAATGCAAGGTCAAGTGGTACTGCTGCGTCGAAATACTCACAAACCTTGGAAATATATGCACTGAACGCATGGTGCTGCAAGAGTTCCCCACACTTGCGCAAATAGATATAGGTTTGTTTGCTTGAATTGGTCATGTACTGTTCCACTCCACCGTTATCAACCTCATTCGCAAACGTAGTTAAAACGTGGTAGACCATCAAATTAGCAGGGAGTGTGTCGAGCTTTTGTGAAGCTTCTAACTCTAAAAGATAATTGAACAGATACTCGTTATGATATATAGATTCGGTTCTTTTGGGAAGTTTAATAATCATATGCTAATCCTTTATTTCTTTGGCTCGTGCCAATTCACGCCATAGTCATCCATGGTCCTTTTGCAGGCGTCAATGCTTTCAAAGCAATCGTCGGCAACGACGTCGAAATCTTCATCAACGTGGAACAGGTAATAGGACGCATCGTTTTCGTATTGACAAATTGCGAGATATATGACGTTGTGCGCCACCGCGCCGCCCACGTAACGCACGGGCTCATATTCGCCTCTGTCCGAATAATACAGCACGTTTGCACCGTCCAGCTTTTGCGGAAAGTTAGTTGTAAATACTAAGCGCGTATCAAGATCGATCAGATACTCGAAATGCCCCTCGGAAAACGGCAATTCCCTATAGCCATACCTTGCGCAAAACGCTGCGACAAAGCCGTCCTCATTCTGCGTTTCAAATATCTCCCGTACTGCACGCCTGATCTCCGAAAACGACAAAGGTTTGCCGATCAGCAGCTTATCCCCTTTATAATACTCAATATAAATAATCATAAATTTTCTCCACGGGCTTGCCCTTGGCAAGCTCATCCACCAGCTTATCCAGATATCGCATCTCGCGCATCAGATCCTCCTCGACAGCCTCCACGCGCACACCGCAGACCACTCCCGTGATCTTAGTGCGGTTTGGATTCGGGGCGGGAGCCTCGCGAAAGAAATCACCGTAGGTCAAGTCGCTTGCGAGTGCGGCCTCGATCCGGTCATGCGTATATCCCGTCAGATATGCGGTCACCTGCAGCACTTCCGTGCGCGTTCTTCCCTTCTTTTCGGCCTTGGCGATCAGCAAGGGGTAGACCTTGGAGAAGGCCATATTGTAGATTTTTTCGTTTCCCATTATGATTTTATCCTATCCGGCTTGAAGCACATCTGCTCCCACATTGCGGGTGCTTCTATGCGCTCAACCAATTCCTCTCCTTGGAATTTTTCAAGAATTGCCGTGCCGCCCATGCGGTGATACGAGCCGCGGAAGCCAAGCAAATAAAACATGATTGCCGCAGGTCTGCCCACGATATCGGTCATGACCTGTCGCTCAACCTCTTCGCTTCCCTTTTTGTAGGTAACACGGTAATGGACGTCGTTTTCCTTGTCAAAATAGTCGTATACAAGCGTTTGGGCCACGTGGCGTTTGGTATAGGAGTCCTTGACAAAGTCCTTTTCCTCATACGTCAGATGCTTAGCGGCATCCCCCGTCAGGATCTTGCCATCCTTGGCAAGCATAAAAATCGGGATAGGTTGATAACCGTCTTTCTTGTTTGCGTATATGTAGGAGGAAACGACTACGTAATCCCCGATCTTTGCTCTGCCCCAATACCAATCATTCATCAAAAAGATCATAAGCTTATTGCCAAAGTTATGATCGTGGTATCCCGTGCCGCAAAGCTCGATTTTTTCATCCTTGATTTCCAGCGTACCATAGATCCTTCCCTCCGGTACGGAAGGCAGCCATGCAAAATAGTCCTTTTGACCAAAATAGATGTGTCCGGATGCGGGACGCCATGACGGCACGCTTGCATCCAAGGTCAGCTTGCACTCCGCCTGCTCATTTTTGAAATAGATATCGTAGTGGGAGAGATCGCCCTTGACATAGCAATCCCCGATCCTGACGTTGCAGCTATCCTTTGAGAAGGAATACTCGTCACTCCAAAGCTCTGTCCTGAGCTCTTTGCCATTTGGATTGATATAATTCAACGATACAAACGGCTTGAACGCCTTGGAAAAAGAGGTTACGTGCTTTGTATAGAAAACGATGACAAGGCTGGAGCCATCGGGATATTTGGAGTCAAAATACCACCATTCGTAGCTGCCCGACGCAGGTTGCGTGCGCAGGCCGTCCTCAAATACTTGTACGTTTTCAGTCAAGCCCATCTCCTCCGGCCTGTAAATTCTTACTTTGCTCATAGTGTGATCCGTTATCCTTTCCCTGTTTTACAAACACTTATTCAGCATTATTATACCAAAAAGGACGGACTATGTCAATGCCACCCGCGGAATATCATGCGTGTTCTCCACATACACTATCGTAGAGGTGATGATGTGAAACGATCGATCGGACTTTGGCAGCTTGTGGGATTTGCCGTGACTTCCCTTGGCGGCACGGTTTTGCATTTTCTGTACGAATGGCTTGGTGGAGCCTTATGGATCGCGCCCTTTTCTGGCGTCAACGAATCCACATGGGAGCATATGAAGCTGCTTTTCTGGCCTATGATGCTGTTTGCCTTGGTGCAAAGCTTTTTCTTTCGGGAGAGAAAGGATTTTTGGTGCGTCAAGCTGCGCGGCATTCTTTTGGGGCTTGCGTTGATCCCCGTGCTGTTTTACACCTATAATGGTGCCGTGGGCAAATCTCCCGATTGGCTCAACATAGCTATTTTCTTTATCAGTGCAGCCATCGTATACCTTTACGAAGCGCGGTTATTTCATAAAAATGCGCTACGATGCACCATTCCTAAAGCGGTGATCGCTGTGCTGTGCGTTATTGCACTTTGCTTTGTCATCTTTACCTTTGCCACACCGCACATCGGGCTTTTTGCAGATCCGTTAACCGGGAGCTTTGGCATATAAAATAATGATAGGGGCTATCTTTGAAAGACAGCCCCTTTATTCTATTCTGCCGCTTTGAAATTGTAGATCGGCTTGACGTGCGTCATAATCTCTGCGGTAGGCTCAATGTTCTCCACGATCTCATCCATGCTCTTATAAGCCATGGGCGACTCATCCAGCGTATCGGGCACGACACAGGTAGAGTAGATACCCGCCATCTGCGCCTCGTACTCGGCCATGGTCAGTTTCTCAAAGGCGGCAGAGCGTGACAAGAGTCTGCCTGCACCGTGCGGTGCGGAGCAATTCCAATCCTCGTTGCCCTTGCCGATGCAGATCAGGCTGCCGTCGCGCATATTGATCGGGATCAGCAGCTTCTCGCCTGCCTTGGCGGACACCGCTCCCTTGCGCAAAATCATTTCATTCACGTCAACGTAGTTATGAATGGTCTGGAATGCGTCCAGCACACTCCAACCGCACCGCTCGGCCAAGATCTCTGCCATCTTGGCACGGTTGCGCTCGGCAAACTTCTGGCAGATATCCACGTCATGCAGATAATCCTGCATAAAAGAGCCGTAGAGAAAGCAAAGATCGGAAGGCAGAGAGGGCTCTTTTGCATGGAACTCCTTCTCGATCTCCTTGAGCTTTGCCTGGATCTCGCTTCTTCTTCCCTGCTCCTTATAGGTGCGGATGA
>JAZQYT010000105.1:0-9700 GCA_045633665.1 Eubacteriales bacterium | reverse complement strand
GAAAAGTTTGATCAAAACTTTCATCCTGTGGGGGTGATCCGTTTGGGTTTACTTCAAAAAATCCGGCCCAAATCCGTAAGGCAGCAGCTCGGCAAGTGTCACAGTCTTATATGCACCGCCCTTATCGATCATGTACACCTTGAACGCGTCTGGATCGCAGAACTCGCGCAGCACCTGTCTGCACACACCGCAGGGGGGGAAGCTGCCCTCGATCTCGTCCTTATTACCGCCGCATACCGCGATGGCCTCAAATTCCTTCTCGCCCTCACTGACCGCCTTGAACACGGCCACGCGCTCGGCGCACACGGTGGGCGTATAAGACGCATTTTCAATATTGCACCCCACGTACACTTTGCCCGATTTTCCCAGCAGCGCAGCGCCCACGCGGTAGCCCGAATAGGGTGCGTATGCAGCTTTTCTGGCTTCGATCGCCATTTCTATCAGCTTTTCGGGTGTCATATCAGTTCCCTCCCAGCACTTTTCCGCTCACACCGTCCACGCCAAACGCATCAGCAATGGTAGCGGCAACCGCGTCAAAGCCGTAAACCGTACCGTAGTCGCGGCTCTCCATGCCCTTTTTATACATCAAGAGCGGCACGTATTCTCTTGTGTGGTCGGTGGTTTTGGTATATCCCGGATCGCAGCCGTGGTCGGCCGTGATCATTAAGAGGTCGTCCTCTCTCATCCCGGGGATAAAGGTATTCAGAAATTCATCAAAAGCAGTCAAGGCATTGGCATACCCCACCGCGTCGCGACGGTGGCCGTATACCATGTCAAAATCCACCAAATTCACAAAGCAAAGGCCGTCAAAATCCTTGCCCTGCAGCTCCAGCGTTTTTTCCATGCCTGCGCTGTTGCCCGGCGTATAATACGACTCGGTAATACCGCTGCCCGCAAAAATGTCCTTGATCTTGCCGACAGCCAGCACGTCATAGCCCGCGTCCTTCATGCGATCCAGCAGCGTGGCCTTGGGCGGGATGAGAGAATAGTCGTGTCTGCCGCTCGAGCGCACAAAGTTCGGGTACTCCCCTTCAAACGGGCGCGCGATCACACGGCCGACGCCGTGCTTGCCGACCAGCAGATTTCTTGCGATCTCGCAATATTCGTAAAGCTTTTCAAGCGGCACGATGCTCTGATGCGCCGCGATCTGAAACACACTATCCGCAGAGGTATACACGATCAAATCACCCGTGGCAAGATGCTCTCTGCCATAATCGCGAATGACGTCGGTACCCGAATAAGGCTTGTTACAAAGCACTCCCCTACCTGTTTGGGCACAGAAGGGGGCAAGCACCTCCTCGGGAAAACCCTCGGGATAGGTGGGCAAGGGATGTTCGGACACAAGTCCGGTCAGCTCCCAATGGCCGATGGTGGTATCCTTGCCTGCCGATTTTTCGCGCAGTCTTGCATACGAACCGATAGGTGCGTCCACACCGGGCAGGCACGCCACGCCCTCGATGTTACCAAGGCCGAGCATTTGCATATTGGGGACGTGCAAAGCATCGGTCTTGCAAACAGTACCCAGCGTGTTGACGCCAAAGTCGCCAAACGCCTCGCTATCGGGGCACGCACCAATGCCGAAGCTGTCAAGTACGATCAAAAATACGCGCTTGCTCATTTTTTCGCCATCTCCACAGCGGTGTCCAGCGCGATCTCCATCATCTGGGTAAAGGTATTCTGACGCTCTTCGGCAGTCGTCACCTCATGCGTGACAAGGCTATCCGAGATCGTGCAGATGCAGAGTCCGCGCTTGCCCGCACGGGCTGCGTTCATATAAAGCGCAGCGGCTTCCATTTCCACAGCCATGACGCCCATCTTTGCCCATTTCATTGTGTCGGTGGGATCATCGTTATAGAACATATCCGAGGACAGGATGTTGCCAACGTGATAATTCACGCCCTGCTTTTGTGCCTGCTCGATCGCGGTGGACAGCAGCGTATAGTCCGCAATAGGGGCAATATTGCCGGGCAGATGGTACTGCGCAGCAAAGCCGCCCTGGAAGCACGCACCCTGGCCAAATACCACGTCGCGCACGTGGATGTGCGGCTGCAGAGAGCCTGCAGAGCCGACACGGATAATGTTATCCACGTCAAAGAAATTGAACAGCTCGTATGAATAAATGCCGATGGCAGGCATACCCATGCCGCTTGCCATGACCGAAACGGGTGTACCCTTATACGTACCGGTATAGCCGTGTACGCCGCGCACGTCGTTGACCAGTACGGGATTTTCAAGAAAGGTCTTTGCGATGAATTCGCTTCTCTTGGGATCACCGGGCATCAGCACGGTCTTTGCAAAGTCCTCAGGCTTTGCGTTTATATGAGGGGTAGGATAAGGCTTATCAGACATAATCGTTTCTCCTTTTATATTTCGTATTTTTTATTTCTTTTCGGGGCTTCCCTCCATGAAGTACGCAGCCTCCATGTCAGCCATGCAAAGCGCGTACGCAAGGGGGAACATTTCAAGTGCTTTGCCTACGTTACCGGGATCCTCGTTGCCCGAAAAGCCCATGTGATAACGGATGGCAAACGCCTCGTCCCGTGTCAATCTCATATAGCCCGACACGATATACACGGATTTTTCACCGTGTCCGTAGGGCAGATTGTCCTCAATGGTATAGTACGGCACGCTCTCCCATTTGCCGAACTCGTTTTTGACGTTGCGGAACGAGGTCTTATAGAAGTTGACCTTGCAGACGTCGTGCAAAAGCGCGGCGATGGCAATGCTCTCCTCCGAATAGGAGATACCGTACACCTCTTTCATGCGTGGACGGTTCATAATATCGTGCAGACACTCGTACACGTTCAGGCTGTGGCGCAACAGTCCGCCTTCAAAGTTGCCATGATAGCGCGTGCTTGCGGGGGCTGTGAAAAAGTCGCTTGCGTCCGAATCCAAAAACGCTAGAAGCTTATCCGCGCCCTCTCTTGTAATGTATTTGTTGTAGATCTCCAAAAATTTCTGTTTATCCTCGTGCAGTTGCATCATGCACCTCCAAAGCATTGTATTCCATATACATTTTACCATGTTTTTGCAAAATTGTAAAGAGGGTTTGCGCGATCGAACAAAAAAACCCGCCGAAGCGGTTTTTTGATTAGATTAGTTCCTTTAGATAGAATTCCGGTACCGTTGTTCTCATTATATCAGATAACTTCCTTCTTGTAAAGCGATGTAAATATGAGCGTTTCTCAAGTATGCATTGAGTTAACAAATACAAAAAAACATAAGATGTGAAAGAGCATCCGTACGGTGAACCTCATCCACCGCAACCGCGTCGCTGTTTCGCTCTGCGAAATACGCTCCGCTGCGGTCCCCCTTCCCCAGCGGGGAAGGCTCATCATAGCAGCCTTTCACGGATAACCGGATAAGACGGATGCACACAAAAAGCCCTCTCCGCCGGAGAGGGGGGGACCGCAGCGGAGCGATATTTCAAAGCAATTTGCTTTGAAATGAAAGAAGCGATTGTGGTGGGTGAGATTCATCCTAGGGACGCTCCTTCACATCACCAAAAACGCACCCGCTATGGCGTGATACTCTTATCGGAGTATCACGCCAACTCTATTCGCCTGTGTGCGAGTATATTTCGCCAAAGGCGAAATTTTTGCTTACGCAGTGATATTCGGCTTACGCCGAGTGATATTCGCTGCGCGAGCTTTTAGGCGAATAGAATATCACTGAAGCCGTAGCCGAACGGGAGTCGAACCAAGTTGGTTTTGACGTGCAGATTTCTCCGATTCCTATATCTTTCCCCTTGGACATATTGCCTATATGCCCTGCGGGAAAAGCTTTTGGACTCGAATAAATCTGCTACGTCAAAACTGCTCGCACCCGCCGGTGAATGCATTTTTGATAGATTTTGGTGTGATTTTGCGAAGCAAGATAAAAATCTTGCGAGCGAAAGCACGCCGAAAGATGCGAAAATGCATCGCCGTCGGGCAATTCGGTTCGGCTCCCGTTCGGCTAAGGCTTCAATATCACTGTCGCGTTGCGACAATATCACTCTTTGCGTCAGCAAAGAATATCACTTATGAAAAGCAGAAAAGAGAGAGTTACATGATCGTGTTACTCTCTCTTCTGTATTTATCGCCAGTTTCGCATTTGTAAAACAAACGCAACGGGCTATGCCCACACCCCTACGAATATTTCTCCGATAAGGACATCACCCGATGCAGCGAGTGCGTTTGATTGTTTTGACTTATGCCTGCACAGCAGCCTCTGGTTCAGCAGTGGCTGCAGCCAGCTCTTCCCTTTTGAGCTTGCGCACGCGGTAGGTCCAGGTGACGATACAGCAGATCAGATGCACGCCTGCGGTCAGAATCCAGGAAATGGGGTACGAGATATACAGCGTCTGAATCGGCTCGGGGAATCCGGGGCAGAACAGCATGATCCATACGATACGGAACACGCAGGAGCCAATCAGCGAGACCATCATGGGCAAGAAGGATTTGCCCATGCCGCGCATGATGCCGCTGAATACGTCCATAATACCGCACAGGAAATAGGTCATGGCAATGATCCACAAGCGTGTGATGCCCGCGTCGTGGACCAAATCTTGACCCGGACGGTAAATGTTCAGCAAGGATTTACCGATTCCAAAATCTTCAAACCCGATCGGAATACCCATGCCCAAGCCGATGATGGTAACCAGCCCCAAGCAGATCAGGCTGGCGCGCAGCACGCGATCGTACTTTTTCGCGCCCGTATTCTGCCCGATAAAGGTCAGTGCAGCATGATGGCATGCATTCATGGAGATATAGATAAATCCTTCAATATTGCCTGCGGTGGTATTGCCTGCCATGACTTCGGTAGGATACGTATTCACAGTACTTTGAATCAATACGTTGGACAGCGAGAAGAACGTTCCCTGCAGACCTGCGGGGATGCCGATGCGCAGCATCTTTTTGAGCGAATCCTTGTCAACAGCCAGCTTTTTGAAATCAAGATGGCAATCGTCGTCCAAGGTAGCCATGTGATAAAGCACCATGCCCATGGCAATGTACTGTGAAACGGCAGTTGCGATACCAACGCCGATTGCGCCCATATGGAACACGCACACAAAGATCAGATTGAGAAATACGTTTGCAAGACCGGAGAGCGTCAGGAAGATCAAGGGGTTCTTGGAGTCGCCCTTGGAGCGCAGAATGCTTGCCGCGTGGTTATACACCATGGATGCGGGAATGCCCACGAAATACGCGCTCATATAAGGCGCAGCCTCAGCCAGTACGTCGTCGTTGGTACCCATCAGCACAAGCAAGGGCCTTGCCATAAAGAAGCCAAAAACACCTACGGCAATACCCGTAAAGACCGAGGTCAGGATGGCGGTATGTACCACCTTTTGCACGCCGTCGCGGTCACCTGCACCGATTCTCTGTGCCACCACAACGCCTGCACCGACCGAAAGTCCCATAAACAAATTGACGATCAGATTGATCAGCGCACCGCACGCGCCAACCGCCGCCACAGCCGCGTCCGCATTGTCCGCCCAGTTACCCACGACCACCATATCGGCTGCATTGTACAGCAGCTGAATGATGCCCGTAAACATGACAGGCAGCATAAACAGGATGATTTTTCCGAGCATTGGTCCCTCGGTGTAATCCTTTTTCTTTTCATGGCCGTGTACACGGAAATTCCTCATTCTTCCGCCCGATTTCAGCATGTTTCTCACTCCTTTGACTGTCCGAACCAAAATCACATATGAACAATATTATAGTACATTTTAGGGAAAGAGTCAAGGGATAAAGGAAAGAAAATAAGGAAAACGAAATGCATAGGGTGAAAGCATGCTCCCGCCCTACGTATTTCGCACTCCGCATTTCACATTTTCTTCCCCGTTTCCGTTGACACGGTGCTATATTTTTGGTATAATAATTATGTATGTATTTTAATTTTCGGAGGACAAAATGGCACATTCCGACGGAATTTTTGAAAAAATAGACAATTTACGCCGCGAGGTGGCGCACCACGCAAAGCTTTACTACGTGGACGACGCGCCCATCATCTCGGACTATGAATACGACCGCATGTTTTACGAGCTGCTGGCCTTGGAAGAGGCGCATCCCGAATATTTTGATCCCGCCTCCCCTACGCAGCGCGTGGGCGGCAAGCCCTTGGACAAATTCGGCAAGGTGACGCACCGCGTGCGTATGGATTCGCTCTCGGACGTCTTTTCCTATGAGGAGCTGACCGATTTCGTTTCGCGCGTACACGCAGAGCTGCCCGACGCACACTTTTCGGTTGAGCCCAAAATCGACGGCCTGTCCTGCTCTCTGATCTACGAAAACGGTGTGCTGGTCACGGGGGCCACGCGCGGTGACGGTGTGACGGGCGAGGACATTACGCAAAACGTGCGCACCATCTTCTCGATCCCCTTGACGCTACCCGAGCCTTTGACGCTGACCGTGCGCGGAGAGGTCTATATGCCGCGTGCAGTATTTGAGCGCATCAACGCAAAGCGCGAGGCAAACGGTGAGGCACTCATGGCCAATCCGCGTAACGCTGCTGCAGGCTCCTTGCGTCAGCTTGATCCGCAGATCACGGCACAGCGCGCTCTGGATATTTTCGTTTTCAACTATCAGGAGGGCGACCTGTACGCCGACGGCCATACCCCGAAAACGCATATGGAAACGCTGGACAGGCTGGGGGCTTTGGGTTTCCCTGCAATACAGCTGCGCACGGTGGTCTCCACGGCAGACGAGATCATTGCCCACATTGAAAAGATCGGCAGCATGCGCGACGATCTTGCCTACGACATTGACGGCGTGGTGATCAAGGTCAACAGCCTTTCCCAGCGTCAGATGCTCGGACAGGGCGTCAGCACGCCCAAGTGGGCGGTGGCCTACAAGTTTCCGCCCGAGAAAAAGCAGACCAAGCTGTGCGAGATCACCATTCAGGTTGGCCGTACAGGTGTACTGACGCCCACGGCCGAGCTTTCCCCCGTGAAGCTTGCAGGCACGACCGTCTCTCGTGCGACGCTGCACAACATTGATTTCATCCGCGAGCGCGGCATTATGCTGGGCGATGTGGTTTCGGTACAGAAGAGCGGCGATATCATCCCCGAGGTGGTTTGCGCCCATCCCGAAAAGCGCGACGGCACGCAAGCCCCCTTCCACATGCCCACGCATTGTCCATCCTGCGGACACGAAGTAGTACAAGCAGAGGGCGAGGTAGCCGTACGCTGCATCAATCCCGCTTGCCCCGCGCAGCTTTCGCGCGGCATTGAGCATTTTGCCTCCAAGGACGCCATGGATATCGACGGGCTTGGCCCGCAGATCGTGGACGCGCTGATCGATGCCGATCTGATCCACGATGCGGCAGATCTGTACGCGCTGCGTGCTGAGCAGATCGCGACTCTGGAGCGCATGGGTGAAAAATCCGCTGCCAATCTGATCGCAGCCATTGAAAAATCCAAGTCTGCAGGACTGGAACGACTCATTTTCGCGCTGGGTATCCGCAATATCGGCCAAGTGGCCGCTACTGCGCTGGCGCGTCGTTATGGCACGCTGGACGCTTGCATGAATGCCACGGCCGAAGAGCTTTGTGCGCTGGACGATTTCGGGCAGATCACAGCCGATTGCGTGATCGAATACTTCTCTCGCGCCGAAAGCCGCGCGCTTTGCACACGCCTTGCCGCTGCGGGCGTTT
Organism: Eubacteriales bacterium; assembly: GCA_045633665.1. Classification (GTDB taxonomy): domain Bacteria; phylum Bacillota; class Clostridia; order Oscillospirales; family CAG-272; genus SVQP01. The sequence goes on along the minus strand of JAZQYT010000105.1, from coordinate 2,059 downwards.
TGACAGAATCCACCGCCGCCCCTGTAGGTGATAAGCTGGCGGGCTTGACCTTTGTGCTGACAGGCACGCTGCCCACCATGGGGCGCAGCGAGGCCGAGAAAATGATCGTGGCGGCAGGCGGAAAAACCTCCTCCTCGGTTTCCAAAAAGACCTCTTACGTGGTCGCAGGCGAGGCTGCGGGCAGCAAGCTGACCAAGGCGCAGAATCTTGGCGTGACGATTATTGACGAAGCGGAATTGCTCAGAATGTTGTCGTAATCCCAATCAATTCAGTTGCACGATATATCGTCGGTAGGGGGGGCGCAAAATCATCCCCCCGTATAATTCTTGATCCCCTGATAGATCCCCTGCGCAAACAACCCCGGATTTTCGTTCATGAGCGCAGCGTCACCCGGGTTGGTGATAAAACCCAGTTCCAAAAGCACTGCGGGCATAGCGGTCTTACGCAGCACGTAAAGCCCCGAGCGCACGAACGTGCCGCGATCGGGCAAGCCCGTAACGTCGGTCACGCTCTGCACGATATCCTGCGCAAGACCGTATGCGCGTCCCTGGCGCGCGTAGACAAAGGCTTCGGTTCCCGTAGCCGAGGCAATCTCGGACGCATTGGTATGCAGGCTGATAAAGTAATCAGCTCCCCAGGAATTTGCATCCTGCACTCTTGCCCGCAAACTGGAATTGAGTGAATTTCCCAACTGCGTTTGTGCCGTCGGGCGCGACAGTCGCACCTCAAAATCGGGATCCGCCTCCAAAAGCTCTGCCAGCTCTACCCCTATGCGGTAGGTGATATTCTGCTCGCGCAGGCCGTTCCCCTCCGCGCCCGCATTCGGGTTGACAGGATTATGCCCCTGATCTATGTATATTCTGATTGCCATAAATAGCCCCTTTCCCAAAGTTTTATTTTCATTCTATGATACGTGAAAGGAATTTGTTATGAGTTCCATGAAATCCAACGAATACCGCGAGGAAAAGAACGCCATTATAGGCGGCATGCTCTACTTGGTCGCCACCCCCATCGGCAACCTTGCGGATCTTTCCGAGCGTGCGATCAAGGTGCTCTCAGAGGTCGATTTTATCGCCGCTGAGGACACGAGAAATACGCAGAAGCTCTTGACCGTTTTGGGCATTTCCAAGCCCATGGTGTCATATTTTGAGCACAACAAGCGTGAGCGCGGTGAGCAGATCATCGAGCGCTTGCAAAGCGGTGAATCCTGTGCGCTGGTAACAGATGCAGGCACGCCTGCCGTATCCGATCCGGGTGCGGACCTTGTGGTGCTTTGTGCTGAGAGGGGCGTAACGGTCACAAGCATTCCGGGCTGCTGCGCGGCCATTACGGCTCTCACCCTGTCCGCGCTGCCCACGGGGCGTTTTACCTTTGAAGGCTTTCTTTCAACCAACAAGGCCGAGCGCCGCGAGCATCTGAGCGACCTCAAGCACGAAAAGCGCACCATGATCCTACACGAGGCACCGCACAAGCTGCGCACCACACTTGCCGATCTGGCCGCAGCCTTTGGCGGACAGCGTCGCATCTCCCTTTGCCGCGAGCTGACCAAGCTCAACGAGGAGGTCGTGCGCACTACGCTGCAGGGTGCGATCGCGCTTTACGAGCAGAAAGAACCGCGCGGAGAATACGTGCTTGTCATTGAGGGCGCTACCGTGGATGCCGAAGCCGAAAACACTTTTTGGCAAGGCATGAGCGTTCCCGAGCACGTGCAGTACCACATCAACGCAGGCATGAGCCAAAAGGACGCCATCAAAACGGCGGCAAAAGAGCGCGGTGTACACAAAAGCGAGGTCTACGCGCAGATGGTCGAGCATAAAAACGGCTGATTTAGCAAGATTTTGTCGTTTTATTGCACAATTCCCCGAATATCCCCGACTTATAACCGCACTCGTTGCACAAATTTGCAACATTTTTGATTTTTCTTGCAATAAACTGTTGCACTTGGCACGCATGTGTGATATGATATTAATATGATTTATTTTTCCCTTGACAAAGGAGACGACATTATGGAAAAGTGTAAAGTCGGCGTCATTGGCGCTACAGGCATGGTTGGTCAGCG
>JAZQYT010000104.1:0-23961 GCA_045633665.1 Eubacteriales bacterium | reverse complement strand
CCGTTCCTTATGAAGACTCACTCCAGCTTTTCCAGCTTATCGTTGAGTTTGATGATTCCCTTCTTAGCCTTGGAGGTGATCTTCCCGTAAGAGGAGGACACCGTATTCTGCTTGCTCTGCGAGATCTCGCGCAGCGTTTGCAGCGGCTTTTCCAAGGAGTTGGTATAGATCAGGCCGGGATCGACCTTGACGTCCGAGAAGATCAGATCCAGCATCTCCCATGCAACGGGATCGCTCATATACTTACGCTTGACCGCGATCTCATAATACGCGGGCTTGACTGTTCTCGAGCTTTCGGAGGCCATGACCTCAAGCGTGGCACCGATCATTTCCAGCTTGCTCTTGTTTGCCGAGGACGGAATGGCGAACACGGTAAACTGGTCGTGCATCTGCGAGCTGTAGCCCTTTTGCGCGGACTCATACTTGGGGATGGGAACGATACCGTACTGCTGCGTCATATTACGGATCTCGGGCTGCTCGACCGAAACCAGGCGCAGCGTGGTCATAGCACCCTCGCCCTTGGCAAACAGCACGCGCATCTTGTCCTGCTCGACGTTATCCGCTTCGGGGAAATACAGCGCAGTACCACCGCAATCGTAGTAGAGGTACAGGATCTTATCCATCACGTTCGAGAGTCTGCCGATATCCAACACGTACTCATAGTAGCCCTCCGCGTCCTTTTCGACCAAAGGAATATCGCAGGATGCCCAATAGGGATCTGTGCCGATACCCGGACATGCGATCAGACCGAAAAAGTCGCCCTCGTCCTTTGTGCCGTTGCCGTTGAGATCCTGATAAAAATCCTTGGAAAGAGATGCCTGGTAATCCAGCGTCCATTGGTCATTGCTGACTGCGTCGTACAGGTAGGGGACGCTCTTGTTATCAAACGCTTCCTTGTTGAACATGGTCACGAAGGTAAAGCGGTAGGTGGAGAGCGAAATATCACCCGTGGCCGTATACTGCTTGCCCAAGAAGGACATGGATTCATTATAGCCCTGCATCCAGTAAGGCTGCTCCAGATCCAGATACTCCAGATCGGTCAGATCCAAAAAGTTGCCCTCGGCAATGGCTGCCGTGACGGCATAGGCCGAAGCACCGATCAGATCGTATTCATCCGAGCCGGCCTTGACCACGCGCTTGATCTCCTCGATCGGCTTGTGCTGGTCGGGATTCTCAATGGGCTTGGACACAATGGTAACGCCCAAGCGCTCGGTAACCGTGAGATTGCGGTTGAACATCGCGTCGTTGACCGGCTCTGAATTGAGCTCGGGAACGGCAATCTCGTCCGCAGTCCAGCCCTGCATGGAGCGGCTGAGGATCACAACCTCCTGATCCTTATACTTCAGATTCTCGGGAATGGCGTCCAGATACACAACACCTTCGGTGGTTTCTTCATTGGTCGCGGTGCTTTCCGCGGGTTGCTCGGTCGGCGCGTCCACGCAAGCCGCCAACAGAGAAATCAACGAAAGGAGCACAAGAAACATGGCAAACGGTTTTTTCATGCTTTTCCCTCACAATTCATATATTTACGGTACAAGGTCAGTATATCATATTTTCTTTTTATTGTCAAGAGAAAAGCGGCCGTTGCCCGAAGGTAACGGCCGCAAAGGTTACTTGATCAATTATCCCAGCTCTTCCATCTTTTTGACGATCTTGGCAAGCTGCTTGTTCATCTTATTCGTAGACTTACCGTACGTCGAAGCCACGCTGTTCTTCTTGGTGTCGATCATAGCGCGCAGGTGGTGGTGAGGATACTCCATCGCATCGGCATAAATCACGCCTGCATCCACGATCACGTTTTCAAAGGCCAGGTCAAGCATATCCCAGGCAATGGGATCGCTCATGTACTTTCTCTTGAGCGCGATCTCATAGTACGCGGGTCTGACCATGCGAAGGTTCTCGGATGCCATGCACTCCATAACGGCGCCGATCATCTCCAGCTTGCTTTCTGCTGCCGAAGAAGGAATGGCAAATACCGTAAACTGGTCGTGCATCTGCGTTGCATAATTTTCCTGCAGCTTATCGTACTTGGGCATAGGCACGATACCGTACTCCTGCTCCATATTGCGGATCTCATCCAGCTCGACTGCCAAAAGACGCAGCGCGGTGGTAGCGGCTCTGCCCTTTGCAAACATCTCGCGGATCGCGGGCTGCGCAGTATTGTTCTCATTCTCTCTGCAGAGATACGTGCCGCCGCTCTCGTGAATCAGGAGCAACAGCTTATCTACCGCGTTGGAAAGTCTTTCGGTATCCAGCACCCATGTATAAGCACCCTCCGCATCCTTTTCCACCAAAGCGATATCGCACGCGCTCCAATAAGCGTCCACGTTGATACCCGCGCTGGTCACGTAACCGAACAAGTCTTTCTCGTCGTACTTGCCGTCACCGTTCAGATCCTGATAAAAGTCCTCAACGAGAGAAGCGTGGTAATCCAGCGTCCATTCGTTGTTCTCCACCGCCTCGTACAGGTAGGGCAGGCTCTTATCGTCAAACAGCTCCTTATTGAACAGCGTAACGATAGCCAAGCGGTAGGTAGAGAGCGCAATCACTCCCGTAGCGGTATATTGGCTGCCATCGTAGGAAATGGTATCGTTATAGTCCTGCATCCAATAGCTCTGCGAAAGATCCAGATACTCCAAGCTTCTCAGATCGTAAAACGTACCGCTGAGCGCGGAAGGCAAGGTCGCATAGCACGCGCCTGCAAACAGATCGTAATCATCACCGCCCGCTTTGACCACGCGTTCGATCTCCTCAACCGTTTTGAAGGGATCGGAATCCTCGAGCGGCTTGGACACGACATTGACGTTCAAGCGGTCTTGGATCACGATATTACGGTTAAACATGGCGTCGTTGACCGGATCGGAATTCAGCTCGGGAACGGCAATCTCGTCCTGCGTATACTTCTGCACGCCGCGACTGAGCACGACCACATCCTCACCATCGAAATCCAAATCCTCCGGAAGCGCATCCAACTGCTCGGCCCCCTCGGTCGTCTGACCGGGAGCCGCGCTCTCTTTTTCGTGCTCATCCGTTTCCACGCAAGCAGCCAGCGTTGCAATCAGCGTCAGCAGCGCAAGCAGCAATGCAACTGCCTTTTTCATGTTATTATCCCCCTTTGTTGTCAAATTTTTCAGGTAGATTATATCATTTCTCCCCGATTTTGTCAAGAGAAAAGCGACCGCCGAGAGCGGCGGTCGCCAATCATCTTACTCAATCATCCAATTTGTCCAGCCTGCTTTGCAGCTTAATCAGGGATTTCTTGCACGATTTTGCCACGCCCGCAAACTTGGAGGAGGCATTGTTCTTTTTTCCGGTTACGATGGTGCGCAGCATATGATGCGGGAACTCCAGCGAAAGACCGTAAACCACACCCGCATCCGTGGTCATTTTGGCAAAGGTAAGATCCAGCATATCCCACGCAACGGGATCACTCATATACTTGCGCTTGAGTGCGATCTCATAATACGCGGGCTTGACCGTTCTTTGCGATTCGGAGGCCATGACCTCCATGACCGCACCGATCATTTCAAGCTTATCCTCGGCAGCAGAAACAGGCACGCAAAATACCGTAAACTGGTCGTGCATCAGCGTTCCGTAGTCCGCCTGTGCCTCATTGAATTTGGGCATAGGCACGATGCCGTACAGCTGCTCCATATCACGCACGTCGGGCTGCTCCACGGCAATCAGTCGCAGCGTGGTCATGGCGCTGTGGCCCTCGGAGAACATAAGACGGATCTCATCCTGCTCTGTATTGCTCACAACCTCCTTATAAAGGAAGGTGCCGCCGCAATCATAAAACAAATACAGCAGCTTATCCACCACGTCCGACACGCGTCCGACGTCCAGCACCCAAACGTATTCGCCCGCCTCATTTTTTTGCAGGATAGGCATATCGCACGAGCTCCAATAAGGGTCGGTGTTCAGTCCCGGGCAGGAGATAAAGCCGAACAGATCCGCCTCGTCGTGTTTGCCGTTGCCGTTGAGATCCTGGTAAAAGTCCGCGGCCAGCGAGGCCTGATAATCCAGCGTCCACTTACCGCCATCAACCGCATCATACAGATACGGAACGCTTTTTTTGTCAAACAGATCTTTGTTGAACATAGTGACAAAGGCAAAGCGGTAGGTAGAGAGCGCGATCATGCCCGTGGCGGTATACTGGCTCTCCCCATAGGAAATCAGCTCGTTGTAGCTCTGCATCCAGTAATCGCGCGAAAGATCGAGGTACTCAAGCTCGGTCAGATCGTAAAACGTTCCCTTTACGACAGAGGGCAGCGTGGTGTAGCAGGCAGATGCGACCAGATCGTAATCGGGCGATCCCGCCTTGACTATGCTCTCAATCTCGGTAATGGGCTTGTATTCATCGGGGTCCTCAATGGGCGCGGACACGAGATTGACGTTGAGCCTGTCGCATACCGCGATATTTCGGTTAAAGATGGCGTCATTGACCGGCTCGGAATTGAGCTCTGGTACGGCGATCTCGTCCTGCGTCCAGCCCTGCTTTGCGCGGCTTAAGATCACGATATCCTCACCATTGAATTTCAGATCCTCGGGAATGGCGTCCAGCTGTGCGGGCTCGGTACTCTCTTTGGCCACGGTGTCGGTATTCTGCTCGGTCATCTCTCCCTCGGCACAAGCGGCAAAGGTGGCTGCCAGCATTGCAAATAAGAGGAGCATTATGATTGTCCGTTTCATCAGCACGTCTCCTTGATTCGTTTTTTTTAATATACCACAGAATCAACTTTTTGTCAAGAAGAAAGCCCTTACTTTCGCAAGGGCCTTCAGCTTTCATGTATGATACGGAGCTGTGCTCCATGATCACAGTCTGTTCTTGAAGTAACGCAGGATCATGCGTCTGCCAAACGGCACGCGCTGATGTACCTGTGCGCGCAGATCGCGGTACAGCGCCGCTACCTGCTTCATTTGCGCGATGCTCATGCCGTGACCGAATTCCTCGGCAGCAATGGCATCCATGACCTCGCCCATACGGTGCGGGCTGACGGGCAGCGGTGCGGGCGCGTTGGCATCCGCCTCGGCATCTGCCTCTGCATCCTCGGGCTTTTCGACCTCGTATTCGGGCGAGCGGCCCAGAATATCCTCCAGATCCTTTGCCAGGCGGCGTGCATATTCATCCTTGAACTCACCCGCCTCGGGTGCAAGTCCGTAGATATCCAGCACGTTATGCAGCGCGTCAATGACCGTGTAGCTCAGCTCGCGGCGGTCATCCTCGCTTGTATTCTGTCCGAAATGCTCGGAGAGAATGGTTTCCACCGCGCTGTTCTTTTTGAATTCAGCACCGGCGGCACGGTTTCTCAGATGAAGGATCAGCCAGATCACGGCTGCTGCAACGGCTGCCACGACCACAAAGACGATGGATGCGATGATGGTCTTGCGGCGCGCCTCCTCTTCGGCAAGCGCTTCCTCGTCAATCTCTTCCTCTTCTTCCTCGTCGGGCTTGATGATCTCGTCGATCTCATCCTTGATCGAGGGAGGAGGCGTGGAGGAGCTGCCGTCCTCACTCGGCTTGCTGTCTTCTCCACCGTACATACCCGCATAGTAAGCGGGGGTACATTCATACTGCATCCAGCCGATGCCGTCAAAGAACACCTCTACCCACGCATGCGCCTCATAGTCATGCACGTAGGTGGCAAATCTGCCCACCTTGTTTTCGGCATGATTGGAGCCGAAATCGCAGGCGATATAGCCCTCAACGTATCTTGCGGGAATGCCGTATTCGCGCAGAATCAGCGCAACGGCAGAAGCAAACTGCACACAATACCCTTCATGCGTATTGGTCAGGAAATTCTCCACGCCGTCCAAGGAGTCATCCACCAGCTCCAGATTGGGTGTCAGCGTATAGGTACAACCCTTTTCCTCGATGATGTAATCAATGACCGCCTTGACAAGGTCATTACGCTGCACAGCGGCTGCATCAAACGTAGCGTTTTGCATAGCGGAGGAGGTAAAGTCGTAAGGATACTCCTTGATCTCGTATACGGGTGCATCGTACGCTTCCTCGTCCACCACCGTGATCTTTTCAAACAGCACATCCAGCATGGTCGCGTCCGCATTCTCGCAGACGATATACTCGCCGGTCTCCTCACCGTTCTCATCGGTTTCCTTGATATAATAGGTATTATTCTCAAAGTCGATCTCCATTTGGCTGCCGATAGGATGGTATTCATCGTGCGTTTCGGCCTCAATATGCTCGGTGCCGATCTGCACCTTTTCCTTATAGGTAGCGTTTGCAAAGATCTCCTTTGCAAGCTGCGCGATGATCTCGCTCTCGCTCTTGCCCGTGTAGTGCATGTACACGTACTCGGTATAGTCGGTGGTATCCTTGGCCTCGTCAGCCTCTCCGCCGAACAGGATGCGCTCGATCTCGCGTCTGTCCGCATCCGCTCCGGTAATGTAGCGGTGTAAGAGCGAACTTTCATTCTCGGTGCTTACCTTTTCCACCTTGTTGTCGTCCAACTCCAGCGTATACGCATTTCCCTGTGCATCGTGCAGCACAAGCACCTGATCCTTGAAGGAATACTCCACGCTGTCGCTCAGATGCACGAATGCATCCACGACCTTGCCGCTTTTGCGGTAAGTAACGGTGGTAAAGCCACGGGCAGGCACATCCTCTTCCACCTTGACCGTGTACGTCGGCGTCACGTCGGGGCCGTAGGACATTTCTCTGACCTCATACGAGCAGAACGCTAAAATCAGCTCCTTTTGCAAATTGTACTCTGCAATATCCTTGCCCAGATTGAGCGCAAAATCCGCATCGGTCTTGATAGGCACAAAGGCCAACGCACTGTACTTGGTGCCGGGCTCTGCAAAATCACGGCCTGTCAGCACGCCGTCAAAATAGTTGACAAAGCTATGCTCACTCTTCTCAATATTGCCATACCCGTACAGTCCGCGGCTCTGATCGAACACGCTGGGCAGATACAGAAGGGACGAAGGGCTGTTGATACGGCGCATATGCACGGTCATGGCCACAAAGCCAAAGTCCTGATATTTGTGATACTTTTGCAAAAAGTCATGCTCCGTATCAAAAATTTCCATATCATCGTGCGAGAGCCAATAGAAATCGTAGAACATACGGTCCGAGGGATGCTCGTCGACGTCGAAAAGATCACGGTAGATATCAAACGCCCCGGGGTTTTCCTCGTCGTTGGTGGATTGTCCCGTATACCACGCACCGTCACGGTATTCCACACCGATCCAGCCGCGCAGATACAGATTGGCCGCATACTGCGATTCGATAAAGAATATCTTTGTGCCGTCAAATTGCACGTGCTCAAGCTCGGTAGAATGAGGCCGGAAGTTCTCATTATCCAGCTCGTATTCCAGCTCGTCCAGTCGCTCGTCGTCGCCCATCAGGGCAGCGGTCACGTAGGCACGTGCATACGAGATCTTGTCGTCCAGCAGCTTGATGACCATGTGCTTTTTGATGGTCAGCGCAGGAATGATGACGATCAGCACGCACACCGCCAGCATCATGGCAGCCGCAAAGCCGCCCATGGCGCTTTTTGCACCGTCGGTCACCTGCTCATAGCGGCGCACCAGACGGATCTGCTTTCGCACCTCTTTTTGGTGCAGGCGCTGCTGCTTCTTTTGCTCCGCCAGCGCCTTTTTCTCCTGCTCGGTCAATCTCTGCTTTTTGGCCTTGACCTTTTTCTTGGGAGCATCAAAGTAGGAGGAGATCTCCTCATCTACAGTCTTTTCTTTGTTTTTCTTTTGTTTTTTGGCGGTGCGAGCCAACTTTTTCTGCTGCTTTTTCTCGGCCTTTTCGCGCAATTTCCGCAGGTATTCCTCGGGATATTGCGGCTTATCCTCTTGGGCAAACAGCTGCAGCTTGGTGTCGTATCGATCTGCATCCACCGCGCGGCGGAACAGCTTGTCGTAAGACCACATCACAAGCACGGCCGCGATCGAGGCAATCAGCATGCCTGCGCCAAGGCCGCTGGATGCGATATTGAACACGCACACGGGTACGATGATCAAAAGGCAGGTGATGGTGGGCAGCACGGGGCGCGTACGCTTTGCCACAAAGGGTACGAATACAGCCGCCAGCAAAAGCGCCATGACCAGCATGCCGTCCGCACCGTAGGCGGTCAGCTTTTCAAGATAGTAGCCCGCAAGCGCTTCGCCTGAGGTCATATTGGGTACACCGATACCCAAATTGGTCAGATACAGCGTGAACTTGGACAGATACAGGCGGCATAAAAAGCCGTTGTACAGCGCCAGCGCGCCCTGTACGACGTTGGGCGAGAGCAGCGCAATGCCCGCAGCACCCAACGCAACACCGCCAAGTGCGGTATAGCGGTTATACCAAAGCAGGCCGAAGACTGCCGTGGCAAACGCGGCAAGCCCCAGCATGGTCATCTCGGAAACGCAGACCTCAAAGCCGTAAGAGCCCTTGAAGCCGCCGCCAAAGAACATCATCAGCGCCCAGCAAAGACACATGACCACAAGGCAGCGACACGCATAGCCAAACGCACGCGTGGCAAGTCCCCTGCCCGCGCGGTCGGGCGGACAGATCAGCGGTCTTTGATGCTCGGGAAGCAGCGGGGCTTTCTTTTTCTCTTTTTTGTCAGGCTTTACGGATTGCTTTTTTGCCTTGACCTTTTTTTCTTTTTTTGCCATGCCGCTCACCTCCCCTCTTTTTGTTCGGGCAATCTACCCTCTACCAGCACAAGTCCGTTCTCTGCCAGTCTTGCGCGGCAGCCTTCAATATAGCGCAATCTTTGCGCGCGGTTTGCAAATCTTTCCTCGGGGTTATACAGCATGACCTGCGAGGAGCCGAAGGTTGCGCCCTCGGTCATGCCCGGGATCGAGCAAAGTGCGGATACCGACGCGCGGTCCATAGCACCCGTGACAAAGATCTGCTTGGTGCTTTGCGTTTCCGCAGCCATGGCGCACAGTCTTGCCACCGTATCCTCGGGAGCGCACAGCGGAGCTGTGGCAAACTCACGGAAGATCAGCTCAAAATCCTCCTTGCCGTGCAGCGTGACGCAATACGCGCCTGCCTCGCTGCGGCGGTCAAACCACATCAGATTGACGATCTTACCATTGCGGAATTCCTCCAGCAGCACGGCCACGGTCAGCTCGACCACGCCGTCCGCCAAGTATTCGTTCATATCCTCATAGTAGATATCCTCGGCCAGCAGGTTTTCATCCTCTTGTACGGGAACGGCTGCTGCCGCACGCTTTTCCTCGGCAGATGCGTGGATATCCTCGCGCAGCTTGGCCTTTTGCTCGCGACTGAGCTTGAGCCCCTGATCCTTGGCCACGGCCAACGCGGATGCATACTGCACCTTCTCCGCCTTTTTCTGTGCCTTGGTCTGCTTACGGGTATGCTCCTCGGGCGTTTGCTGCACGGGAGGCGCATCCGGGAAGGTACGCGCCAGGTCGCAATACACGTTGGTGATATTGGCAGTACCTGTATTGTACTCCTTGACGATCATCTGCTCGCTCTTGGAGGACAGCTTCCAGTGAATGCTCTTGAGCGAATCTCCCATGCGGTAATCGCGGATATCGCTGACCTCCAGGCGGTCATACGAAATGGGCGAGCGCACCGTTCTTGCCACGCTGTCCGAAATGGCCTGTGCGGCCGCCTCGTCCAAATTGAGCTTTCTGGGCAGAACGTAGACCTGGTTATAGTTCTCCACGTCCACGCGCACGCGCATCAGACGGAAGAAATCGTATACGTAGAAGCACTTGACGCCAATGTCGTACGTGCCGCGGAAGCGGAAGCAGACCTCGTTGTTGACGTCATAGCTTGCAAAGGGCGACATGGACAGATTGACCGTGCGCATGGTGCAGCGCACGCTGTTGGCCTGCGGCAGCCACATCTGCGCTTCCACAAAGGGATAGGCAAAGATCGAGGTATTGTTGACGCGGAAATGATACGTATAGGGTTGATTCTTTTCCACAGTAGCTGCGTCCGACATCATGTACACATTGAGCGACATTTTGGCCGTCAGCATGTAAACGAACAGAACGGGCAGCAAAAACACAAGGAAAACGAACAAGATATGTGAAAAAGCGTTGTTGAGTGCCTGGGTAAAGATCAGAACAGCACCCAGGATAGCCAGATACCACCAGAAATTTTTGGTAAGGCCAATCGTTGCTCCGCGCTTGCCCATTCCCTTGCCGCGTGCGTACGCCTCGCGCTCGCGCTTGGTGGAGGGCAGACGGATCTTGGATGCAAGAGCCACGGTCTTATCGTTGATAAAGATCTCCTTTAGGCTCTTCTCTTTTGCATCCGGCTTTTGCTTTTTGTAATGGATGAGGTAAAGCGTAATCAGCGTGCCGAGCATCAAAAGTGCCGGGATCAGCACAAAGGCGGTCACGTGCGTTTGCTTGATACCGTCCTCTACGTAGCTCTCTACGCCGCGCAATCTTGCAGCAAGTCCCGCACCGCACGCGATGCTCAAAATACTTGCCAGCAGATCAAGGCCTGCCGCAATGCCTGCCCAACGCGTCATTTCCTTGACGCTCTTGTGGCCAAAGCGCAGCAGATTGAAGCCTACGATCAAAGCGTAGATCAAGGTGCAGATCAGCGCAGCGAAATACAGCACTCCCGCCGCCTGTAAGCCAAGCAGCGCACCCAAAATATTCTCCTCGGTCAGCTTGAACAGGTCAAGATAATCCGCAAGCCCTGCAAGCTCTCCTCCCGAGAAATAAGCGAAAAGTCCCAGACCGCTCGCGCGCAGATCCAATACGTCGGGAACTGTGATACGAACGGCATCCAGGCAGACAAACACGATCTGACAGACAAGGAAAATGCCCGAAAGCACCCAGAGCAGAATGCGGGAAAGCTTGGCATAATCCACAGGCTTTGCCTTTTTCTTTGCTTTGGATCTCTTTTGCACAAACGAATGTCCGCAGCCGTCGCACACGCGGGGGTTCAGCGGCAATATCTTGCCGCAATCGGGGCATTTGACCGCCACCGTCGCACCGCAGCTCATGCAGTACGTTCTACCCGCAGGAATGCTTTTGCCGCATCGGGGACAGAGTTTGGACTGTTCCATCGAAATTCTCCTATGCGTTTATTATACGGTTGTCTTATTTTCTCTTTTGCCCTTGTAAGGCACTTCGGTCGTGCGCAGGATCTCACCGAGGACGTCGTTTGCAGTAATATGATTGAGCTTTGCCTCCTGCTTGAGCATCAGACGGTGGCTGATGGCAGAACGGAAGATGGCTGCGATATCATCGGGCAGCACGTAATCTCTGCCGCGCAAGAAGGCATACGCGCGCACTAAGTGCATCAGCGCAACGGTTGCACGGGGAGATGCACCCAGAGCCAGCGAGGGGTGCTTTCTCGTCGCGCAGATCAGGTCTACCATGTACTTATACAGCTCGTCATTGATCTCGACCTTGGTGACCAGCTCGCGGATCTCGCGGATCTCCTGCTCACTCAGCACTGCCTCTACCTCGTCCAAGGGGCTATGATCGCGGCGTGCCTTGATGATGCTGATCTCCTCCTGTGCGCTGGGATAGCCCATGAAGATCTTGAGCGCAAAACGGTCCAGCTGTGCCTCGGGCAGCGGATAAGTACCCACGTAGCCGGTGGGGTTCTGGGTTGCGATTACCATAAAGGGATCCGGCACGGCCATGGTCTCACCGTCAACCGAAACCTTGTTCTCTTCCATCGCCTCCAGCAGGGCCGACTGCGTCTTGGGGCTGGCACGGTTGATCTCATCCGCCAAAAGCAGGTTACACATGACAAGACCTGTGCGGAATTCGAATTCTTCCTTTTGTCTGTTATAGATATGAAAGCCCGTGATGTCGGAAGCCATGACGTCGGGGGTAAACTGCGCGCGCTTGAAGGAAAGACCTGTGGTCTTGGCCAGGGCAGAGGCCAGCGTGGTCTTACCTGTGCCGGGTACGTCCTCGATCAGCACGTGAGAGCCGGAAAGCATAGCGGTCATGAGCATAATGATCTCGTTTCTCTTACCCACAATGACCTTTTCGACCTGGTCAATGGCCGCCATGATCTTCTGGTGCGCAACTTGCATTTCAGGAGAGAGCGCGGGAGTGTTTTTTTGGCTTTCGGTGTTCATGTTTGGTTTACTTCCTTTCAAAACAATATAGAGTCATTATAGCATATTTTCCCACCTTTTTTCAAGGGCTTTGAGGGCATGATGCACAATTTCTACATTCAAATAAAAAAATTTACAATTTCACAAGTGCCGATTTTGCTGCTCTGCTCGGTACAGCACGCAAAAAAAGCAGGAATCTGCTCACACTGAAACAAATTCCTGCTTTTATTCATTCAAATCCTATATGCCGCGTCTTTCTCTGTGGACGACCTCACCGTCAAAGCGCATATACGTCATCGTGTCGGTATCAAGGCCAACCACGATCTCATGGCCGTCCAGATACGCGCACAGCTCGTGCGGCTGCGCATACCGTCCGGCATCTACCGTATCGTAAACCTTTCTGTCGATCTCCAATTCCCGTACGTTGCCAACCTTGCGATAGCAGATCATATAGCCGCTGACGCTTTTCAGCATCAGTATTTTGCTCTTTTCGCTGTAATCCACCACGTGCAGCACGGGAGAATTGACGACCTCACCGTCCACCTCGGGAGCCCCTTGCGAAGCAGCGGACGTGGGCGATTCGCCCATCCATTCAAGCGTCCGCAATTTAAAATACGATACGACGCCAATGATCCAAAGCGTAACCATGCATACCATCATGACATAGTCGGTATGAAATTGCCACGCATCATTGTACCAAAAAAGCATGAACAGCTTGTCTGCCACGGCCAGCGGAATAGCAGCGATCATAAAGCCCACGTGCTTTTTGGAAAAGATGCAGCATACCACCAGTATACCGATTGCAAGCAGAGCGACACCCATCATGGTATACAAAGGCAAAGGACTTGCCAGCTGATCTTGCGTAATGCCCCAATACGCCTCATACTCCTCGGGGGTATGCAAGCGCCCCGTCCAGAACAGGCCGTGGTTGATCATGGCGAACGGAAACACCCATGTAAACGTGGAATAAACGATTCCTCCGAAAAATGCAAATATGCAGTTGATTATGCAGATCACGGTTGAGGTGATCAAGCCAAGTCGGGCAATGCGATAGCAAAACCGCAACCGCTCAGCCTTTACCGTACAGTTTACACCGGCTGTTATTCTTCCCATTGTGCTACCTCCGAAATCATCTTATCGTTTATGATACATCCGCGCCGTATTGTGTCACGGCGCGGATGCTCCTTTACCTATACAGATGCATTTTTTGACAAAAATGTTCGGTTTTTTTGAAACTTTTCTGAAAATTTCAATCTTTTTTATCCAAGGCTTCCGGGCTGCCCCTTTTGTGAGAAATCAATGGGGGCGTTTTCGCGGAAATGCGTAATGCCGTACTTTTCACAGATCTCGTACATTTTGTTCAAGTATTGCTTGCGGTTCTTGCTCTTCAGGTGCGCCATATAATACGCCTGGATCATGGATTTTTCCACGTGCGCCTTTTGTTCGTCGGTCTCTGCCTGGGCAAAAGCCTTTTCCCACAAAGCCAACATATCATCGCCAAATGCCACCATTTCGGTATTATTCATCTGGTCCATCATCATAGTTCTGACGCTGTCATAAATCCCCACGTGGTTCTGCGCAGCCGCCTCGGTAGTTGCATCAATGTACGCACGGATATTCTCCCAACCCGCACCGTAATAATCCTGCAGGAATTCGTTCATGTGACGGTTATACTCTTCATCGCTCATGTCGGGATTCCAAAGCAGCTTTGCCAAAAGGTAAGCGCGCAGCTCGCCAAATTCGCCCGAGGAGGACTGGAAGTTGCCCTGCTCGAACATGCCGATCACATGGTGATCCTTATAGAATTTCACGTTCTCGCGCAGCACGCCCAAGTTCGGGAACGGTGCGAGATAATACATGAAGTTGGTGGTGTAGTCCCAGATATACAGATTATCGCAGATCGCGCTCCACTCCTCGATATCCTTCTTGAAGGCCACGTTGTTCTTGCAGCTCTCGTCGGACAGCGGGTGACCGAAGCAGCACTCGATCGAGCAAAGACGGATAATGACATTGTCCGCAGGCTTGATGGTCTTGGGTGCCTTACGGGTATAGCGGTATGCCAGCGTATCCACGTATACGCCCGGGAATTCGTCCTTAATATCGCCCGCTATGCGGTTGACAAAGGTCAAAAGCGAGCCCATAGGGGTTCCCTCGCGGTCGTCGATAGCCTTGCAGTTTGCGCACTGACAGCCAAGGTGCTCCGCTGCGGAGTCGTTCTGCGAGACAGAAACGATCTTGGCATTGGGGTTGGAACGCAGCCAAGCCTTGACGTTGGCAAGCACCTTGCGATATACCGCCTCATCGGTCAGGCAGGGCTGCTTACCTATCTCGTGTGCCGTACCTGTCAAGGCTGCCAGCGTGTGCACGAACGAGCCTGCATAGGAAATGCCGCCCTCAATATCGGCATTGTAGCCGCTGTTATCCTTGAGTTGGACGGAAAGCACCGGATTGTGCTCCAGATCGTACCAGAAGGAGTCACGCGCGATAAACGCAGGGTTGTAAATCTCGCAATAGTTTGCAGGGATACGCACGATGGGGGTATCGCGCACGACGGTAAAATCGGTGGCATAAAAGCGCACGCCAAGGTAATTTTCCATGAACGTATACACACCGTAAGCCGTTCCCGCCGTGCAGCTGCCCGTAACATAGAGCTTACCGCCGTCCTCTACGATAGCGTAGCCGTCGTTCTTGATCTGTGCGCGTGCGGATGTGACCGCCTCGGTATCAAGGTCGGTCTGACCGATCACGATCAGATGCTCGGTCGATGCGTCCTCGGTCACGCTGAGCTTGTGTCCGGTCGCCTTTTCAGCATACTCGATCAACATATCCACAGCATCGGTAATACCCTTTGCGACACCGGACTGTACGTACAGGGAGAACGAGGAGAACGCTGTGCCGCCGATCTCAAAAAGATCCACGGGGTAGCCGGTATCCGGCACGGTTTCCTCGGGCTCGGTTGTCACTTTGGGCTCGGTGGTTTGCTCGGGCAGAGTTGTTACCTCTTCGGTAGGATCCTCAGGTGTCGTTTGCTCCACGGGGCCGGCTGAGGGTGTGCATGCCGCAAAGCAGCCGAGAGGCATGAGCAGCGCGAGTAAAAAAGACAGTTTTTTCATAATACGTCCTTTCATAACAGTATATACTTTTGTGTTTGATTTACCATTTCAGACCGTGATAGTACGGGCCTTTTCCGATAAAGCCAACCTGGCGGAAATCCTCGGGATTGTGGCGGATGATGAAATCCATGTAGGATACGATCATACGCGCGGTCAGCAAATATCCCTGCGCATTCAGATGTCCGCCGATCCAGAAATGATCGTAGAATTTCTGATCGTAAACAGGGCCGTATTCGCGCAGGTCGATGACGTAGGTGTTGTCAAAATACGCAGCCAGATCATACATCAGCTTTTGCTGCGCATCGGCCTTTGCCTCGGCCTCCTGGCCGTGGTGCGGCGTTTTGGGCATGGTGACAAGGAAGAACTTTGCCTTGGGCTGGATCTGCTTGTATCTCTGCAGCACAGCCGCAAATTCTCCCGCAAAGGTAGGCGCGTTCTTGGAAGGATCATCGGGATCAATGTCGTCCACCGAACCGACAGGCAAGCCGAGTCCCCAAAGATCGTTGCAGCCAAGTGCCATGATATACGCCTGGCATGCAAGCTCAGGATTCCAGAAGCCGTTGGCCTCGCCAAAGGACTGCAGATACTCACGCGCAGTCATGCCGCCGCGAGAGAAATTATATACCTTTGTACCGGCCATACGCGCGATGAACTGTCCCCAGGAGATGTCGTAATAATCATGATAGCCGCGCTCTCCCTCGGGAGTCATGGATTCCAGCTCGCCCGAGGAAAGACTGTCGCCAATACAGCCTATCAAGCGGAAAATGCCGACAAAGCCACCGCCCTCCACCAGGCGATCCAGCGGCTTCTCATCGGGAATGGCGTAAAAATCATTGATATTCATATTTTTTGCCCTTTCTCCTTGAAAAATAAGTGTTTTTTTCAGTATAACATAAAAGAGGCAAATTGACAAGTCCATGAAATCACGAACTTTTCGGGCAATTTTTGTGCAATTTTTCAAGATTTTTTTAAAAAAAGCACTTGACAAACAAAATCTCTTATGATATGATATATGGGTACGCGAAAGCGTATGGCCTGCGGCGTTAGCTCAGCTGGATAGAGTGTTTGGCTACGAACCAAAAGGTCGGGGGTTCGAGTCCCTTACGCCGCGCCAAAAAAATTCCATCGCTGTTGCGATGGAATTTTTTTATCCAATCCGAAGGATTGGTATGTCATCAACGGGCAGAGCCCGTTGGATGGAATCTGCGCGCCCCGTGCAGCATGGCATCACGTGCACGCGTGATTGGGATACGAAAAACAGATTATGTTTGATAGATCATATCGGGTTGTATATCCTGATATTCAATCTTTCAGCCAATTCGTTCAGATAGTTCAGATGCGCTCGCAAATACCCGTATGATCGCCAGCCCTCATGCCCTTTGTATTCTTGTGCTTTACTTTCGTAATATTGATTAAAGGCACTCTCCGCCTTTTCAAGTTCTCCCAACCGTCCCCAGATCATGGCTTCCTCCAACAATATCAAACGGTTGTTACAGGCATCTAAATGAGGAAAGTTTCTACGATTCTCAAGAACCGCAGCACGGCTGTCCAGAACGTTGAATGCAGGGATCACATAGTCTCTGATTTGACGAAGGATATCGCTTGTGATTTCTTGAACCGAGTCGTGAAGATTGTAATAGTCCTTCTTTTGACCATCCAGCTCCCTAAGACAGCTGCGTATATTGCACCAGTACTCGGGATAATATTTTTTCATATTCTCCTCCGGTACAAAGCTTCGCAGCTCACATTCCGGAACACGAATTCCAACGTGTACCCACAAAACGTCATAAACGCTCTTTGACGGACATCCGATTTGAAAATTGATGACTTGTGACATATCTCCGTCAACAAATCTGTGCAGGGTACGTCCGTGTTTTTTGAAGCCCAACGGCTTGACCTCTGCGTATACCGCTTTTTCGATTTGATCAACAATGGATTTGGTATCAAGCTGCTTGTCCTTTTCAAAATACATGCACTTCTCTCCCTTCGCGTGTTTATTGGAATACGTTTACGGTACAGTTCAGTTTCGGATCAGCTCCCAATCAAAATAAATATAGTTTGCTTTTTCATCCATATCCCAAGGGTACGTATAAAGATTCAACAGATATGTGGTCGGAGGATTGGCAACATATTGCTTGAACTCCTTCGCCTCATCCCAAAATTCGTTCATTGTATAACACTCGGGGAGCTTTTGAAGTGCGGCTTTGAAATCGGCCTCCTTTTCCGGGGGCAAACCAAACCAGCAGTTACTTACCATTGGCAGCAACTTGAGCTCTGCTTTGTCAAATTTTTGCTTGTACGCGGGATTTTCGGAAAAATACCGTTCGATCTCCATACGAATACCGTCGGAAACAGGCTTGATCCATGCAGAATCCTCATAAGAAAAGCTGATGCGCGGCTTCATTTTATCGGTAAAGCATTTTTTCAGAATCACCCAATGACCGATCATTTGCCCTTTTTTCCAGCAGACCTTCTCACTCACATAGTCCTCGTCGGCACATTTGGGCTTGATATCGATAAGCTGCCAATATCCGGAGCCGTATCCGGTTACATAATCTCCGATTTTGATTTGGTTCATAAAAGCACCGCCTTTTTTAATTTGTGAAGTTCAAAACAAGGATTTTTGATTTAAATTTCTATACATTATAACGCATTTCCGTTATTTTGTGAAATCGAAAACCGAGAAATGAACTCACGAATTTGTTGATTTTGCCGTGTTGATCGAAGCGATCAGCATTCTGCGGATCGTACCGCATTGATTGTATAAATCTTTTGCAATCTCACGGTCAAGCAATTCGGATTTCACAAATAATTCAAGCCAATATTCGGTTTCATAACACTCCTTCAATGCAATTTGGAATTTGGCAACAAAATCGGCTTTGCTGTGAGCATAATTCGCTTCGTGAATGTTTGCACCGATAGAGGTAGAGGAACGTTCCAACTGATTGACAAGAGAATGGTGACCTTTTATTCCATCACACATTTTGATGACTTTAACCGCAAAGTCTGTCGATAGATCGCGAAGCTTTGATTCTGCCAAAATAACACCGCCTTTCTGTCGTTATTATAGCATAAAACTGTTAGCATTTCAAGTGAAATATTCGGCGTTGCCGAATGTGAAATAATTTTCTTGCGAAAATTGTGAAATATCTCACTTCGTTCGATGTGAAATGAAATTCGCCTCTTCACATTTGCGTAGCAAATATTTCACAGCGCAGCTATTTCACATGGCGAAGCCATATTTCACTCGCCGAAGGCGAATTTCACTGAAAAAAGCACTTGCAATAGCAAGTGCTTTTTTCTGGTGGGGGATGGTGGATTCGGACCACCGAAGTCAGTGACAACAGATTTACAGTCTGCCCCCTTTGGCCACTCGGGAAATCCCCCATATATGGAGCTGGTGAACGGAGTCGAACCATCAACCTGCTGATTACAAATCAGCTGCTCTGCCATTGAGCCACACCAGCACATTCTCACGAACAGAGTCTCGTGAACGGAACATGCAGTATTATAGCAGATACTTTCCCGTTTGTCAAGAGCTTTTTGAAAAAATTTTTGACAAATTATTTTTTATTATTTTTGCTGCAAAATGTCGCAAAGCGTCCGGTCGTACGTCAGCACGACAACGTTCCCGTCTGCGTCATAAACGGCCAGCACTTTTCCCGGCACCATGTCGGCACAATAGGAAAAGACCTCGCCGCCCTCCTTAGTCGGCTCGATTTTGGGATAGCCGTTCTTTTTTGTTGCCCGCGCAGGGCGTGCATCGACCTGCACAATATCACGCAAAGACAGACGGCAGACCACGCGCTGCTTACGGCCGCCCACCGTTTCGATCACCACAAGATCATAGATCTCCTCCCCGTTTGCATCAAAAATGCCACCGGGGCGCACGGCATAGGTAAATTGCCGCGCCATGAATTTAGAATACAAATAAATGCCTGCGGTCAGGATCAGGACGCTGACCATTTGCGCGGCGATCGTCACGAAAGGCAGATCTTCCTGTCCGATCGACGCGACGAATAGCCCGATGCCGCACACAAAACATGCGATGCAGGAAAGGGCGGTCAATTTATTTTGTCTTTTCGGGGTTACGGAATACATTTATTTCTCCTTATACATCTGCACGGCAAGCGCGAGCAGCACTTCTTTTTGATTGCATGCGGGATCCTGCATGACCTTTTGGAGCAAAGCGTTCAAAAGATTGCCCATTTCCCTGCCCTTGGGGATCCCGATCTCTGCCAGATCCGCACCGTTGACGGCAAGGTCTGCAATCTTGACGCAAACGCCCATGCGCAACTGTTCCTGCAGAATTGCCGAGAGCGCAGCGGTATCCTCGCCCTTGGCGGCACGCAGCGCAAGTGCGGGCTGCGCATACTCCCCGTAGTGGGCGATCATTTGTCTTGCAAACAAAGAGGTGTTTTCCAATCTCTCCTGCCTGCACGACAGCAGCGTGCGCACGTATCGGCTGTCCGCGCCCGACATTTTCAGATCGTTCGCGGTCTTTTGCACCTCCTCGTCCGAGGCCCCGTACAGCAGGTATGCAAGGCGGAACAGCGGCTGATCGGCAGGCGTGGCATTGACGCCCTTGGCAGCACCCGTCACGTCAACCAAGGGAAAAGTGAATTTGAGCAAGCCGCGCTTTTTGAGCGTTTTGATCGCGCCCTCGGGATCGGCACTTTGCAAAATGCCCATCAGCTCCTCGCGCACGCGCTCGCGCGAAATGCTTTTCAACCCGCCTGCGCAGGCATACATGGCATTGGCCGTTTTATCCTCAATCACAAACCCCAATCTGGCCGCAAAGCGCACACCGCGCAGCATACGCAAGGCATCCTCACCAAAGCGCTTGATAGGATTGCCCACGCAGCGAATGATGCCTGCGCGCAGATCGGCCTGCCCGTCAAATGGATCGATGATCTCCCAGCCGTTCTTTGCAGGAGCAGCGGCCATGGCGTTGATGGTAAAATCGCGACGCGCCAGATCCTCTTTGAGATTTGGCGTGAACCGAACACTTTCGGGGTGGCGGGAATCCTTGTACGCACCGTCAATGCGATAGGTGGTACACTCCACTGTCTTTCCCTCGCAAAGCACCGAGATGGTGCCGTGCTTGATGCCCGTGCGGAAGGTCTTCAAGCCAGCGGCCTCGGCTGCCTGCTCGGTCTGCTCGGGGTATGCCGACGTGGTCACGTCCCAGTCCTTGGGCGCAGAGCCAAGCAGGCTGTCACGCACGCAGCCGCCCACGATATATGCCTCATGCCCAGCCGCATGCAGCGCACGCAGCACCGCCCAGACGTACGGGGGACAGGAAATTTGTACAGACATGGGATCACCTCACCTTCTTTTTACCAGTATAGCACACTTTTCCTCTTTTGGCAAGGGCGAAATGGCACACTCTCCCATCCTTCACGAGATATTCTATTATTATATGGTTGATTTTTGCGATATGTTCACAGGCAATTTACAATTTTATGCTATAGTGTATTCTGTATAGTTATGAAAACTTTTGAAAGGATCTATGATCATGATAAAAATCGAACATCTGGTAAAAAACTACGGTTCCAACTGTGCCGTGGACGATATCAGCTTTTCCGTGGAATCCGGTGAGATCGTGGGCTTCCTTGGCCCCAACGGTGCCGGAAAATCCACGACCATGAACATCCTGACCGGTTACCTCTCCGGCACGTCCGGCAAGGTTTCGATCGACGGTATTGACATTCTTGCAGACCCTCTGGGTGCAAAAAAGCTGATCGGTTACTTGCCCGAGCAGCCTCCGCTCTACCTTGATATGACGGTAGACGAATACCTGAACTTCAACTACGAGCTCAAGGGCTGCACGCTGCCCCGTCGCGAGCATATCGCGGAGGTTTGCGAGGTCGTTAAGATCTCGGACGTGCGCAAGAGAGTCATCCGCAACCTCTCCAAGGGCTACAAGCAGCGCGTGGGTATTGCGCAGGCGCTGATCGGCAATCCCAAGGTCATTATTTTTGACGAGCCCACCATCGGCCTTGATCCCAAGCAGATCATTGAGATCCGCAACCTGATCAGAACGCTGGGCAAGGGACACACGGTCATTCTTTCTACCCACATCCTGCAGGAGGTGCAGGCCGTTTGCGACCGCATCGTGATCATCAACAAGGGCAAGATCGTGGCGGACGAGCTGACCGAGAACATCTCCCGTGCCGTGGAGAACAACCGCCGCTTCAACGTCAAAATCTGCGGCCCCTCGCGCGAGGTGCTGGCAGCGCTCAAGAGCATGAGCGGTATTGCATACGCAGAGGTGCTGGCCGAGCGCGACGGTGAGGCTTACACTTATATGATCGAGAGCGACTATGGCGTAGACGTGCGCAAAAAGCTGTTCTACTCCATGGCCGAAAAGGGCTGGGCCATCATTGGTCTGGAGGCTCTGGGCATGAGCCTTGAGGACATCTTTATCACGGTCGTGGACAAGTCCGCCGAGGACAAGGTACGTCCCTCCAAGCCCACGCGCCGCCGCACGGGCTCCAAGGATGCCCTTGAAAAGCAGGTGGCCGAAACGCTGGTGCAGGACGGTGCTCAAAAGCGCGCCATTGCCGATGCCACCGAGATCGAGGACGAGGACTGATTTCCCCGCAAAAATTTTTCGAAAGGAGAACGGCGACTCTTTCGCCGTGATTATACGATATGCTTGCCATCTATAAAAAAGAGATGCGCTCTTATTTCATCAATCCCATCGGATACGTGTTTGCGGGTGTGTTCTTTATCATTTCAGCCCTGCTTTGCTGCTATACCACCATCGTATCCTCCAGCTATGATACCTCAACCTATTTTATGATGATGATCTTTGCCTTTGTCATTCTCATTCCGCTGCTGACCATGCGTCTGTTTGCAGAAGAGAGAAAGCTGCGCACCGAGCAGCTGCTCATGACGGCCCCCATTTCGATCACAAGCATGGTCATGGGCAAGTTTTTGGCAGCGCTGACGCTGTTTGCCTCTTCCATGCTCATCTCCTGCATCAACTTCATTCCGATCTACGCGTTTGCATCAATCGAGCGCGGCAGTGACTCCTACAACACCACCCACATAGGCCCCGTGACAGGTCAGGTGGTGGGCTGCCTGATCGGTATTCTCTTGATCGGTGCGGCATTCATTGCCATCGGTACGTTCATCTCTGCTCTGACCGAAAACCAGCTGGCTGCCGCCGTGATCACCATTTCCGTGATCCTTGGCATGGTGCTGCTGAGCTTTGTCAACACGCTGATCGACGTTTACTGGATCCGCTTCGTGGTGGATTGGTTCTCGGTGCTCAGCCGCTTCAACACCTTCAGCTACGGTTTGTTTGACTTCTCCGCGCTGCTCTATTACCTCTCCATTACCTTCGTATTCCTGTTCTTGACCGTCAGAGTTTACGAAAAGCGCCGTTGGGGCTGATAACGGAGGGATACTATCATGAGAAGATCAGCAACAAGCCGCCGCTTTCGCTACGGTTCGTTGTCCGTGATACTGACCATTTGTGTCGTAGCCGTGGTCGTGATGACCAACGTCATTTTTCAGACGTTGGCGCAGCGCTACTCCTGGTTTATCGACATGACGGCGTCGGGTACGTTTACACTCTCGGACGACTGCTGCGATTACGTGGCGGACAACATCATTCCCTTGATCGACGCGGATAACGCCGCGCTGAGCGAGGACCAAAAGATCAGAATCATTTTCTGTGACGACAAGGCAGCCTGGGAAGAGGAGCTTGTGCAGGAATACCTGCTCAACACCGCAACCGAGCTTGCGGAGCAATTCCCCGAGCATATCCAGATCGAGTTTATCAACATCTGGAATCATCCCTCGCTTGCCAAGAAATACAACGTGTACGCTGACACCAACGTGGTCATTGCGTACGGGGATCGCTTCGTGCTGCGTCCCTTGAACGATTTTTACGTATTCAACAGCGCAGATACCGAAACGCCCATTGCCTACAACGGTGAAAAGAGTCTGGCAACCGGCATTCTGCACGTGGCGCAAAAGGATACGCCCATGGCATACCTGACCGTCAACCACGGTGAGACACTTTCCGACAATGCCTTTCTCAACCTTTTGGTGGACGCAGGCTACCGCTACTCCTACCTCGATCTGATGAATTTTGAGATCCCCGAGGATTGCGAGCTGTTGATTACCTACAATCCCGTCAAGGACTTTGCCGTCAACGACGGTATTTCGGTCAAGGACGAGATCGTCAAGCTGGACGCTTACATGGAAAACGGCGGTGCTTACATGGTATTCGTCAACTCCGACACCTTTGTTGCGGGCAGTTTTGTCAACTTCGAGACCTTCCTTGAGGGCTGGGGCATTGACTTTATGCACAAGGAGGTGGCCGGCCTGGAGCATTGCTACACCGTTAAGGACACCTCGCAATCGCTCTCGGTAGACGGATACACCGTGCTTGGCAGCTATACCACCACGCCTCGCGGCGGCAATATCGCCCAGGCAGCAGGATATTCCCCCGTGGTATTCGCGGGTGCGACCTGCATTTCCCCTGCAGAAGGATTTGCGGCAACAGGCGACGGCACGTACACGAGCGGCTCCTGCACCCTCTCCCCCATTCTGACCTCGAGCGAGAATGCCGAGGCTTGGGCAGGCGGTGCTGCGGCAGCGCATGCTTCTGCCGAAAATCCCTTTATTATGATGACGCTTTCCGAAAAACAGGTGTCCGGCGGCACGGGCTACATTCTGACCTGTACCTCCACCGCGTTTGCTGACGAGGACGCGCTCAACTCTCCCGTATACGGCAACGGCAACGTGTTGCTGGCTTCGATCGAAACCATCGGTAACGACCGCATTCCCAC
>JAZQYT010000103.1:0-15663 GCA_045633665.1 Eubacteriales bacterium | reverse complement strand
CCCGGCAGCCACCAATAGCCAAGGATGAGCACGTCGGCAAGCATGTGCTGCTTTTCGCCCGACTCCTCAAGACTCTCTACCGAAGAGAGCACGGCGCGGTACTCGGGCTCAAAGCCTGTTTTGTCATTCTTGATACGCCACAGCTTGAGATGCTCCACCTGCTCGCGCACGCGCTGTACCAAGGTCTTGTTTTCGTCGTATTCCTTTTCGATCATACCGTATTCCTTTCTCAGTTGCTTACGCCCTTCGCAAAGACGCCACTTGACAGTTCCCACCGGTACGGAAAGTCTTTCGGCGATCTCTGCCACAGACAGCCCCTCAAAGTAATGCATTTCAATCGCCTCGCGGATCTTATCGCTCAAGGCGTCCACGTACAGGTGCAGCTGCTCGTCGCGCATGGCCTCCGCCACGCCCACAACGCCTGTCAGCGCGTCAAGACCGCTGGCATCCTCGCCGTCAAGATCCAGGTTCTCCAAAAGGTGCAGGCTGATATCCGCCGTGACGCTTCTGTAATGTGTGACAAGGCTCTTAGCGCGATTTTTGGCAATCGAGCAAACCCAGGAGCCAAACAGCGAAGGATCCTTGAGCGAGGCGAGATTTACCCAGGCGGAAACAAAGGCATCCTGCGACGCGTCCTCTGCGGAGAACGAGTTGCCCGTGACCTTGTACGCCGTACCCTTGACCGCGTTCTGATGCCGCAGCACCAGCGCGTCAAACGCCTCGGAGTCGCCAAGCAGCGTCATCTCAACCAATACGTTGTCTTTCTTATCTTGGTACCTGTTCATGTGCATTTCCTTTCTCGGTGTCTTTTTTGGGACTTCACTTATAAGACTCCGGATTTTGGCAAAAGGTTGGGTGGATCGAAAAAATTTTTATGAAATTATTATAGCACATTTATTTTTGGAAAGCAATCCCCTAAGTGTCATCCTGAGCGAGTGTCGCGAAGCGACCGAGTCGAAGTTTTTCGGAGCGAAATTCGCAGCGAGCTGCAGAATGTAGCGAAGAAAAACCGCGAGCGCGACGTATGGAAGCGCGGAGCGGGATCTGCGATGAGTTTTCTCAATGCTTGTTTCGCCTTTGAAATGTTCTTGATGCGTATCAATCTCCGCTTGCCTACCCCTATCCGATCACGTTTCAAATGTAACTTCTGTAGGCGACGTATCAGAAACCTACGCAGGTCCCGCCTGCGGCGGTTTTGCTCCGCTCCACGCCATTTCGCAACTTATTGCGAAATACCGCTGCACTCTGCAAAACTTCGACTTCGCGGTGCAATCCCAATCAAGATTCTTCGCTGCGCTCGAGAATGACAGATTGGGATTGCACGCTCCGCTCAGGATGACACTCGGGGCAATGCGTGACAAGGCTGTCGAGGACGTCTGCCCCTACCGATGGACGGCTTTTTCGACAAATCTCGGCTGCCGTTTTTGTACGTTCCTACAAGAATGCGTTTTCCACCAATTTCTTTTGCAAAAACATTTGCTTTTTACACTTATTTATAGTATAATATTATGTTAAGCATATTCAAATACACGATATAAATTTACGAGGTAAGACATGCCAAAATACGAATCTCTATCACCTGCCGTGACCGCAAGCATTGTTCAGGACAGGCTTGAAGGCGCGTCTTTTCACATCGGATACGAAAACAGCAGCGTTATTCGCCGCAAAAGCATTGCGTCTGACAGCGCAAGCGTGTGGCGTCCGCCATTTGTACACGACATTGATAAAATCCTGCACTGCCCCTTTTATAACCGCTATACGGATAAAACCCAGGTGTTTTCGCTGATCAAAAACGACGACATCACCCGTCGCAGCCTGCACGTGCAGCTGGTTTCCCGTATTGCGCGCACCATCGGTACAGCCCTTGGGCTCAATCTTGACTTGATCGAGGCTATCTCGCTGGGACACGATATTGGCCACCCGCCCTTTGCGCATTCGGGTGAATCCTACCTTTGCGAGCTTTACCATGCACACACGGGGCGTTATTTCTTCCACAACGTCCACTCGGTACGCGTGCTGGACGTTATGTTCCCCTACAATGTAAGCCTGCAGACGCTGCACGGCATTGCCACGCACAACGGTGAGGTGGAAATGATGGAATACGAGCCGCAGCCCGTGCAAAGCTTTGCGGAATTTGATCGCATGATCGAGCGCTGCTACACCGAGCCCGGCTATGCAAACTCCATTCTCCCCGGCTCGCTTGAGGCCATTGTGGTGCGCATTTCAGATATCATAGCCTACCTTGGCAAGGACAGACAGGATGCCGACCGCGCAGGAATCGTGGAGGAATCTGCATTCTTTAACGAGGACATTGGCTCGATCAATGCCGAGATCATCAACAACTTAGTGGTCAATATCATTGAAAACAGCTACGGAAAGAATCGCATCTGCATGGACAAGCGCCATTTCAAGGCACTCGTGGACTCCAAGGCGGCCAATTACCGCATGATCTACAATTATGCCGCCACCAAAGCCAATCTGCCAAACACAGCCAAGCCCATGATGGCCGAGATCTACGGACAATGCTTGGACGATCTGCGCGCAGGCAACAAGTATTCCCCCATCTTTTCGCATCACATCGACTATCTCAACAAGATCCATTACAAGCGTACAAAGCCTTACGAAAGCACCGAATACAATCAGATCGTGGTCGATTTTATCGCAAGCATGACCGAAACCTATTTCGTGGACCTGCACCACTATCTCTTCCCCGACAGTACGCTCAGGGTGGAATACACCGGTTATTTTGATTAAACAACAAAGGAGATATATATGTTTGAAAAAATTTTAGAGCAGATCCGCTGCCACGACACCATCATCATTCACCGTCACACCAACCCCGACGGTGACGCGATGGGCAGCCAGATTGGACTGAAGCACATCATCAAGGAAAACTTTCCCGAAAAGCGCGTGCTGGTTGTGGGTGATCCTGCCAAACGCTTTGCCTTTATGCAGGACAGCACCATGGACGAGGTGGCGGACGAGGATTACAAGGATGCACTTGCCATTGTGTTGGATACCTCTGCAAAAGCTTTGATCAGCGACGACCGTTATACCACCGCGCACGTTTCGGCTCGCATTGACCACCACCTTTTCTGTGAGACCATTGCTGACATTGAGGTCACAGACAGCTCCTACGAAAGCTGCTGCGGTCTTGTGACCGAGTTTGCCATTGAGAGCGGCCTTACGCTCTCCACTCTTGCCGCCAAGTCGCTCTACACCGGTATGGTGACCGACTCCGGGCGCTTCCGCTACGATTCCACCACGGCAAATACCTTCCGTCTGGCTTCTTTTTTGAAGTCGCACCCCTTTGATACAAACGACATTTACCGCAATCTGTATGCCGACGATTTCTCTTTTATCCGTTTGCGCGCCTCGTTCGTGCTGAAAATTCAATTCACCGAGCATAACGTGGCTTACATATACACCACCAAACAGGAGCTGGCGCAAACCGGTGCGGATACCTTTACCATTTCGCGCGGTATGGTCAACACCATGGGTGAGATCAAGGGCGTCAACGTTTGGGTAAACTTTACCGAAACCGACGACGGTGTGCTTTGTGAGCTTCGCTCGAGCACATACAACGTCAACGCGATAGCTGTCAAATACGGCGGCGGCGGTCACATTAAAGCCAGCGGTGCGACACTCAAGGATCGCGAACAGGCAATGCAAATGCTTGCCGAGCTGGATGCTCTGGCAGCGGGAGGTAACGCATAATGGAAATTTTGCAGCAAATTTTAGATAAGATCAAGGAATACGACCGCATCATGCTGTTCCGTCACGCGCGCGTGGACGGCGACTGCGTGGGTGCTACCAAGGGACTCAAGGCCATTCTCAATCTCTCCTTCCCCGAAAAAAAGGTATACATCATTGACGGAGAGCACGCCGATTACCTTGCCTTTCTTGGCGAGGACGACGCACCCGTGGACGACGCGGTATACGAAAACGCGCTTGGCATCGTGTTGGACAGCGGAAACGAGGGCCGCATCTCCAATCAAAAATACAAGCTTTGCCGCGAGCTGATCAAGATCGACCACCACATCAACGTCTGCCCCTATGGTGATATCTCCTGGGTCGAGGAGGAGGCATCCTCTGTTTGCGAGATGGTCACCAAGTTCTACTATACCTTCAAGGACGAGCTCAAAATCGACACCGAAGCCGCAACCTATCTGTACACAGGCCTTGTCACCGACTCAGGCCGCTTCCGCTTCAGCAGCACCTCGGGCGACACCATGCGCATGGCGGGCGTGCTTTTGGACGTTGGCGTGGATACCGACATGCTGTACGCACAGCTTTACCTGCAGGACGTGGAGGATTTCAAGTTCAAATCCTATGTCTATAAAAACATGAAAATGACGCCTGCAGGCGTGGCTTACCTGTACATCAGCCGCGCGACCATGGAAAAATACGGTCTGACGCACGAGCAGGCGGCCTCTGCAGTTTCCCTTTTGGATTCGATCAAGGGCTCCTTGATCTGGATGATCTTTATTGAGCATGAAACCGAGATCCGCGTCAGACTGCGCTCCCGCTTTGTCACGGTCAATCAGATCGCGGAGCGCTACAACGGCGGCGGTCACGCTTGCGCGAGCGGTGCTACCGTGCGCAACAAGCGACAGGCTATGGCGCTGGTTGCAGAAGCCGACCAGACATTGGCAAAATACAAGGCAGAAAACGAGGGCTGGTTATGAGAATACTAATTACCAACGATGATGGCATCAAGGCCGAGGGCTTGTTGCCCTTGGTCAAATGGGCTGCCAAATACGGTGAGGTGACCACGGTTGCCCCCTTGCACGAGCAGAGCGGCAAAAGCCACGGCATTGATATTTTTCGTCCCATTGCCGTAACGCCTTACGATCTCTGCCCCGAAACCACCGCCTACGCTGTGGATTCCACACCCGCCGATTGCGTGCGCTATGGAATCATCGGTCTTGGGCAAACATACGACCTGGTCATTTCGGGCATCAACCGCGGCTACAATATCGGCCAGGACATTGTGTACTCCGGTACGGTTGGTGCGATCTACGAAGCCGCTGCGCAGGGCGTTCAGGGCTTGGCACTCTCGACCGATCCCGGCACGCTTTCCGGTGCTTTGGAGCAGTTAGATTACGTATACAAATTCTTTGAACGCAACAATCTCTTTGGCGTCAACAATCTCTATAACGTCAACATTCCCGAAAATCCGCAAGGTATTCGCATCACCCGTCAAGGGATGGCGCACTATTCGGACGAATGGGTGGACATGGGCAACGGCACTTATACGCAGGTAGGTCAGTTCATTTTTGAGAATACCAAGAATCTCGATCTTGACACCGACTGCGTCATGAATGGCTACGTATCCGTCACTCCCCTGCAATCCGACCGCACCAATATGCCCGTGTTTAAAAAGCTCGCGGGATATATCAATCAATAAACACAAAGAAGGGCGAGGGTATCCCCCGCCCTTTTTAAACAAAAAAGACGCTGCACCGAGGTGCAACGTCTTTTTTTATGCGATTAGTCAGCTACAACCAGCTCCAGGGGGAACTGAGTAACACCGGTATTTTCGGCATTGATGTAGCTGGTGTTGGAAGCGCTGACGGTATCAAAGTTGCTGTAAGAACCAAGATACTTGTTCTGGCTGTCCTTCCAGATGTTGGTCGTGGAATCGTAGGTATAAACGGTAGTACCCTCAGCCTGGTACAGAACAGCAGTCTTACCTTCATCGTTGGTGGTGATGTTGATGTACATCTTAGCACCGTCAATGGTGGTATAGAACTTGTAGCCATTGCCGCTCTTCTCTACGTAAACCTGCAGAGCAGCAGCCTTGTCGGTAGAGGTAACCAGGAATCTGTTCTGATTGACACCGCCGCAAACGTAAACGGTGTGACCGTTGGTAACCTGGTTCATGGACATCAGGTATGCAACGCCTTCCTTGATCTCAACGCCTGCGTTGGTGGTAACGTCGCCTGCGGGCTGCTCATTGCCGCCCTCTTCTTCGCCGCCCTCACCGGGAACGAGATTATCAAGCGTGCAACCTGCATTGAACTCGATCTTGCCGTTGTAGTTGGTGAAGTTACCGGTAACGGTAATGGTATCGCCAACCTTCAGGCCCTCTGCGCCCTCGCCCTTCAGGCGGAAGCACATCATGGGCTTCTCGGTGTTACCGTCAACGATGATGGTAACGGTAATGTTCTTGTACTGATCGCTCCAAGCAGTGTTGACAGCAGAGATTACACCGGTCAGAGTGTAGGAATCGGTGGTGGACTCACCGGGCTGAAGTGCATATGCGATATCCAGGATTGCGCCCTGAGATACAACCTCACCCATGCCAACCAGTACGCAGCCTGCGTCAAATTCGATCTTGCCGTTGTAGTTCTTCAGAACGCCTTCAACGGTAATTGCGTCGCCTTCCTTCAGATCCTGCGCGCCCTCGCCCTTCAGACGGAAGCACTGGATCAGCTTGTCAGCCATATCGCCAACCTGAATGGTCACGGTGATGTTCTTGTACTGATCGCTCCAAGCGGTATCAACGCTGGTGATCACGCCAAACAGACGGTAAGTGCCGTCCAGAGCCTCGCCAACGCCCAGGCCGTAAGCCGCGTCAACGATCTGCTCGTAGGTCATGCTGCCTGCCAGGATCTTTACTTCGAATTCTCTGGTCTCGGTGGTGCTGCCGCAGGTAACGGTAGCGGTCAGCTTCACGGTAGTGGTCTGAGTAGGAATGGTAACGGTCAGCTTGCCGCCGTCAACAACAGCCAGCTCGCTGTCGGATGCCCAGCTGATGGAAACCTCGGGATAGGTCACACCGGTCAGGGGCAGAGTGTAGTCGCCGCCCTTGGCAATGGTGGATTCGAAGGACAGCGCATCCTTTTCAAAGGTAACCTTTTCAGCATCGCCTCTCTCGGGCAGTGCAATGTTATAGAAGCAATCAACGGATGTAGGAATGATGTAAGGATTGCCGGAATAAGTGATCATGATACCGGTCACGTCAGCGGTGTAGCCAAACTTTTCATTGTGTGTTGCATCGATGGTTGCCTTATCGTCAGCCTTCATAGTGGTCGGGAAGTCGGTTACGTAGGTTCTTACGTAAGACTGAACGCCGTTCAGCTCGAAGAACAGATACTGGCTGGTAGCAGTTGCCAGATCCTGGCCGCCAAGGGTAACGCCCTTGATGATAACGGGCATACCAACCAGCTCGTTGAAGTTGGTCTCGGAAACAAACTTGTCGGTAATGTCAACAGGCTCAAAGGTCTTGATTTCGGAGTTGACAATGGTAGCAATGCCGCCCTTGATCTCCATCATGCCGCTGTAAGGAGCAGCAGGACCGGAAACGCGAACGGTCATACCAACCTCGATGCCCAGATCAGCAACGGGATCAGCTTCCATCTGGTAGGAGTAGTAGCCGCCGTAGCCGCTCTCATCCAACAGGAACAGGTGGTTTCTGGTGTTGCCGGCTGCCTTGGAGTTGATTGCAACAACGATACCCTGAACGATCAGGTTGTCGCCTTCCTTAGCTGCCTGGTACTCAGCCCAAGTGGTAACCTTGAACTTGGGAACGGTGCGATTGAATTCCTTTGCAACGGTGTTGCCTTCAGCGTCGGCAACGGTTGCGGTCAGAACGTAAGCGATGTCCTCGTAAGCCTCGTCGGGAACGTCAACGGCAACGGTGCCGTCCTCGCCAACGGTCAGAGTGATTTTGTCGGTGTCAACAGTCCAGGTGATCTTGTAGTCAACGCCACCGATCTTTACGTTGGAGATCAGCGTGTAGTCAGCAGCGGTAACGGTGGTGTCCTTATACAGCTGACGAACGTACTCAGCTGCGTTTTCCAGATCCGAAGGCTCCTGTGCGCCGGGATCATCGGTGGTGACTTCATCGGTCGTGGGGGTTTCGGTAGTAGCATCGGTGGTGACGTCGGTAGTACCATCCGTGGTCTCTTCACCGCCCTGCTGCTCGCCGTGATCGCAAGCAACCAGAACGAAAGCCATGGACAGAACCAGTACCGCTGCCATCAAAAGCATAAGAATCTTTTTCATGATAGCTCCTTTTCTTTGTCACAAAATATCAATGTTAATATTGCCGCCGCGCGGCAGGAAAACAAATTGGCGGATCAGTTAAAAGTCACGTCGTTGATCGAGAAAACTCTTACCTGATATGCACCGTTATAGGAATCGATAATTCCCTTTACGGTGATGTTGGTGCCAACCGGGAACGCTGCATCTGTCACCAGCTTGCCGTCCGCATCGAGCAGCACCTCTGTTCTGACAACGATGGTGGTGCCGTCTTCTGCACGACAGGTAATGGACATAGCGCCCTTATCATCGCTGGTTTCGTTGGTCGTGGTGTAAACGCTCTCAACAGTCAGGTTCTTGACCGTCACGGTGCTGTAATGAGCCAGCTCACCGTACTTGAACTCCTTGGGAGTCGCGATCTCGTTGCCCTCTGCATCCTGCGTGATAACGTCCAGCGTCAGCTTGCCGTTCACGATATCGCTTGCGCTGACCTCGCTGTAACTCGGGCTGAAGCCATCGCTGATCTTATGGATACCGTCCTTGGACAAAGCGCCCGTCGGGTCCATCATATCCACGCTGTACTTGATGTTGGAGATCTGCCACGTACCGCCCAGCTCGTAATACTGCAGCGAGCCCACCATCATCACGCGGTTGCCGATGCTCAGCGCCTGCATGACGTTACCGGGGGTATTGTAGCCGCAGAATACCTGCATGCCGTAGTACATATCGGTCTCTGCATCATATTCCTCCAGATAAACGGTCGCACCGCTTCTCTTGACCACAACGGCCTCAAAGCGAACCAGCTGATCCTTGTAAGGCTCGTAGTTGAGCTTGAGCTCCTTGAGCGTTACGTTCTGCGCACCGCCATAGTAGAACTCGGGATCCTTATCCTTGGAGAATACGTACAGCTTGAACTGCTTTGCCTGGTTGAGCGCACCCATGGTGTACTCGGAGTACGCGTTATCGGCTGCGTTAGAGCCAAACGCAAGTCCCTGCTGCAGAATTTCAAGGTTGAGGTTACGGTACTCGGTCATTTCATCGGTCTTGTACCAAACCCAAACCAGATATCTGCCGCCCGTGGAATCTGCATTCCAGCTTGCGTTATCGGATTCGATGTAAATGGAGGTTGCCTTGGAAAGCGTCTCCTTGGTGTAGTTAGAAGCCTTTTTACCCCAAGGCTCGATGATACCCGTGGATTCGGGCGTATTGATACCGAGGTATCTCGCCTTCAGAATGCCTGTGGGCAGGACGCTGGTGGGGACGTTGAAGTGGGTGGTGTCACCGTCGATAAACGCGTGTACGGAAACCTCAACGTTAAGTCTGCCGGAGTTCTTGTCAAACTTAAGCTGAGAAGCAAAGTCAACAAACTCGGGCTCGGGTTCGGGAGTGGTTGTCGTTTCCGAGGTGTCGGTAGTATCGAGGCTCTCATCCGTGCTTTCAACGGTGCTGTCGGCAGCGGTCGAGTCCTCGGTCGTGCTGCCCTCGGTATTGCAGGCTGCAAAGCAGCCTGCAATCATGCCAAGAGCGAGCCAAACGATCAATAATTTGGTAAAAATCTTCATCGTTTTACCTACTTAATCAAATAATTTGGATAATTGCTTGGATTACTGAGCGTTCTTGCACTCGGTAACGGCATCGGCAAACGCCTTGTCGATCATAGCGTCAACGTCGTCGGTCTGCGCGGTGAAGCAATACTGCATCAGTACGCCAACCTTGTCACGTGCTACGGAAGAGCCGTTGAATGCGGGGGATACGAAGTAAGCGTTGGACATCTCTCTGCCAACCTTAACAGCCAGTGCCTGGATGTGGTCGCCGCCGTCAGCATTGTCAAGGAAGTTCTTGTATGCGGGAACGGTGTCAACACTCTGGATAACGGGCATGTAACCGGAGGTCATGGAGAATGCTGCCTGGAACTCAGGGTTGGTGGTCAGGAACTTGACGAACAGCCAAGAAGCAACAACTTCCTGCTTGTTGTCGCTCTCAAAGATGCACAGAGAGGGTCCCTGAGAGATTGCCTTGGGGTTCTCGGGATTGATCTGAGGAATGGGAGCGATGCCGACCTCGAATGCATAACCGGTGTCGGTTGCTTCGGGACGCTGGTGGATAGAACCACCGGTGGAACCGATGGACATGTAGCTGTTCTTATCGGTCAGCTCGGTGAACAAGCCGGAGGTGTAACCGCCGTACAGCTCCTGAGTGGTCAGGTAGCCCTTTTCGTACCAGCCTCTGAACATCTTAACGAATACCTTGTTCTGGGGATGGTCGAACAGATAGTTGTTACCTCTCTCGGTGGAGGTGTAGGGAGAGCCGTACTGCTCGGTCATGGTGATGAACCAGTTAGCCTCGGAGTCATAGCCCAGAGGGATGCAGTCGGGATCGATCTCAAGGATCTTCTGGCACAGAGCTTCCATTTCCTTCCAAGTGGTAGGAACGGTCAGGCCGTTTGCATCAAAGAAGGTCTTGTTGTAGTACAGAACCTCGGTGGACTTGGACATAGGCAGGGTGTACATGGTGCCTGCTTTGTCAAATACTGCGCCCTCAGCGTAGAAGCCGGGAACGAAGTCAGCGATCTGCTCTGCGGTCAGACCGAGAACGGTCTTGTTGCCGAGCTCGTCGGTGATCTCGATGGTGCTGTTGATGAAGCTATTGAGCGGAACTACTGCCTTTGCTACGTTGTAAAGTGCAACGTGGTCGGGATAGCAGTAAGCGATGTTGGGCTGGTTGCCTGCGGTCAGCTCGGTCTTGATCTGGTCACGAACCTCGTCGTAGCCGCCAACCTGTGCATGCTCTACGTGGATGTTGGGATACATTTCATTGAACTTAGCAATGTACTGATCCAGAACACCCTGGTAGGTTGCGTTCATGGTGTGGGAGAAGGTGATGGTAACTTCGCTGCCGTCGTACGCGATAACGTCGTACTCCAGAGGCTTGGGCTGCGTAGCACCGCTGTTCTCGGTGTCAGCGCCGCCGGTTTCACCCTCGGGCTTGGTCTCTGCATCGGACTGTGCGGGAGGAACGGTGGTAGTTTCATGACCGCCGCCATCACAGCCAACGAGTGCAAACGTGCTCAGACACATAACCAGCATCAGAGCGAGTGCAAGAATTCTTTTCATGGTTTGTTTCCTTTCGTTTTATATCTTTTTTATTTATAGACTTTTTTGTCAATAAATCTTGAATTAACCCTTGATACCGCTCTTGGAAACGCCCTTCATAATATACTTACGAAGGAAGATGAAGACTAAGAACAAGGGAATGGATACAACGGTGACCGCTGCCATCTGCACGGGGATATCCGCCTCACCCGAGCCTGCATCCGTAAATGCGGAGCGCAGACCGTTTGTGATCAGCCAGAAGTCCTTGTGGGCAACCAGTCTGGGCCATACGTAGGAGTTCCAAGCACCCATCATTTTCAGAATGGTGATGGAGATCAGCGTGGGCATGGAGAGCGGGATCATGACCTTGCACAGGTACTTGAAGTCGCTTGTGCCATCCACCTTTGCTGCCAGGTAAAGCTCATTGGGGATCTGCATGAAGTTCTGCTTGAGCAGATAGATATAGAAGATGCTGACAAGGAACGGAACGATCAGTACCGAATATCCTGCCAACCAGTGATCATTGTTTACCCAGTCGAATCTGTCGACCGTGATATAGTTGGTAATGGTGAAAAGCTCACCGGGGATCATCATGGTGCCAAGCAATGCTGCAAACAGCGCATTCTTGCCCTTGAACTCAAGACGTGCAAATGCAAACGCCGTGATGATGGTAATGATCAGCGACAGGATGGTGGATACGATACCGACGATGACGGTATTCTTGAACAGCTTGAGCAGCTCTGCCTTGGTAAATGCCTGCAGATAGTTGCTCCAGATGATCTCCTTAGGGAACAAGGTCGGCACCGAGAGCTTGTACTCTGCCAGCGACTTGAGCGAGGAGATGATCATCCAATAGAACGGGAAGATGACGATGATCGCCATGATAATCAGGAAGGTATACAGCGCGATCTGAGAGAGGACCTTTATAATCTTCTGCTGTACCGTTACCTGTTGGAGGTCCTTTTCGGACAATACTTTCATTTGCTTTGCCATAGTGGTACCTCCCTTCTTAGTAGTGCGTCTTCTTCTTGCTGACCGCAAGGTTGACAAGCGTCACCGCGAAAATCAGTAAGAACAAGAGCAATGCGGCTGCGGATGCGATACCCTCCGCATTACCGAGGTTATCGTAAATAAAGCCGACCATAGTCTGAAGTCTTGGTGTACCCACCGCTGCTCCGGGAGGCTGCATGGTTTCACCGAAGATACCGACGATGCTGGTGTATTCCTTGAATCCGCCGATAAAGCCCGTGATCACGACGTATGCGATCATGGGAGAAAGCAGCGGCACGGTGATGCGGGTAAAGACTCTCCACTTGGGCGTCGAGTCAACCTTTGCTGCATCGTAATACTGCTTGTTAACACTCTGCAAGCCGCCCAACAGGATCAGGATCTTGAAAGGCAGCGCGTTCCAGACGATATAAATGATCATGACCAACATGTTGGCCCAGTACGTCGAGCCCTGGTTGATCCAGTTGATCGGATCCATGCCAAACCAGCCGATAACGGTATTGATGATACCGACCGAGGTGCTGGCTGCGATATCGGAGGTGTTGACACCGACGATATTGAACATTGCTGCAAATACCATACCGATCGCGATCGAGTTGGTCACGTACGGCAAGAAGAAAATGGTCTGCAGCAGGCGGCGCAGGGGCTTGATCGCGTTCAGACATACAGCGATCAGCAGTGCTAAGAAGGTGGAGAGCGGCACGGTCAGCACGCAAAGCAGCACTGTGTTTTGCATGATCAGCCAGAAGCCATCGTAATTGATAACAGCCTTGAAGTTTGCAAGACCGAATTCATAATCGTAATCACCGCTGATACTCTCCGAGATCTTATAGGTGGTATAACCGCCCCACTTGACCGGTACTTCTTTCTTGTTGACGACCTCTACCTGGTCACCGTTTTCATCCCAGATCGTAACGACTTCTTCTACGATCTCATACTCTACGGGCAGCTCCGGATCCCAACGGACCGTAAATGCCATACGCAAAGTATTCACGATAGGCCACGCGGTGAAGATCAGCAACAGAATGATCGCGGGAAGCAGATAAAGCCACGCTTTCCATTGTTGTTTACTGTCAACCATGATACCCTCCTCAGAAATGAATTCTGTTCTCGGTCTCTGCGTCAAACAGGAACACCTTATGAGGCTTGAGCGAATAAGATACCTTTGCACAAGAAAGGTCTACCTTGTTGTCGGAGTTGATGATTGCACGAACCAGCGGATTTGCGGATGCGGGATGCTCGCAAACCACGCTCATATCACGGCCCATGACCTCGACGTTCTTGAGATCACATACAAAGGGACCGTTGGGATCCAGATTGAAGCCCTCGGGACGGATACCCACGAATACGTCGCGATCCTCTACACCGCTGACGTTCAGCACAGCACTCTCACCGAGATACAGCTTGCCGCCTGCAACCTTGCCCTTGAATACGTTGATGGGGGGCGTGCCAAGGAACTTTGCAACAAACAGGTTTGCAGGATCGTCATAAACCTCCTGCGGTGCACCGATCTGCTGCACGACACCCAGCTTCATTACCACGATCATATCGGAAATGGACATAGCCTCTTCCTGGTCGTGCGTAACGAATACGGTAGTAATACCGGTTTCCTTCTGGATACGGCGGATCTCTTCTCTGGTCTGCAGACGCAGTCTTGCATCCAGGTTGGAAAGCGCCTCGTCCAAAAGCAGCACGCGGGGCATCTTGACCAGTGCTCTTGCGATCGCAACTCTCTGCTGCTGACCACCCGACATTTCGCTGGGCTTACGGTCCATCAGATCCTCGATCTGCACCAGCTTTGCAGCCTGGTAAGCACGCTCGATCATCTCTTCCTTGGTCATTTTGTCCTTGCCCTTCAGGTTCTGCAGGGGGAACAGGATGTTCTGCTTGACCGTCATGTGGGGATACAGCGCATAGTTCTGGAACACAAGTCCTACACCGCGGTTTTCGGGAGAAAGTGTAGTTACATCCTCTTCACCAAAGAAGATCTGTCCCGCGGAAGGCTTCTGCAGACCGCTGATCATGTAAAGAGTGGTGCTCTTTCCACAACCGGAAGGGCCGAGAAGGCCAACGAGCTTGCCGTCGGGAATGGTAAAGGTGAAGTCGTTTACGGCGACCACCTCGCCCCCTGCCTTTTTATTGCGGCTGGGGAAGATCTTCGTTAGATTTCGTAATTCAACTTTCATTTCATCTAACCTCCATTTGTGTTTATATACTTTTTATTTGCTAAACAAATCATTGTAAACGGGGATCAATAGGGTGCGTTTGCAACCTCTTGCTCATGAATTCTTTTTTTGTAATCAATGAGTGCCTGCTCGCTCTCAAAGATCATCTGCGTGGTCAGATCAACCACCACGGTATCCGAGATCAGGTCGTGAATGGTGGAATTGGTGCGCGTTGCACACATGCATACGATCTCCAGAATCACAAGACCGAGCATCACGATGGGGCCAACAATGCCGATGATGCCAAAGAACATCATGACCGCAAGGAACAGCGGAAGCAGCGTTTCGATCGTGCATTTGCCGAACAGCACGCGGATAAAGAGGGCCACGGGCGTGACTTTGACCGAATTTGTGCGCATCACGCCAAGACCGAACATCTTTTTCCCAAGTGTTTGTCCGTTTTTGAATATCATGGGAATGGCAAATTCCAAAATCGCATACGACACAAGCACCGCGACCAAGATCATGATCAGCGTAAAGTTGAGCAGCAGCATATAGGTGATGGCCAGGTCATTATCCTCGGAGAGCGCTTTGTCTACCATGTCGTAGATCTCCTTTTGCTCCTCGGACATTTCCTCGTAAGCAATGCTCAGATCCAGCTCACAGCGCGTTCCGTGCAATTTCTCGTATTCATCCTCGCACGCTGCTACGTGCGCGTCCTTTCTTTCTTCAATAAAGTCCATATGCCGATCGTAATCCAGCGCGAAGGACATCAAGGCCGCAATACCGACAGCCAGGATCGCAAATATGATAATGTCAAAAAGAAACGCCGATATTCTTTTCCAAAGGCTTGCTTTTTGCAGATCGTAAATCATACGGCGTACCATCCCTTTCTGAATTCTGTTTTGGGTAATAGGCGTCAATAGCCACACATACCCATACTACAATATCATACCACATTTCGCGACAAAAGTCTACACTTTTTTGATAATATATTTTTCTTTTTTCACTTTTGGTAAAAACAACGAAAAAAGCAAACGGATTTGACAATAATTCTCATGCATAAGAAAAAAGAGTTAACCCGATGGAGCTGATAAATAAGCGGTAAAATATGTTTAATGAAGGCAGAGATCTGTTTCCGGCTTCTCCTTTTGTTATAGAGGGAAACGCGCAGAAACCGTTTGGATTCGCATTCTCCCCCCCTGCGCCAAGGACAGGCCGGCGCGCGTTTATCCCCCCTCCCGGAAGGGGGGAAGATACGCGCAGGCTTGTCCCATGCGCAGGGGGGAGAATGCGAATAGAATGAATTTCTGACGCTGATGTGGCAACGAAAAACGCGACGACACCTTTTGTAGACAAATAAATATCCACCCGCCATAGCGGGTGGTATTTCAGTTTCGGGCATAGCC
>JAZQYT010000102.1:0-8667 GCA_045633665.1 Eubacteriales bacterium | reverse complement strand
CAATGACCACAAGCGTCATTTCCTTGCGCAGCGCCATTTCGGGATCGATGTTGATCATCAGCTTGCCCTCTTTTCGAAGACCTACGACGTTGATGCCGTATTTGCGGCGCAGGCTGAGCTCGATCAGCGTTTTTCCGTTCCATTCGTCCTTGACCTCAAGCTCGACCACCGAGACCTCGTCGGAAAGCTCGGCAATATCCACAAAGCCTGCGCTGATCAGATTCTTGGCCAGGCGTACGCCCGATTCATACTCGGGGAAGGTGACCTGATCCGCACCGATCTTGAGCAGCATACGCTGGTGCAGGGAATTGGCGCACTTGACCACCACGTGCTTAACGCCCGCCTCCTTGCAAAGCATGGTGGCCATGACGCTGGCCTCTATGTTGCCCGCAATGGCAACGATCACGGCGTCCATGTCCGCAATGCCAAGCTCCTTGATGGCTCCGGGCTTGGTGACGTCTGCACATTTGCAATGGGGAATGACGCGGGCTGCCGAATTGACCACGTCGGGATCCATATCGATCGCCAGCACCTCGGCTCCGTTTTGTAAAAGCTCTTTTGCAACAGCCTTGCCGTATCTGCCAAGGCCGATGACTGCATATGATTTTTTATTTGCCATAGTTTACCTCACTAACCAACGCTGATGTCTTCGGTTGGGTTTTCGATCAGATTTTGCGAATTTGAGCCTACCGTAAAGGCTACGGCAAGCGAGATAGGCCCTACGCGGCCAAGGTACATGGTTGCGATCACGATCAGCTTGCCCACCGCACTCAGCGTAGGCGTCAGCGCACGCGTCAGGCCAACCGTTGCGGTTGCGCTGACCGTTTCATACAGAACGTCAATTAAGGGTGCGCTTGTGACTAAGGAAAGCCCAAACGTAGCCAGTGCCATGATGCAAAACGAGGTCATGCACACCGCAACCGCTTTGCCGATCGCCTCGTCCTTGACAGTTCTGCCAAACAGGGAAACGCGATTTCTTCCGCGAATGGCGCTTGCTGCTTTGGCGATCAATATCGCAAAGGTGACCGTTTTAATGCCGCCTGCCGTACCCACGGGAGAGCCGCCTATAAACATCAGCACCAGGGAAAGCAGCGCGGAGGGCATAGTCAATGCCTCCTGCGGAACGGTGAAAAAGCCTGCCGTTCTGGTCGTAACCGATTGGAACAGTGCCATTTGCAGCTTGTTTGGCAGGGAGTGGGGACCAAACGTTAAGGGGTTGTTCCATTCCAGCGCAAGGAATGCAACAGTACCCAGCAGAAGGAGCGCAGCGGTGCCTGCCAGCGCAATTTTGGATTGCAGAGTGAGATAGGAGAAGGGACGCTTGCGCTTGCCTACGTAGGTAAAGACGTGTATGATGTCCCACCATACCACAAAGCCAATGCCGCCAGAAACGATCAGCGCCATCGTAACGGCGTTGATGAGCGGATGGGTTGCATACGCGCTCAGACTGACGTCGCCCAAAAGGTCGATGCCCGCGTTGCAGAATGCCGAGATCGCGGTAAAAATCGAGATCCAGATGCCTTTTGCGCCGAATTGGGGGATGAATACCGTCATATACAGCAAGGCGCCCGCACCCTCCACGATCAAAGAGCCAAGCACAACGCGCTTGACAAAGGAGCCAAGTCCTGAGAGCGTATTGAGATTAAAAGCGTCACGCAGCAGCACTCTGTCACCAAGTCCCATTTTCCTGTGCAGGAAAAGTGAAATCGCGCCCATGATGGTGATCAGGCCAAGACCGCCGATTTGAATGAGCAGCAGGATGACGATCTGCCCGAACACGCTCCAGGTCGCGTGCGTGGAAAGCGTGACCAATCCTGTTACACAGGTGGCCGTGGTGGCAGTAAACAACGCGTCCACAAATGCCACGCTCTCACCGCTCTTTGTGCTGATCGGTAACCAGAGTAGCAGCGCGCCCACCGCGATCACGCCAAGAAAGCTGAGCATGATCAGGTGCGTGGTGGATAGCGAAAACCGTTTTTTTCGTTTCATATATCGTCCTTATTGCTTGTATTTGGTTTGTTTTCTCCATTGTAGCATGAATTTCGCATTTTGTCAATATTGGCGCGTTGGTCGGGTGGCTGAAGCGTGGAAGATCAAAAAACGCCAACACCTTCAAAAAGAAAGCATTGGCGTTATGTGTCTTGTGCGAAAATGCAAGCAGCGGACAGAGGGGCTGCTGCGCCCATCACAAAAGGAACAGCAAAGCGATGCCTACCACTGCAAGCGCCAGAAGGATCAGGCTGACGATGATATGCTTGTAATCTTTTGGCGCAGGAGCTTGATCCTGTGGGATCATGCGATCCCACGGATTGCCTGTGCGGTTTGCTCTGTGCTTTCTTCTTGCATCTCTGCGGTCGTCCAAGATGGAACAGAAGA
Source organism: Eubacteriales bacterium (assembly GCA_045633665.1). GTDB lineage: Bacteria > Bacillota > Clostridia > Oscillospirales > CAG-272 > SVQP01. The sequence goes on along the minus strand of JAZQYT010000102.1, from coordinate 6,291 downwards.
AAAGAAAATAGCCGGCTGCACCAAGCAGTATTACGATTAAGGTGGACAATAAAACATCAAGCAATATGGAATCAACAAGCCCGAATGATGTGTTTTGCAATATAGTCATAGCTTCTCCTTATGTATCAGTCACGTAACGGTAGTGTGCGGATGTGTCGAAAAAAATCAGAATAGCAGGGAAATGATTGTTGCGAGCATCATGGAAGCCAGTAAGCTGATGGCGGATATGCCCAGACAGATCAGAATCTTATGCTTGACCTTGGGACGGAGCAGCATGGTGATCGTGGTCAAAACGGCCACAGCACCGCCAATTCCTCCACCGATCGCACCGCCCAGATACAGGAATATCATGATGGCGGGGATGATGCCAAGTACAATGTCATACCACTTGGCTTTGGGCGAGATGGCAATGCTCTCATTGCTCACCGTGATGGAGTAGCCCTTCAAAATTGTGCCGTGCAACGCAACGGGAATGGGTTGGCCGTTCTCGGGAGCATCCAGCTCAAAGGTCATTTTCCCGGTCTTTTTTATCTCAACGTCGTCAAAGTAAAGGGTGGCTTTACCCGACCAAAAGCCCCAATCCAATAGAATCTCACCGTATACGGGATGTGTGGTTGAAAATTTCATTGTCTGTCTCCTTGATCGTGATCATGATCGGTTTCGTTTTGTGCTTTTTTTCTTTTTTTGTAGCAGATTATGGAAATGACTAAATATCCCGTAAGCAAAAGCAAATCAGCTGTGCGCCAGATATAACTGCCGACCGGGCCGAGATAACTGTCCATGAAAAATCCGGCGATTGCCATGGCCAAACCTAAAACTGCCAAAATAAAACTGATGATTCTCAATGCTTTCATGTGATTCTCCTTTATTCATCTACCCGCACAAATCGCAGGATGCAGCTGTCGGGGAAGTAATCGTAGAGATCCGAATTGATGTAAATTTCAAATTCCTTTCTGCCAAACTCACAAGTCCCGTCAAAAAGAGTGTCGTAGTCTATGGTGTGCTCATCGACTCTTTTGAACGAATCTGCGTCATATACGATTACGTGAGTAGTTCCCACAGCCCACGAAAAATCAAAGGCAATATCTCCGTCCTCGGTTTTGAAAACACCGTTTTTGACAAGGCCGTCCTCACCGACCTCAAAAGACATATTGTATTCCTCACACACCCATTTGGTGCCGGGCTGATCGGTGGGGCGACGCCCCTCGTACCAATCGGGATCACAGGCGCAGAATACGGAAATGCACAAAAGCATCGCGACGGGAATGATCAAAATTCGCAAAAGTTTCTTGGTGCGCATTGTCGGCCTCCTTTTCGTTTGATTGTGATTGGGGCTCAGATGGCATTGGGGCATCTTTGGTCAGACAAGATATGCAATCACGAAGGTCAAAAAAAGATACACAAGAGAGAAGCCAAAGCCGCACGGAATGCTGAGCCATTTGCGGGTGGTTTGCAAGAGTCGCTCGGATTTGAAAACGAATTTCTGAAATCCGATTGCGGAAAATATGAAAACGGTCATGTTGACGATGATGTTGACGGCTATCCATGGCGGAAGATCGGTAACAGCATTTCCGTCCTGAGATAGGAAGGCAAGCAATCCAATACCGTAATGTATCAGAGCGTATTTGATAAATACTGTGATGAATTCCATGGATACCTCCCTCTTTCACGTTCTGTTTTCATTATATCACACGCCATGCGTGCTGTCAAATACCGTTTATCCCAAAATATGACCGTTTATCCCAAAAGCCCCTTCACCTATAAAGACGCATTTTGGAAAAAATAATCTCAGAATTTTGGGAAAATATTGTTAATAAACTGTAAATTCACCAAAGAAAAAGCAAAAGCGGCTCTGAAAAGCCGCTTTTGCCTGTATTACTGTTCTCTGAATACAATTTCGCCTGTTTCGGCATTCATTTCGTCCACGATTGCAACCGAGTAGAGGTCGTAGCCCAAGTTGCGGATGACGCGGCCGCCGTGCTGGAAGCCCTTTTCCACCGCAATGCCGATGCCCTCCACGCTTGCGCAAGCCGACTCGGTGATCGAGATCAACCCCTGCAGCGCACAGCCGTTGGCAAGGAAGTCGTCAATGATCAGCACGCGGTCGCCCGGACGCAAGAACTTTTTGGAAACGATGACGGTATTCTTGTTCTTATGCGTAAAGCTCTCCACCTCTGCAACGTACATGTCACCGTCAATATTGATGCTCTTGGATTTCTTGGCGAACACCACAGGTGCGCCGAAATATCTGGCCGCTGCGCAGGCAATGGCAATGCCGGAGGCCTCAATGGTCAGGATCTTGGTGATCCCTTTGTCCTTGAAACGCTCGTAAAAGGCCTTGCCCAGCTCATCGAGCAGCTGCACATCCATCTGGTGATTGAGAAAGCTGTCAACCTTGAGCACGTTGCCGGGCTTGACAATGCCGTCCTTGAGAATACGTTCTTCCAAAAAATTCATGATGACCTCCGGGAGTGATTATGATACCACCATTATAGTACAAAATTCGCGGTTTGTCAACCATAATTCACTTGTTATGCGCTTATTTGGATCATCTGTAATTTTGTTTGATGTATTCGCGCAAAGCGCTGCAGCGTCTGACACCGTAAAAGCCAAACACGGTGTTTTTGATGACCACATTGCAATAATCGCGCTTGATGTCCTGCTTGGATTGCTTGATGACAATGTCGGACGCGGGAATGTCCCATACCGAATAGGTCTGACCGTTTGTGTTGTTGGTCAGCGTCAGCACGTCGTTTTCAAAGTGCAGGCTCCAGTCGGATTTGCCCTTGCTGCTCAGATAACCGACAAGGCATGTTACGATCACGATAGATTCAAAAAACACGAAGGTTTGCCATGCGATCAAAAAGCCAAGACATGCCAGCAAGGATAAAACGATGCCGACAAAGAGCAGGGGCTTGAAGAATTGGAATCGCGCATATTGGACGTCGGTTTCGGTCGTAAAAGAGTTGTTGTTCATAAAGTTTCCCTCACTTTTATTGATTTCTGCACCCGTATAGTCGCTTTTTTCTTTCAAAAGTGTAATGCTTTTTCAAAAAAGTGAAAAATTATCCGAGCAAAAGATCGGTGATCAGCATGACGCAGAAGCCGACCAGCAACGCATACGTTGCACCGCGCTGATGTCCGTGCGCATGCGTTTCGGGGATCATCTCATCGCTGATGACGTACAGCATGGTACCGCCCGCAAAGGCCAGTGCAAAGGGAAGAATGGCCGATGCGATACTGACCGCAAAGTAGCCAAGCAGCGTGCCGACGACCTCTACAAGGCCTGTCAGCATGGCAAGTGCAAAGGTCCTGCCCGGCTTGACGCCTGCCGCCAGCATAGGCCCGATGATGACCATGCCCTCGGGAATATTCTGCAGCGCAATGCCGCCTGCAATGATCAGCGCCTGGCTTGTGTCACCTGCGCCAAAGCCCACACCTGCGGCAATGCCCTCGGGCAGATTGTGAATGGCGATGGCCGTGACAAACAACAGCACGCGGCTCAGGTTTGCGTTGCGGTGCGCCTCGTCCTCCACACCCGCAAGTTTATGTAGGTGCGGAACCAGCTTGTCGATCAGGTTCAGGCAAAGCGCGCCTGCGAATATGCCTGCGACCGTAATGAGCAGTCCCCATGTGCCAAGATCCGCCATGCCGTATTCGGCAGAGGGGAGGATCAGGCCAAGCACAGCCGCCGCCAGCATAACGCCCGCGGCAAAGGCCAGCACGATATCCGAGAAGGTGTGAGATATTTTTTTGAAAACAAAGCCGATCACGGCGCCAATGACAGTTGCACCGCCAACGCCCACGGCTGTCAAAAGTACAAGTTCCATAAAAAACTCCTGTAAGTCAAAGTCCACGCCATGTGCGGCGTGGACTTGCTATTTTTATGCCTCTTCAAAGAGCTCCTTGCCCACACCGCACAGGGGGCATTCGAAGTCCTCGGGAAGATCCTCAAATTTGGTGCCGGGAGCAATGCCTTGCTCGGGAATGCCGAGCTCTTCATCGTATACACAGCCGCATGCACCGCAAACGTATTTTGCCATAAAAAACTCCTTGTTTTTAAATCAGAGTACCAGCGAGGGAGCGGTGTAAACTCTTGCTGCCAGCTCCTGGTTGAGCAGATACAGGCTTCTGGGATCAGAGCCGAACAGCTCCATCTTGGTGATCATATCGTTGGCGTTGGTTTCCTCCTCGCCCTGCTCCTTGACAAACCAGTCAAGGAACTGCATGGTGCGGAAATCACGCACGTCGTATGCTGCTGCGTAGATGTCGTTGATCAGCGAGGTCACGTATTCCTCATGCTCAAGTCCTGCCTTGAGTACGTCCATGTGGCAGGTAAACGTCTTGTCGGGCTTTGCGATGGCGTCAAGCGTGACGGGCATGTTTTCATTCTGCAGGTAGGTGTAGAACAGCATGGCGTGATCTCTTTCCTCCTGCGCCTGGATCATATACCAGTTTGCAAAGCCGTCAAGGCCTGCAGCCTTGAAGTAGTTGGAAAAATCCAGATAGAGATATGCGGAGTAAAATTCTTTATTGATCTGCTGATTAAGCAGCTCGTGAACCTTAGCGTTTACCATAATTACCTCCTTTTAAATTTGAGCTTTTCAATTAAAATTCAGACTTCCAAAGTCCGTGCAGATTACAGTAAGCGTACACGGCAACAGGCTGTTCGTCACAGAGCGCGAAGGTAACGGTGGGAGCTTCGCCTGCGTTCAGGCACTTGCGCTGGCCGCCTTTGGTGGTCTGCAGATATACCCATTCGATGCTGTGCTCGGGAACCATGGGGTGAGCCACGGAGCCTACGTTGACGATCACCTTATCACCCTCGACGACTGCTACGGGGATGTGCTTTTCGCGGCTTGCTTCCACGACGCCTGCTTCGATCTTGGTCATGTTCTGACCGCAGCACTTCATGGGAACGCCGGATTCATGAATGGCACCTACCAGGTTGCCGCACTTTTCGCAAATATAAAACTTGGTTTCACACATAATAAATTTTCTCCTTTGATTGTTTGTTTTATGATTTTTTATTTGATTTCCACGAAATCCGAGGCCGGGTGCTTACAAAGCGGGCAGATGAAATCCTCGGGCAGCTCGCCCTCGTGGACGTAGCCGCAGATGGTGCAAACGTAGCCCTTGACGCCCTCGGTCTGGGGCTTGGGCTTGACGTGCTGGTGATAATAAGTGTAGGTCATGGTCTCCTTGTCGGAAAGCACGCGCGCCTCGGTGACCGAGCAGATAAACATGCCGTGCGTGCCAAGGTCAACGTATTGCTCTACGGAGAGCGACATGAAGGAATTGATGTGTCGGGGCAGGAAAACGAGGCCGTTGTCCGAGCGAAGAGGCGTGCAATCCGCGAACTTATCCACGTTTCTGCCGCTCTGGAAGCCGAACTTTTCAAACACGGAGAAGGGCGCGTCCACACTCAGACAGTTGATATTCATCTTGCCGGTCTGCTTGATGACGTGGTGCGAGTAGTTTTCCTTGTTGATGGTGACTGCCAGACGGTTGGGGGTGTTGGTGACCTGGGTGACTGTGTTGACGATCAGACCGTTGTCCTTTTTGCCGTCGTTGCAGGTGATGACGTAAAGGCCGTAGCCAATGTTAAACAGCGCGGTCATGTCGTTTTTGTTGGCGGTGTCGTCACGCTGTGCCAGGTATTCGCGGCACAGTTCGTCTGCCATTTTGCCAAGCTGCTCGCTGTTCTCTGCATTCAGCGCGGACATGATCTTGACCGTGGTGTCGGTGTAGGTGATATTCTTGCAGCCCTCCAGCATGTGCTTCATGACCTTGACGGCCTGGGGCGCCCAGCTGCCGTTTTCAATCATGGCAACCGTGCGATTCGAGAAATTGCGCTCGGTCAGGTGGTTGATGAACTCACGCATGAAGGGGAATATGTCAGCGTTATAGGTGGTGGTAGCCAGCACCAGCTTGCTGTAGCGGAAGGCGTCGGCGGTTGCTACCGAAACGTCGGTTCTTGCAAGGTCGTGCACGATAACCGCGGGTGCACCGTTTGCCTTGAGCTTTTCTGCCAGCTGCATCACGGCCTTGCTCGTGTTGCCGTAAACCGAGGTGTAGGCGATCACGATACCGTCCTGCTCGGGCTGGTAGCTCGACCAGGTGTTGTAGAGATTGAGATAATAGCCGAGATTCTCGGTCAGCACCGGGCCGTGCAAGGGACAGATGATCTCAATGTCCAGTCCCGCTGCCTTTTTGAGCAGTGCCTGCACCTGCGCACCGTATTTTCCAACAATGCCGATATAGTAGCGTCTTGCCTCGTCAGCCCAGGGC
>JAZQYT010000101.1:0-1788 GCA_045633665.1 Eubacteriales bacterium | reverse complement strand
GACAGTGAGCCAACCGTGTTCGAGACATACGACGATCTTGACGGTGCGAACGGAACGCTGAAAATCGGTGTCAGCTCTGCCTCAAAGCCGTTTGTATACATCAAAGATGGAAAATATGCAGGATTTGAAGTTGAGCTTATGGTCGGCTTCTGCCGCGAGTACGGTTACCGTCTTGAGTTTGAGGATACCGCGTTTGCCGCAATTATGGCAGGTGTTGCGTCGGGTCGGTACCATATCGGCATGTCGGGCATCACCATCACCGACGAGCGCAAGGAGAGCGTGGATTTCTCCGACGTTAACCACACCGAGGATCTGGTGCTGGTCATTCACAAATCGGGCAACAAGGACGAAAGCACGGGCATTGCAAAGCTTTTCGATCTGTCAGGCAAGAGAATTGGCATTGTGACCGGAACCTTGACATCTGTGCTCGTTCCACAGCTTGTTCCCGATGCGGTGTACGTTGAGTTCAACTCCACGGCGGACGCCAAGATGGCGTTGGATAACGGAAAGATTGACGCATTCCCGACCGACGAGTCGGCTTACCTTGCTATGAGATGGGAAGGCATCGCGGTTGAGCGAGTTGCAGAGGCGATTGCTCCCAGTAATTCCGGTATCATCTTTGAGAAAGGGAAAAATCCGACTCTCCAGAAGCAGTTCAACGATTATCTTGCAAAAATCAAGGATAACGGCACCTGGCAGGATCTGCAGGATAAGTGGTTTGGCAACAAGGAGCCGGCCGAATTTGCAGATTATCACGATTTGAGCGGTGAAAACGGCTCTCTCAGAGTTGGTATCTGCTCCACCACCAAGCCCTTTACTTATCTCAAGAACGGACAGTATGCCGGCTATGACGTTGAGCTGATCGTAGGCTTTTGCCGTGAGTACGGATACAGCGTCGAATTTGAGGACACACTTTTTGCCGGTGTTCTGGCAGGCGTCGCCAGCGGCACCTTTGACATGGGTGCGGCAGGCTTTACCATTACAGACGAGCGCAAGGAAAGCGTGGATTTCTCCGATGTTTCCCATACGGAAGATCTCGTTCTTGTTGTGAAAGAGCAGAAGCAATCGGGTGGAAATACAACCCATCTCTCCGACCTTGCGGGAAAAAGCGTAGGCGTTCTGACAGGCTCTATTCATGCGGTTATGATGCCCAAGCTTGTTCCCGATGCTGAGTACATGGAATTCAATTCCATAACAGATTTGATTGTAGCACTGAACAGTAACAAAATAGAAGCTTTTGGCTGTGACGAATCTCTATATACGTCAATGCTTTGGGAAGGTCAGGCGGTAGATCGTATTGACGAGCCTCTTGGTGAAAGCAATTACGGAATGATATTCCCCAAGGGTCAAAAGCTTGAACTTCAAAAAGAAGTCAATGACTATATTGCCAAGATAGGTGCGGACGGAACTCTTCGGGCGTTGGAAGAAAAATGGTTTGGCGCGAAAGAACCGACAGAGTTTACATCCTATGATAACCTGAATGGTACAAAGGGTACGATTACCGTTGCCATCAATTCTGCCTCCATGCCGTTTGTATATCTCAAAAATAATAAATTTGTCGGCTTTGATATTGAGTTTATTACGGGCTTTGCTCAAGAATACGGCTATGCCATTCAGTTTGAGGATGTAGCATTTGCATCAGTTCTCGGTGGCGTTCAGTCAGCAAAATATGACCTTGGTATATCGGGCATTACCATTACCGAAGAAAGAAGAGAAAGCATGGATTTCTCTGATGTTTATCACGTAGAGGATCTTGCGGTAATTATAAGAAGTGGCGCGGGAGCAGAT
>JAZQYT010000100.1:0-3233 GCA_045633665.1 Eubacteriales bacterium | reverse complement strand
TGCTTTGGCGGCGTAAGTGGCCGATCCGATCACCGCAACCGTTTGCCCCTCATGGCGCGGAGCGTTTTGCTGACTGATAAGATCTGAATGTTTCATGTCGTGACCGCCTTTCATTGAGGTGAGTGACCTCATTGTCAATATATGTCGTTAGCACGGCGGTGGTGAGATGAATTTTATTTGTTTGCATAGGGCTGACCGTCGAGGACGCCGGTCCCTACAGTGGGCATCCCTACAGGGTGGCTTTGGATTTTCTCCATAACATCGCTGCGCAGGCCGCCAAAAACGAGAGATTGACCGCGTGTGAGAGTATCTCTGTCGTCCCCTCGGGCAAAAGCAGGCTTGCGTGCGTGTCCTCGGGCGGCAGCAGCGGCAACAGATAGCGTACCGCAAGGCCACAGAGCGCTGCCGCCATGACGCCTTGCGCGATTTTGGCAAGCACGTAAGGGAGAAAGCGCAGACTTCTGCCGCGGCAGACCGTCATGATCTGGCACATGACCGAAATACCCGACCAACACGAAAGCCCTGCGCAAAGCATGGCGGCCTGCGTGGCATCTCCCATTTGCGCAGCGCGTGCAATGCCGCCCGACATTTCCACAAATCCGTACAGCAGAGCAGTACATACGGGTGGGAGCGAAAGGCCTGCGCATGCGCTTTGCAAAGCCCCCAGCACGGCTGAGAAAAACAGCACGTAGGCGCATACGGCCAGCATGCTTTGCGCAGCTGAGGTCACGGCATTGGTAAACACGTCCGCTCCCAGGCGCACGGGCTGCGGCTTTGCTTGCGGTGCGGCTTGCCTGTGATGATCGGGCATGATAAAGCGCGTGACCTGAGCGGTTAGCAGCGCGCACAAAAGCGAAATGCCGTACAGCAAAAGTCCCATCCTGCGGCTGCCGAGCAGCGATGCCCCCACGGCGCTGATCATGTAGGCCGAGCTGGGATTGTTGATAAAGGTCAAAAGCCGCGTGCATTGAGCGGCATTCAACTCTCCCTTGTCGTACAGCGCCGCCATGGCACGCGCCCCCGTGGGAAAGCCGCAAAGTGCGCCCAGCAAAATGGGGCAGGCAGCCGCTCCCGGTACGCCAAGCAGCAATTGCAAGGGACGACAAAGCAGTTGCCCAAGTGCTGCCGCACCGCCGCTGCCCACCAAAAGCTCGGAAGCCACCATAAAAGGAAAGAGCGCGGGGATCACGGTCTTGCCGCACAGCGCAAGCCCTGCCTGCACAGCGCTGATCGCACTATCCGCATAAAACAGCAACAGCAGGATGCTTGCACTGCCTAATATAAAGAATCCCGGCCGTCCCGGTGCGGGAATGGCGCGGTGCTTGGCTTTGTTCATACACCCTCCTTCGGTTTCATATAATAAAGCGTAGCCGTTCGGCTATCTGTTACAATATAGCATTGTCGGAGGAAAATATGCAAAGACGAAAAAACAAGGAGCGCATCAGCGCAGCCGAATGGCTGGAGCGGAAATTTGATATCTCTCCCGATATCATAAGCGGCATCCGCATTGAAATCCGAGGGCAAAATCGCCTTATGCTGCAGGGCTGCCGCAAGATACTGAAATACAGCGAACAGGAGATGCTGCTTGATCTGGGAAATATGCGCTTGCGCGTGTGCGGTGAGCGCATGTGGTGTACCTCGTTTATTTCAGGCGCATTGGGTGTGGGCGGCTGCATTCATTCGGTCAGCTTTGAGGAGGGGGTATGAATATTGCGTATTTTTTGCTGGGCTGCGTCACCTTGCGCCTCGGGCGTGCGTATGCCGAGCGGGTGCTGAACCTGTGCATGCACCACGGCATTGTGTATCTGGACGGCGGCAGCGATGCGGACTGCCTGTGTCTTTGCCTGCGCACGGGGCAGGCAAAAAAGCTGTGTGCGCTGATGCAGGGAGCGGACGTGACGTACACAGTCGTGAAGCGTGCAGGACTTCCGCAGCTTTTTCTTCGCCTGCTCGCGCGCCCCGGAATTTTGCTGGGGGCTGTGTGCGCGATAGGGATCCTGATCGCTTCCGAGTGCTTTGTGTTTGATATCCGCGTCAGCGGAAACAGCACGCTGACAGCGGGCGCCGTCAAGGAAATGCTGGCAGAGCAGGGCTTTGAGATCGGTACGTTCATCCCGTCGGTGGATACAGACAAATTGGAAAACCGCGTCATGCTTGCCACGGACAAGATCGCGTGGCTGTCGGTCAACATCAAGGGCAACGTGGCAAACGTGGAGCTGGTCGAGCAAAAATTGCCTGATCCCACGCCCATTCTGCGCCCGGCGCACGTGGTGGCAAAGCGCAGCGGCGAGGTGGTCAGAGTGGAGTTGTATCGCGGTAACGTGCTGGCAGCAGCGGGGCAGCAGGTCAGCGCGGGGGAGATTTTGATCGCAGGTGTGTACGACAGCCAAGTCCATGGCTTCCGCTTTACCAGGGCTTCGGGCAAGGTGTTTGCGCGAACGGTGCAGGAGTTTGAGGTGTTCGTTCCCTATGAATACGAGAAAAAAATGTATACGGGTGAAATTTTAGAGAAAAAATCGTTAATTTTTTTCTCTTTTCCAATAAAAGTTTTCCAAAGTACTGGAAATTGGGGTATGGTTTGTGATAAAATAGATATAGTGGATAACTATAGCCCCACCGCGGACGTGGAGCTGCCGCTGTATTTGCACACGGAGCGGTATCTGCCATACCAAATGCAATCGGACGTGCGCGATACCGAGGCCGCGCTCGCGATCGCTTACAGGGAGCTGGCAGCGCAGATCGCGCAGGAGCTCTCTGACGGTGAACTATTGGACAAACGCATCCGCACCGAGATCGGGGAGGATGGCGTGACGCTGCGCGCCTATGTGACATGCATTGCAGATATCGGCGCCGTGCAGGAATTTGAACTGGATCTCAAAGACAAACAATAAAGGATTATTTTATGGAACAGAGAATTATCAAGGTAGCCTCCTCCGAGGATACCGCTGCCATTTTCGGTAGCTATGACGTCAACGTCAGAGCCGTGGAGCAGGCGTTTGGCGTACAGGTGCGCAACCGCGCAACAGACGACGGCGGTGACAGCATTATTGTGACAGGTGAGGATCGCGAGCAGATCAACAAGGGTGCTGCCGTGATCGAATACCTGGCCAATATGATCAAATACAGCCAGCTTTCCGAGCAGAGCGTGCGCTACGTCATTGATATGGTGGACAGCGGTAAGGCGCGTGAGCTTGCAGAGCTTGGCGACGATTGCACCTGCGTGACCACCAAGG
>JAZQYT010000099.1:0-25418 GCA_045633665.1 Eubacteriales bacterium | reverse complement strand
CATACACATCGTTCTCCACCAGCCCGAGATCCCGCAAAATACGGGCAACATTGCACGCACCTGTGCGGCCACGGGAGCTTCCCTGCATCTGATCCGTCCCATGGGCTTTACCGTGACCGACAAGCACTTAAAACGCGCGGGGCTTGACTACTGGGACAAGCTGGATATCACCTACTACGACGGACTTGAAGATTTTTACGCCAAGCACCCGGATGCCAAGGTCTACTATTTCTCCACCAAAGCAAAATACAATTACGCCGAAGTAGAATACCCCGACGAGGTATATCTGATGTTCGGCAAGGAGACCAAGGGATTGCCCGAGGAGCTGCTTGCCGCGCACCCCGACGATTGCGTGCGCATTCCCATGCGCCCCACCCTGCGCTCGCTCAATCTTTCCAACTCGGTAGCCATTGCAGTATACGAGGTGCTGCGCCAAGACAATTTCGAACAGCTGCAGACCGAGGGTGCGCTGACGCAGTTCACGTGGGGAGACGGACAGGTCTGATTGCGGCATGGAGATTAATATGCAACCCATTCACACAAAAATTGAAATCGGCCTTCCCGCCCCCATTCGCGTGCTGCACGCATCCGACACGCACCTGACGCATGCCGACGCACGTGACGGACAGCGCAAGGTCGAGCTTGCAAACAACCGTCTGCCGGGATTTCCAGACGCAGACGCGCGTCTTGCCGAGCTTGGCCGCCTTTCAAAAGAGCTGGGGCTGCCCATCATGCACACGGGGGACCTGATCGACTTTGTTTCTCTTGCTAATCTGGAGGCAGCCAAGGCCTTTGCCGACAGCCACGATATTTTTATGGCCACGGGAAATCACGAGTTTTCCCTGTACGTGGGCGAAGCGTGGGAGGATGCAGACTACCGCAACCAAAGTCTTGCCGCCGTACAGTCCTGCTACAAAAACGACATCCGCATATCCTCGCGCATCATCAAAAACGGTGACGCGGCCATCAATTTCGTTGCACTTGACAACGGCTATTATTATTTTGAACCCGAACAGCTGGCCTTTTTGAAGGCACAGGTCGCGCAGGGGCTGCCCGTCGTGCTGATGATGCACACACCGCTTTACGAGCGCAAGCTATACGACGACGCAAGAGCGCGCTCGGGCTCATGCGCTTATCTTGCGGGTGTACCGGACGAGCTGATCGCAGATTACGACTCTTATCGCTACCGCCAGCAAAAGACCGATGCGACCACGGCAGAGTTCCTTGAATACGTAGCAGGCGAGCCCGCCGTTAAATGCATTTTAGCAGGACATTTGCACGTGGACTATGACAGCACGTTTGCAGGACGCATTCCCCAGCTGATCAGCGGCGGAAGCGTAGCGCGCGTGGTGGAATTCTATTGAAAGTAAAAGGATAAACATGAACAATCAAAACAATACAAAGGTCATGGTCGCCATGAGTGGCGGCGTGGACAGCGCGGTGACTGCCCTGCTCTGCATAGAGAAGGGCTACGACGCAGCGGGATGCACCATGCGACTCTGGCGCCCCGCTCCCGAAGAAATGGGCGGTCGCGTTTGCGGCTCGGACAAGGATGTGGACGACGCGCGCACCGTTTGCGAGCATTTGGGCATTTCACACACGGTCATGGATTTCGGTGCAGAGTTTGACCAAAGCGTCATAGCCGATTTCATTGCGGAATATCAAAGCTGCCGCACACCCAACCCATGCATCGTTTGCAACAGGTGCTTGAAATTCGGTGCTTTGCTGGACGCGGCGCTAAAGGCAGGCTACGACAAGATCGCCACCGGGCATTACGCGCGTATCGAGCAAGCGGAAAATGGCAGATACCTGCTCAAAAGGGCAGCTGATCCGAGCAAGGATCAGACCTATTTTCTCTGGCAGCTGACGCAGCATCAGCTCGCGCACACGCTGTTCCCTCTGGGTGGCATGACCAAGGCGGAGGCACGAGAGATTGCCGCGCAGCACGATCTTGTCAACGCGCACAAAAGCGACAGCCAGGACATCTGCTTTGTCCCGGACGGTGACTATGCTGCGTTCATCACCAAAAATACGGGGGCAACCTACCCCCGCGGCAATTTTGTGGATGAGGACGGACGGGTGCTTGGGCAGCACGCGGGCATTATTCACTATACGATCGGGCAGCGCAAGGGGCTTGGTATCGCGCTTGGCGAGCCTATGTACGTCAAAAGCAAAAACGCAGCGGACAACACAGTCATGCTTTGCCGCAACGACGCGCTGTTTTCGCGAAAGCTGGATCTTAGCCGCATCAATCTGATCGCACTCAACGCGCTTGACGCGCCTATTCGCGCCCATGTCAAGATCCGCTATGCACACACGCCCGCACTTGCAACCGTCACACAAACAGGTCACGATTCCCTGCACGTGGAATTTGACACCCCGCAAAGAGCCATTGCCCCCGGTCAGTCTGCCGTGATTTACGACGGTGACACGGTCATCGGCGGTGGGATTATCCGCTAATATGATATAGCTACAATGCAAAAAGGGCGATCACTCGCCCTTTTTTTGCTATTTACGTATCCGATCAATCCAGAGATTCCAGATAAACAACGATAATGTCGCCTTCCTTAACGGTCTGCACGTACATGGGGTTATCCAGGTCGTTTACACCGTTGAGTGCGTAAGTCCAGAACTGGCCCTTGCCTGCGGTCTTGTTGCCGATCTTGGTGATGGTTTCCTGGGATTCATCCTTGAACTCGATGCCGACCTCTTCAAACTCGCAAATGTCGATCAGAACCTGGGTAATGGTCGGTTCAGCGTCACCGGTATACGTATACGCATACTCGGGATCCTGGATCAGAACGTTGCTGTCCTTATCGGGGCCATCCTTGACCGTGAATTTTACGACGATGGTCTTGCTGGTCTGCTCAGGCTCTTTTTTATCACAAGCAACCAGAACGCAACCCATCATGACGATTGCAAGTGCCAAAGCTAATACTCTGTAAAGTTTCATTGCAATATCTCCTTTAGGATTTTTTTGTCATGTCTATTATACTGCATTTTTTTGCGTTTGTCAACTGTTTTTTTGCATATTTTACACACCAAATAAGCATACCAGCTGCAAAATCAGCATATAAAGCAGCCACAAAAGGTGCAACCACAGCACTGCCCCCGCCCCAAGGGACAAGCATTGCCAATGCAGCGCGCACACGGCACACAATACTGCGGCAAGAACAATGACAAGCAAGGAAAGCACCAAATTCTGCTTGACGAAAAACAAAGGATACCACAAAAAGCCCACGCCGATCATCAGCAAAAAGAAGCACGCGCCGCGCCAGGCACCGATACAGTTGCGTCCGTATGTACATAGTATTGCACCCAATACTGCGCCCAAAAGGAAATACCAAAGCATCCACAAAAGGCTCATCAGCCACACGGGCGGTATAAGATCTCGTATACCCATTTGCGTGATGCCCGTATTTGGCGAGCCCCACCAAAATCGGACGCCCATGCCGCAAAGTGCCACTCCTGCGCCAAAGGCGAGCGCCCATACCAATGCTGTATTACCGTTTTCTCGTTTCATCACCATCACCCCGTACAAAATATGCACAAACGGTCGAGGATATGCCCGACCGTTTGTGCAGTGGTATTTGCCTTTGGCAAGTGGTATTTGCCTTTGGCAAGTGATATTTGCCTTTGGCAAGTGATATTGCGCTTCGCGCAGTTATTCTTCCGGTTCTGCTTCTTGATACCCGTGCGCAGGACAGGGGTTGGTTTTGGAGGGTGTTGCATACCATGTGCCGCGCCATTCCCCGTCAAGCGGCGGTGCATCCCAGAGAAAATAGGGTGAATCCTTGATAAACACCTCTTGCCCAAAGCTGCGCGTGCCGCGCAATAATCCTGCGTCCCGCACAGCATCTTGCGGGCAGTTTCCCCCTGCCACACCACCGAATACGCGATCGTACTGCACAAGCACGTGCGTCCTGCAGGTGCCGTGCGGCAAATTATCAGCCGTAAAATACCCCGTGCGGCTGCGATTTCCGCGCAGATCACACGTGCAGGCATAGCCCGGCAGATGTCCCGAATCGGCGCAGAAGGAGAATTTTTGCACGGTTTCGGGCATGGAAAACGCAGTCGGGCTTTTGTCAAAAATGCCTGCGTCGTACAGCCTTGTCATGACCTCGTCCCACACCGTAATGCTGACGTTGCCTTCAATACCGCCCTGCTCTGCGGGATAATCGTATCCCGTCCACACACCGCCCAACACGGCAGGCGTATAGCCCACGAACAGCCGATCCACGCCTCTTTGCGTCGTACCAGTTTTACCCGCAACCTCGGTCTGCTCGGCAAGCCCGATCTTGCCCTTGGCCGTGCCGTCCGTGACCACCTCCTGCAGCATTTTGGTCATAATGGCAGCATTTTCGGGCGACAGCACGGCACGCGGCTCGGCCGCCGCACTCAGCAGCGGCACACCGTCCGCATCCGTGACGCGGTAATACGACCGCCATGGTTGATAATTTCCATCGTAAAAAATGCTGTAGGCAGCGGTCAGCTCACGCAAGGTCACACCATGCGCCAGCTGGCCAAGTGCCAGCCCTGCTTGCGTGACGTCGCTTTCGGTCAGCGAGGACATATCCAGCTGCTCCTTTAAAAATGCCAGCGCGTTTTCCCTGCCAAGGTCGTCAAGGATTTTGACTGCCACCGTGTTGACCGACTGCGCAAGTGCCTCATGCACGGCCGTCAGCCCGTGATAGGCAAAATGCGCGTTGCGCGGCCAGGGCTTACCTCCCTCAAATCGCAGCGGCACGTCGTCGTATACGGTTGCCCAGTTGATCAGTCCTCTTTGCAGGGCAGGCGCATAGACCGAGAGCGGTTTGATGGCCGAGCCGGGCGGCAGGCGCGTATCGGTTGCGTAATTCTGCAAGCGGTTGGCGTTTTTTTGTCCGACAGCCCCTGCCACGCCCAAAATATCACCCGTTGCGGGATCGATGATCATCATGCAAGAACGCTCCTCGGGGGTAAAGAGATCAGTGGTGGCGTAATATTCCTCCAGAATGCGCTGCACTCTCTCGTCCATGGCGCAATAAATGCGCAGCCCACCGCCATACACCATGCTGCTTGCCACGCTGCGGCTGTAGCCGTACATGTCGCACAGATCGCGTATGACGTCCTCGATCACCATATCCTCATACCATGAGGAAACACGCCTCTGCTGCTGCGCTCCCGGAGAAAAAGAAAGCGGCTGCGCGGCCTGCGCGTAGGCTTGATTGTCGATATATCCCTGCTCGTGCATGCAGGAAAGAATCAGCTGCCTGCGCTTTTCGTTCTGCTCGGGATGCGTCAAGGGATTATACCGCGCGGGATTGTTGGTGATGGCAGCAATGCAGGCGCACTCCCCCACGCTGAGTGCGGACACGTTTTTTGAAAAATAGTGCTGTGCGGCAGCGCCCACACCGCGGCAGCCGTCGGCTAAGTTGATGACGTTGAGATAGGTTTCCAATATCTCGCTTTTGCTCATTCTGCGCTCCAGATCAAGGGCTGCAAACATTTCGCCAAGCTTGCGGTCGATGCTGATGCGGTCGTCCCCCGTCAGATTCTTGACTAATTGCTGCGTAATAGTGGACGCACCGAAGGATCTGCCGTCCTTTTTCAAAAGGCGATTTTGCAGATACGACAAGGCAGCCTCTCCCGTGCGCAGAAAATCCACACCCTCATGCTCCCAAAAGCGTTTGTCTTCAATGGCGACAAAGGCATCCGCAAGTGCGCGAGGGATCTGATCAAAGGAGGCGTATTCATAATAGGTACTGCCGCCGCACAAGGGGCCGATCTCATAAGCGTTTCCCTGCCGCGCGGCACGGTCGGAAAAATCGTACGCATACAGCCGCGAGGTGCCGCCCGTGCGCACGATCTGCAAAAGGGCGTCATCCACCGCGCTTTTTGCGTAAGGCGCAAGCATAAATCCGACGGCAATACAGGCTGCTGCGCCGCTCAGATTGGCAACTGTCAGCAAAATGGCGATCCATTTACAAAGCTTTTTCATGCATTCTCCTCTTTTTTGTTCCGGATTTGCATAGACTTGTTAAATCGGGCAAAAATAATCATGCAAACAAAAAAAGCGAGGTACAAGCATGAGATCATTAAAAATTGCCTTTAGCGTTCTGCTATGCGTTACTATTTTGTCGGTAGGTGCGTCGGTTGTATGCGCGGTGATTGCCGGCAACACAGCCGAATCCTTCCGCGATTACCGCTCCTCTGTCATTACTGCATTAAGTTCCCTGCACGCGCAGCTCAATAGCTCCAAGCAGGCCTTTGCCGAGGCGCTGACGTATCTGGAGGGAGAGCAAAACACCGAACAGCAAACCGAACCTGCAACTGAATCTATGACTGAAAGCGTGACCGAAGAGCAGCAAAGCGCCGTGCAGACCGAGCAAGACAGCGCAAGCACGGATGTGATGAAGGATCCGCAGACAGCACCCGATACAAGCGCCCCGACAGCGCTTTACACGGTGCGGCAGGTGAACGGACGCATCGGTGTTTATGACGCAGACGGCGTGCTTTTGCGCACGCTCTGCGTTCCCGTAGCAACCCTGCCGCGCACAGACCGCGAGCAGCTGGCCGTTGGCATTTTGCTGTACAGCGAGCAGGAGCTGGACGCACTGATCGAGGATTTTTCGGGTTAAAAAGAGTTTGAGCCATGCACAAACCGCGCATGGCTCAAATTTTTATTTTGGAAATGGATACGTGCGGACGAATCATGATTCGCCCCTACGAGGATGCACGGCAGATGCAAATTCCGCCATCATTCTTCCACGTACACCACAAGCGGGGTAAGTGCTTCTCTTGCTTGATTTGACATCGTGATGCGCTCCCATTCTTCGGGTGTTCCGACAAATCGGATCTCTCTGATCTCGTCGCAATACTCAAATATATTATCCCCGATCCGGGTAACGCCGTGATACACAGTCACACTTTCAAGCTTGCTGCATTGCATGAATGCCCATTCCCCGATGACCTGTATCCCCTTGGGAAGATGAATGCTTTGGATATTGCGCATACCCGCACACATCGACGGACGGATTTCGGTCATGCCCTCGGAAAGCTTGATTTCTTTGAGTCCCAGGCAAGAGTTGAACGCATATCCTCCCACCTCGGTAACGCTATCCGGCAAGATCGCCTTGGTGATATCCGTAGCGGTAAAAGCCCATGGGCCAATGGATTTCAGCGTACTCGGAAAAACGATCTCCTCCAAAGAATATGCATCCGAAAAAGCAGCCTCACCGATCACCTCAAGCCCTTCGGATAATTCAACCCTCTGCAAGGCACAGTCAAAAAATGCATTTACACCGATCTCCTTTACCGTAGGAGGAATATATACAAAATCCACCGACACGCTCATGAACGCATCCTGCCCGATCGCTGCTACGGGATATCCCTTGTAAGTGGGTGGGATATATACCTCTCTGTCCTTGCAGGAGCCTATGCCGCTGACTACGTAGACCGTTTCACCGTTCCTTGTTTCTTTGGTGTATTCCAACCCCTCGGACCAGCCGTCGACGGGCGGCTCGTACTCCGTGTCGGGCACGGGTTCGGTTGCGTCCTCCCCACCGTCCTCGGGAATGATCACGGTAAAGATGACAAGATTGCTCTCGTTGCCGTTGGCGGCCTTGACGCAGATATACACCTTATGCTCACCCGGTGCAAGCTCGGCAATTGGTACAAGCACCTCCATTCTGGAGCAGGATTTTCCTCCCATATAAGAGGATACTACCTTGACCATATCCTCCGGCTTCTTAGAAAAGGCGCTGTCGTAAACAGGTTCTCCCTGATCGATCTTGTAGCCGTACGTGCCGGGTGTGGACAGCGTAAAGGCCAGCCAGCCGCGAAATTTGAGGTGGGTGACCGCGGGATCGGTCACCTCGACCTTTTTGCGCCATTGTTCATAGTTCGCGGAAAATACCTCGATCTCACGCTCGCCTGCCACCATGCACAGGCTATCGTACGAGCTGTGAACGAAAATGGCCTGATCCTCGGGCGTCTGATAAGTGGTTTCCTCTTCTGTTTTGGTCGTAGGCGGCTCGTTTTCGGTTTCGGACACGGTGGTCTGCTCGGGATCTCTTTCTCCGCCTCCCATGGAGTCATCTCCGGGATCTTTTGTTCCCTCCTCATGGTCAACCGTATTCTCCTTGCCCGAATCGCGGTCTTCTCCCCACGATTGCCGCAAGGCTGCGATCACGCTGCCAAGGGCTTGCCTGATATCCTCGTCCAGCAGCGAGGTAATGGCGTTATCCTCTTCGCACAGCACGATCTGCATAAAATGCAGCACCGTGCCGTCATATTCGGGATAATTCTGCTCCACGCGCCTGACGGCTGCCGCCGTGCTTGCAACGCCTACGGCAGACAGGCAAGCTGTCAGCACAAGAGCAAGCGCAGCTGCGATCAGAAAGACACGAAAGATCGGCTTTTTGCGCATGGGCACGGGGGCTTCTGCGCGCTCGATGAGATCGAAATCGATCTCGCTCATCATATCGAATAAAAGCTCGTTTGTCATAGCGCAAAGCCCTCACTTTCCAAAAAGGCTTTGAGCTCCTGTCTGGTTCTTGACAGGATCTTGAACACGTTGGATCTGCTCAACCCATATCGCTTTGCAATGCTCTCCACGCTGTCCACGTGATAATAGCGGCGGATGAAAATATTGCAATCGCGTGCAGGCAAGGCGCGCAAAAAGCGATTGAACGCCTCGGCAAATTCCTGTTTATCAATATACTGCTGCAACTCGTCTCCCGGAGCAGCCACGTCGGTCAGCTCATCCAACGCAAGCACCGCCTCACCGCCGCCGCGCTTTTCTCTCTTCTTAGATTTGTATTTATTGAGTGAGAGATTTCTCGTAATGCGTCCGACGTAGGTTTTGAGCACGGTCGGGCATGCGGGCGGAATGGAATTCCAGGTTTGCAGCCAGGTATCGTTGACGCATTCCTCACTATCCTGCATATTCTGCAAAATATTTTGCGCAATACTCAGGCAATAGCTGCCGTATTTGTTTGACGTTTCGGTGATCGCACGTTCATCACGCGCCTGATACAGCGCAATAATTTGGTAGTCCTGCATAGCATCATTCCCCCTTTTCCGCTAATAATCCTGCTGCTCAAGCAGTTTTCGCAGTATCTTCTTGGCTCTGAAAATACGGCTGTTGACCTTACCCCGATCGATCCCGAGCTGCTGTGCAATCTGTGTGTTGGTCATATGCTCGTAATATTTGAGCAAAATGACCTCTCTGTACATCCCGTCCAGCGCATCCACGGCGCGCCTGAGCGTAGCGGCGCTTTCCTCCTTTTCGATCTGCAGGGCAAGGTCGTATTCATCGGGCAATGCCAAGGAATCGGGATGTCCCTCGCCCGAGATCAGCATGCTCTGTCTTTTCTTTTTTCGGTAATGATTGATGGCCACGTTGCGCGTATACGTACAGATCAGCGCGGCCGTGGCTTCGCTTTGCACAAGGGCAAATACCTCTGCGTTACAGCAAACGCGGAAAAATGCCTCCTGCACCGCGTCCTCGGCATCCTGCGTGTTTTTAAGAATGTCGTATGCTTTTTTATACATTTGCTCATAGTAGAGCTCGTAGAGCATGGCAAGCATCCTGCGCTGCTCCGCGCTCAGATCGGGCAAGCTCGTTTGTTTTTTATTCTGCATGATTTCTCCTCTGAAAAAGTCATTCCACTTAACATCACAACTTTTTCGCGGATTTTTGACAATTTTTTTGAGATTTTTCAAAAAAATTGCATAACACTCTATATATAACAAACGAATGCGGAATTTATTTGCTAAAAATGCTAAAAAATAAAAAATTTCAAAAATTCGGTGGGCGCGAGCGCACCCACCGTGGTTTTTTATTGATAGATCACGTTTTCTTTGCCCAAAAGGTCGATCAGCTGCTGCATGACGAAGGGTGAGAGCGCAATGCCCTTTGGGTGCGGCATATACGTTTTGGTCGCGCTGTTGTAGAATACCAGCGGCACTGTCAGCCCCTCGTCAAAGATCTCAGCTAAGTTGAGTGCCTTACGGTACGGCACGCCCTCGGTGTCCGGTACGCGCAGGTAGAGTTTTTTGATTTTGGGAGCCGTTGTTTGGTTATTTTGTTTATTTTCAGGCGCGCGTCGCGGGCCGTCGGGGACATCGGCCCCTACGGGAGTGCGGCGCGGACCGTCGGGGACGCCGGTCCCTACGGGGGTATAATGCTCGTCGTCCACAAGCTCTGCGGCAAGGCTTACCAGTACCTTGGGCGCTTCCTCATCGCGAATCGAAATATTACCTTGGATATACACGGCGTTATCCACGCGGACAAAGTGGCCAAGACTTTCGTAGGTCTTGGCAAACATGATGCATTCGATCTCGCCCGTGCGATCCTCCACGGTAAAGAAGGCCATGCGCTGATCGTTCTTGGTGGTCTTGATCGTGATGGATGTGATCATTCCCGCGATGGACACTCGGGCGCGATCGGGCAGTAAAGCCCCCGTTTCATCGGCCAGCTCTGCGATATTCACGGTGTTCAGATCCGCAATGCACTTGTCGTAGCCGTCCAGCAAATGCCCGGAGAAGTACATACCCGAGGCATCCTTTTCCAGCATCAGCTTTTCCCTTTTGGTATATTCGGGAATGTTGGGGTACGCAAAACTTGTCTTGGTCTTGACCTCGGGAACCATGCTGAACATATCCAGCTGTCCTGCGATATTATCGCGGTTTTTCTGTGACACGGTATCGATGATCTGTTCGTAGGCCGAGAGCAGCTTGGAGCGATATACGCCAAGCGAATCAAACGCGCCTGCCTTGATCAGCGCCTCGATCATGCGCTTATTCATGTCTTTTCCCGACATTCTTTCCACAAAATCCTCAAAAGAGGCGAAATCATGCCCCTTTCGCTCACGGCAAAGCGAATCCACAAACTGACCGCCCACATTTTTGAGTGCGAGAAGTCCGAAGCGGATGGTGTTATCCTTACCGAAGAAATCAGAACGGCTGCGGTTAATGTCGGGCGGTAGCACCGAGATGCCACGCTTGTTACACTCCCCGATATACTCGGCAATTTTTGTCTGATTGCCAAGCACGCTGGTCAGCAGTGCCGAGAAGTATTCACAGGGATAATGCGTCTTGAGATAGGCCGTGCGCCAGGACAGCACGGCATAGGCTGCTGCGTGAGATTTGTTGAAGGCATAGTTGGCGAAATTGCCAAGGTCGTCAAACAGCTTGGTAGCCGTTTGCGCGTCCACACCGCGCTGTGCTGCACCTGCGATAAAGTCCGCGCGCTCGGCCTCGAGTACGTCTGCTTTTTTCTTAGACATGGCGCGACGCACAATGTCCGCATGACCGAAGCTATATCCCGCTACCTCGCGGAAGATGCGCATGACCTGCTCCTGATATACGGCACAACCGTACGTTTCCTTCAGAATGGGCTCAAGCAGTGGCGCGTCGTACTCGATCTTGGAGGGATCGTGGCGGCACTCAATATAGCGTGGAATCGAATCCATGGGGCCCGGACGGTACAGCGCGATGACCGCAATCACGTCCTCAAAGCAGGACGGGCGCAGCTGCGTCAGCACCTGTCGGATGCCGCTCGATTCCAGCTGAAAGACGCCCGAGGTATTGCCCTTTGCGATCAGTGCAAAGGTTTCGGGATCGTCGTACGGGATACATTCAATATCAAAATCGGGATTCGTTTCGCGGATCTGTTTTTGCGCATCGTTGATAATGGTCAGATAGCGCAAGCCCAAAAAGTCAAATTTCAGCAAGCCCAGATTCGCTATGGTGTCCATATCAAACTGTGTGACAACCGTGCCGTTGCTGTGAGAGAGCGGCACGTATTTGCTAACGGGCTTGTCCGTGATCACAATGCCCGCAGCGTGTACCGATACGTTACGCGGCATGCCCTCCAGCGCCATGGCGGTATCGATCAGCTCGCGGTTTTTTTCGGATGCGTTGTAAAGCGCCTTCAGCTCGGGCAGCTTGAGCGCCTGCTCCAGCGTAATGCCCAGTTCCGAGGGGACGGCCTTGGCGATCACATCCACATCGGCATACGGCATGCCCATGGCACGTCCGCAATCGCGAATGGCTGCGCGTGCGGCAAGCGTACCGAAGGTGATGATTTGCGACACATGCTCGCGACCGTAACGCTTTGCAACGTAGTCGATCACCTCATCGCGGCGGTTATAGCAAAAGTCAATATCAATATCGGGCATACTGACTCGCTCGGGATTGAGAAAACGCTCGAAAAGCAGATCGTAGCGAATCGAATCCACGTCGGTAATTCCAAGCGCAAAGGCAACCAGCGAACCCGCTCCCGAGCCTCTCCCCGGGCCTACGGGAATGCCCTTGCTTTTGGCAAAATTCACGTAATCCTGCACGATCAGAAAATAATCGGCATACCCCATCTGCTCAATAACGGACAGCTCATAGGCAATGCGGTCACGATAGGTCTGCTCGCTTTGCGCGTCAAAGGTGATCTGCCCCTTGGATATGCGCTGCGCAAAGCCCTTTTCAGCCAGCTCATACAAATAAGAAACCGAATCATTGCCGTCGGGGCACGGGAATTTGGGCAGGTACAGCGTATCAAAATCAAATTCGACCGAGCAGCGGTCCGCGATTTTCACGGTATTCTCCAAAGCGCCCTCGTATCCGCCAAACAGCATGCGCATCTCGCCCGTATCCTTGTAATAAAACTCGTCGGTTTCAAAGCCGATCGGTCGACCGTCCTCGATCGAGGAGTTGGTCTGGATGCACATCAGGATGGCCTGCGTGGAGGCATCGCGGCGGCGCAGATAATGGCAGTCGTTGGTAGCGACTACGCCAAGGCCGCATTCCCCTGCCAGGCGGTAAAGCTGCGGCAATATCTGCTTTTGCTCCACCATGCCATGGTTTTGCAGCTCGATAAAAAAGTTATCCTTTCCAAACAGCGCCGCGTATTCCATGGCGGTTTGCTTGGCAGCGGCATAGTCCCCTGCCGAGAGCTTACGAGGAATCTTGCCCGCCAGGCATGCGGAAAGCGCAATCAGCCCCTTGTGATGCGTGCGCAAAAGCTCCGCATCCACGCGCGGCTTGCCGTAAAAGCCCTCGGTAAAGCCTTTGGACACCAGGGAGATCAGATTTTCATAGCCCTCCTGATTTTCACACAAAAGCACCAGATGATCCGCGCCTGCCTCAGCGCTTTTGAATTTTTCAAAGCGAGAGCCTGCTGCCACGTAGACCTCGCAGCCGATGATGGGCTTGATGCCTGCCTTTTTGCAGGCCTTATAAAACTCGACCACGCCGTACATGGCACCGTGATCCGTAATAGCCACCGCATGATGGCCGCACTCGGCCGCTCTTGCGGGGATGTCTGCAATACGACAGGCACCGTCAAGCAGGCTGTATTCACTGTGCAGGTGCAGATGCACGAATTCGTTTGGCATGATTGTCTCCTTTCCGCGGCCAATACCGCTATATTGCATTAATTCTGCGGGCGATCACAGATCGCCCGCACGCATAATCGATTGGTCAATCCGGCAATTCCGCTGCCAAATCAATCAGCTTTTGCAAGCGGTGGTTCAGCCCCGATTTGGTGATCGGGGGTACGTGCAGCTCGGCAAGCTCACCAAGAGATACGTTCTGATGCCGCATACGCAGCATGGCGGTTTCTCTGATGGCATCGGGCAGCTTTTCCAGCTCACCCAAACGCTGCAGCTTTTCAATAGCGGCAATGTGTCTGATCGAGGCCGATACGTACTTGCTGATATTTCCCGTGTCGCAGTTTGTAATACGGTTCTCGTTTCCTCGAATCTGTCGCTCGATCAGTTTATTGATCAGCTCAAAGACCATGGTGCTGCTGCCAAGCAAGGTCAGCACGTCCTCCACGCCTTGGCTGTTTTTGATATATACGCCCGTGGATCTGCCTCTTTGGACAAGTCCCATAAAAATGCCTCCGTCCGCAAACAGCTTTTGCAGACCGAGCGAGCGGCCGGTGCTTGGGCATCGAAGCTCCAGATGCGAGCCCGTGGAAGGATCGTTCACCGTGCCGACAGCGCAAAACGCACCGCGCAAAAAGGCGGACGCGCATTGCGGACATTTACAAAGTGCAAAAAAATCCGCGCTCTCTTTTGCATCCCATGCGGCAAGCATGGATGCGCATTTGGGGGAATCGAAGCGGATCTCCACCCCGCTTTTCTTACCGTGCGTATACGGTATACAGGTGCTTTCTCTGCCGAAATGGCGCTTGATCTCGGCTGCCGCCTGCTGTGCAAAGCTTACGGGAAGCCTTGCCTCGACGGTATTTTCTTTTTGCGAAGCCCCAATCAAAAGGCCGCACAAAAACGCCTTACGGCAGCACATGGGCTTGATCTGCAGCCCTGCCAGCTCCTCTTTTACCTGTTCGGAAAACGACATACGTTACTCCTCTATATACTTGAATTCACATTCCAGTTCCACGTCGAACTGTTGCTTGACGCGCTGCTTGATCAGCGCGACCAAGGCCAGCACGTCGGCAGCGGTAGCACCGCCCCCATTGACGATAAAGCCCGCGTGCTTTTCAGATACGACCGCACCGCCGACACGCACGCCCTTGAGGCCTGCATCCTCGATCAGCTTGCCTGCAAAATAGCCCGTCGGGCGCTTGAAGGTGCTGCCCACGCTGGGATAATTCAAGGGCTGCTTTTCGCGACGCGAAGCGCCCTGCTCCCTGACCTTTTTCATGATCTCGTCCGCATTTCCCGCTCTGAGCGCAAAGGTGCTTGACAGGACGACGTATTCGGGATGCTCTGCAAAAATACTGTGGCGATAGTCAAACGCATGCTCCCCGGCCGACAGCGTAAAGACGCGGTTGCGAGCCGTGTCGTAGCACTCGCTGGAAAGCAGCACATCCGAGATCTCACCGCCGTACGCACCTGCATTCATATATACGCCTCCACCCACCGTGCCGGGAATGCCACAGCCGAACGCAAAGCCCTCGTAGCCTTGACGGCTTGCATCGGTGCATACGCGCGCAAGGCTTGCACCGCTCTGGGCATACAGCGTGTTTGCGTCAAAGCGGTACCCGTTCATTTCGGTGGTGAACACCACGACACCGCGATACCCCGCATCCGAAAACAGCACATTGGAGCCGTTTCCGATCACGGTATATCTAAGGCCGCTCTGCGCCAGCATAGCAAGCTGCAGGCAAAGCTGCTCAACCGTGGTGGGAAACAGCGCAAGATCTGCCTTTCCGCCAATGCGGAAGGTAGAATAATCACATAGCGGCAGATCTGATTTCACCGGGATACGTGCGCCTCTGCATTGTGCCAAAAACGCTTTCATAAGCACCCCGTTTCTGCCAGCGCGGGCAGCTCGGCAAGGTCGCGGATGACGTACGTCAAGGGCAGATCGGCAGGCACGGGCTTGCCCTTGGGGTTATACCAGCAGGTATCCAGCCCTGCGTTGATACCGCCCTTGATATCAGATGTCAGCGAATCGCCTACCACAAGCGTAGTGGCAGGATCGAAGTCCGGGATATCTGCCATAACGGCGTCAAAATAACGGACGTCGGGCTTTTCAAAGCCAACCTCCTCGGAAATATAGCACTTTTCAAAATACTTTGCCAAGGGGCTGGGATTAAATCTGCCCTGCTGCACGCGCTTATCTCCGTTGGTGATGATATACATGCGGCACTTCTGTGAAAGCGCAGCGCATACCTCAAGCGCGCCCTCGATCATATAGGATTTGGTGGCGAGCGTTTGCAAATAATCGGCCGCAAGAGCCTTGGGATCGGCTTCAAGCCCCGTGCGCGCGCAGAACGCCTCAAATCTCTTCCACATCAGTACACTTTTTTCAATTTCTCCGCGCTCCAGCATCTTCCAGTGCGCGTCGTTGACAGCGGAATAGACGGCGATGGTCGCGTCGTCGTTCGGAAGTCCGAAATGCGCAAAGGTCTCGGCTATGGCGTCGTGTTCGGATCTCGTAAAGTCCAGCAGCGTATTGTCTGCATCCATCAAAAGCGTTGTGTATCTCAAAGGGATGTCCTCCGTAAACTATATTCTGTTATATTATACTATAAAAAACTTAATAATGCAATACATTTTTCCATCCGCGATTGACTTTTTTGCACACGGATGCTATAATGACTTTAAAAAGGAGGTGTGCGCGATGGAATTTTCCAATATTCCCACAAAGGGATTCTATTTCGTCGGAAACGGCAAGGTTGCCATGGGAGGACTTGACGCGGACGTTGAGCAGCTGTTTGCTCCCTGCTATTCGCTGCCGAGCGTGATGAGCTTACGCATTCTTGATCGGACAATTATTGCTCACAACAATCGTATCAAGGGCTCGGCATGTTACGTAACGGATCTGGAAAAGGACGGCAAAATCATCGGTCGGATCACAGATTTTGCGCACCCCGAGCTGCCCGTTTTCATGCGTTGCTTTTCGCTGGAGCTTCCGCTGACCTTCTCAATGGAATCCGTCTTTATCGCGGCAGATGCCCCCATAACGTGCAACGGCATGTCGCTGTGTTTATTTGAAATTCCGGAAGGGACAACCGTTTTTTCCAAGGCCAAAACCGACAAGGAAACCTGGTGTGCTTTGATGCTCTGCCCCAACTGTACGGTTGAAGATCGGCAGATCACCTTCCCTGCGGGCAAGTCGCACCTGACATTTATTGGCGGGGCTTACGGCTCACTTGGCACACAAAGCTTTGCAAGCTGCATCAGCCTGGCGCAGCAGATATCCCAGATCTCCCCCGAAAGCATCCTGGAAGCATCACTCGAATCCTGGCGTGGAATTCTTTCCAATATCCGTGTAAATGCAAGTGTTTTGCAAGAGATTCCAAATGCGGATGAGCTGCTCGAGGCGGTCTGTGTTGCGCTTGTCACGCAAACCTCTGCACAGGGTGGTGTGATCGCGGGATCGTTCTATCATCTTGCCTACGGCAGGGATATGTACGGAGTATTCCGCGGCTTTATGGCGCTGGGGCTTTATGATTATGCACGACGCATGATCTGCTATCTGACCGAGGTTTTTCGCCAAAAGGGCTACCTTCCAAACGCATCCGGACTTGGCATGTCCTGCTCGCACAGGCATGAGAACGACGAGGTGGAGCAGACCGGATACGATTTACTGGAGGTGCTGGAATTCGTGCTTGCAACAGGCGACGTTGCCTTTCTGGAAGAGCGCATGGATTACGTACGATATCTGATGAACGCACAGGCCATGCATCTTGTGGACGGCATGATTCCCTTCAACGGAGACGAGACATATATTGCCGGCGGCATCTTTCCAAGAAGCGGGATTGATCACGGCTCTATGGAGGCAACGGCCTTGTATATAAAAAGCGTGCGCGGCATGACGGCTCTGTGCAGGCAGTACGGTCTGCTGACCGATGACGAGTTGGATGCACACCTCACCATGGCAGAGCTGGCGGCTTGGAAATTTCCCCATCACTTTATTGATAACAAAACGGTATATATCAACACCCCCGCCCGCGCGGCCGTCGCAGAGCTGCCCTTGCACAGGCACGGTGTATGCCTTGGTTGCGCGCGTATGACCAATCTGCTGCGTGACGGGCAAGGCGCCTTCCTCTGCCCCGATTGTTACGGCAAGGTTGTCATACAGCCCTGCACGGGGCGTTACAGCACCGACTGCGCTGTGTGGATGACCGAATTCGTTGGCAGCGACCTGTTGCCCAAGCGTGTGGTACGCGCTGCTTTGGATCGCAGCATTTCCGCCATCCGTCAAAGCGATTTCGGCAAAATGAATCCAGAGAATACGGTAGGATACGAATACGGTGTCATCCTTTACACCTTGGCCAAGCACCTGCCAAAAGAGCAGCTTGACGCATACCGCGATCTGTTGGACGCGCTGCTCAAGGATCGCGTCCCCGGCGCTGTGTGGACGGAATACTATCAAGGCGGTGAGCCGAGTGCGACCTGTTGCCCATACAGACCGTGGGAGAGTGCTATCAACCTATGCGGCATTTTGAAGTTTGCACAGGCGCTACACGAATAACGCTATCAAAACTGAGTCGGATCACACCGACTCGGTTTTTTTATTCGCAAAATACGGGAATAAACAGGGGCGATCTGTGATCCCCCGCAGGCGACCGCAGGTCGCCCCTACGGCATGATTCAATTATGACGGTTTTCTCAAAACCCAAACAGCTCCAACAACGGATACGTGCCATAAAGAGGTGCAAATCCGACTGCAAGGTATGGATATTGATCCTCCTGCCCCTCATATCCGGGCAAATCGTGCGCGATCAACGTAACGTTTCCGTTGAAGTTTGTGAAAATGATGGTGTCACATCTTGACGTTTCATTGCCGTATGGCATGGGTCCTTTGTCACCGTACGGCGTATACGTCAGCTCCAACCGAAAATCCGCGCCCAGTACATCCTCTTTAATATCCCCTATCGACAAAAGTCCTTGAGTATAGGCGCATTTGGAATGATACACGCAGTTGTTAAAGAAATTGGTCAGTGCGATCAGTCTTGAGTCGTTGGGATCGATTGAGATCACTTGCCCGTCCTTGTACAGGGTTGCCGTAAGAGGTACTCCGTGTGTTTCGGGATACGCTTCATACGCATCACGAGGAATGCTTACAATCACAGTCTTCACCCCGGTATCCGACAAGTGTGTTCCCTCCTGAATGTCAAAATACGGGGTGGCGGAAAAGCTTCCGTCAACAATTTCCGTTTCCCGATCAGATAAAACGGTTTGGTTGTCATCCGAGACGTAATTGCATGCAACGAATGGAATGACAAGCAAGAACGAAACAAAAATAATAAGAATCTTCTTGTACATATCGTTTCACCTTTCCCGCATTACGCGATATTGATTTATTGTACCATAAAAGCCATGAAAAGTCAACCTGATCGATGGCCCTGCACGCTATATAACAATCCATCCGCGCGAAAATTTGCAAGACGGCAAAAATATTTAAAAACCACTTGCAAATTCGCGCGCAATGCGGTATAATGTAGGATGGTGTTATATATTTATTGAAAATATACACAAGGCAAGGAGGGTTCTTATGAAAAAGCATTTGCGCGTTGGCATTGTGGGCTTCGGTGCGATGGGCAAGACTCATGCATACAGCGTAGCGTCCCTGCCGTATTTTTATGAGCATCTTCCCTTTTGCGCATCCGTGCGCGGCATTTGCACCACAAGCCAAGAAAAAACCGAGCGCATTTGCAATACGCTGGGGTTTGAAAAGGCGTATGCCGATGCGTTTGAAATGATCAACGATCCCGAAATTGACGTCATTGATATCTGCACTCCCAACAACACACACTATGACATTGCCACAGCCGCACTGAACGCAGGAAAGAATGTGCTTTGCGAAAAGCCGTTTTGCTTTGACCAAGCCGAGGCGACGGCACTTGCGCAAAAGGCTGCCGACAAGGGGCTTGTGTGCGGTGTGGTATACAACAACCGTCACCTTGCCGCCATCATGCGCGCCAAGCAACTGATCGATCAGGGCGCGCTTGGCAGAGTTCTTTCCTTCTCCTTCCACTACCGCCACGACAGCGACATTGATCCTGCGCGCACGGTGGGCTGGAAGCAGAATGCCGATATTTGCGGGGCAGGTACGCTTTTCGACCTCGGTTCTCACGCGCTGGATCTTTGCCGATATCTTTGCGGTGATTTTGCAAGCATTGGCGGCAAATCGCAGATCGCGTTTGACACGCACAAGAACGCAGACGGTTCGCTCTGGCAGACCAACGCGGACGAAGCCTTTTATATGACCGCAACGCTTACCTCGGGTGCTGTGGGACAGGTCAGCGTTTCCAAGCTCTCACACGGCTCTGAGGATGGCCTTGAATTTTCAATTTACGGCACAGGCGGTGCCATCCGCTTTACGCTGGCCCAGCCTGACATCCTTTACTACATGGACGCAAGTCAGCCAAAATTGCCGCTTGGCGGTCTTTCTGGCTTTACGGCCATTCCCGCCTCGGGCAGATATCCCTCTCCCGGCGGCAATTTCCCCGCTGTCAAGGCCCCACAGGGCTGGCTGCGCGGGCACATTCACGGCATGTATCTGTACCTTGATGCCGTGGCTAACAATACGCACTTCTCTCCCGACTTTGCGGACGGTGCATATATCCAACGCGTGATGGCCTGCGCCATGAGATCAGACGCTGAGGGCGGAAAGGAAGTGGAGATATGACCTTTCCCATTCTTGGCTTGACCGGCCCCAGCGGTGCCGGAAAAGGCGTGGTTGCACAGCGGTTGCGTGATGCACACGGCTTTGCCTGGATCGATACGGATGCTGTGTATCACGAGCTGACAAGCGCTCCTTCGGTATGCCTTGAGGAACTGGAAAAAGCCTTTGGAAAAGATGTGATCACGCATGACGGCAAGCTGAATCGACCTGCCCTTGCAGCAATCGTCTTTGCTCCCGATGCCAAGGACAACCTGGAGCTGCTCAACGCCCTGACGCACAAACACGTGCTTGCGGTAACGGCACAGCAGATCGAAACAGCCAAACAAAACGGTGCGCTCGGTGCCATCATTGACGCTCCCCTGCTTTTTGAGTCGGGCGCGGATGCCATGTGTACGCACACGCTGGCTGTGATTGCAGACAAAGAAACGCGCAAAATGCGCATTATGGCACGCGACGATCTGAGCGCAGAGGCTGCGCAAAAGCGGCTGGACGCACAAAAGCCGGATGCATATTATATCGAAAAGGCGGGTTTTGTGATACGTAACGATCACGCTCTGCAAGCGGTCCTTGGTGCAACCGACGCGCTGGCAAAGGAGCTTTTATGAGAGTTTCGAGAACCAAACCGCAAAGAAAAAGCAACGGACACGCCTGGCCCATCGTCATCATTCTGATCGTTTCCTTGGCGCTTGGCGGAATTTTTGAGCTTGCCTGCCTTGGCGTAGAGCGATTGACGCACCCAAGAGAATACAAGGCTCTCGTTTCGGGCTGGGCGCTGGAATACGGTGTGCCCGAGCATATTGTATACGCGCTGATCAAAACCGAAAGCGGCTTTGACAGCACCAAGCAAGGAGATCGCGGAGAGATCGGCCTTATGCAGCTCTCACCCGTGCTGTATGTCGAGCTTGCCGAGTCGGTACAGGATCCCGGCATCAACGCAGCTGCCTTGTACGATCCCGGCACCAGCATCCGCTACGGCACCATGTACCTTGCACGCCTGTATCAAAAATACGGCATGTGGAGCACGGTGTTTGCCGCCTGGCACGCAGGTGAGGCAAAGGTGGACGCGTGGCTGCAGAACGCAGAATACGTAGATCCCGATTTCGGCACACTGGTCACAGTACCCGATCAGAATATTGCCAAGTCCGTCAAAAAAACGGTCAGGGCACAAGAAATTTATGAAAAACTATATTACTCAAAATAAAGGAGAAAGTACCATGTCAGAATCCAAGAAAGACCTTCTTTGCTACAAAAAAACCAACTTCTACGAGGTTGCCACACCCGAGCAGATCGATGCTGCTTACGAATACGCCAAGGACTACATGAAATACCTTGACGCTTCCAAGACCGAGAGAGAAGCAGTAACCACTTCCATTGCTATGGCAGAAGCACAGGGCTACGTTCCCTATACCTTTGGTATGCCTATGGAAAAGGGCGGCAAGTATTACTATAATAACCGCGGCAGATCCCTGTTCTTGTTCCGCATCGGCACAGCGCCCGTGCAAGAAGGTATCCGCATTTGCGCTGCGCACATCGACTCCCCCAGACTTGACCTCAAGCAGTCCCCTCTTTACGAGGACGGCGGCTTTGGATTTTTCAAGACACGCTACTACGGCGGTATCCGCAAGTACCAGTGGGTTGCCACGCCCCTTGCATTGCACGGTGTTGTGATCAAGCAGGACGGCACCACGGTACAGATCACCATCGGTGAAGACGATGCAGATCCCGTGCTCTACATCAACGATCTGCTGCCTCACCTGGGCCAGAATCAGAACTCCCAGCCCTTGGGCACGGCAATTCCTGCCGAAAATCTCAACATCCTGCTTGGTTCCAGACCTCTTGAGGGTGAGGAATCCGACAAGATCAAGATGAATATTCTGAACCTGCTCAACGAAAAATACGGCATTGTGGAAGCGGATTTTCTGTCCGCAGACCTCTCGCTCGTTCCCGCTGTCAAGGCACGTGACGTAGGTCTTGACCGCTCGCTGATCGGCTCTTACGGTCACGACGACAGAGTTTGCGCATACCCCGCTATGACTGCTCTGTTTGAAAATCCCGACGCTGCCCGCTCCACCATGGTCATCCTCGCAGACAAG
The DNA here is from genome assembly GCA_045633665.1 of Eubacteriales bacterium. Classification (GTDB taxonomy): domain Bacteria; phylum Bacillota; class Clostridia; order Oscillospirales; family CAG-272; genus SVQP01. The sequence continues at coordinate 3,234 of JAZQYT010000099.1, read as the reverse complement.
GAAGAGATCGGTTCGGACGGTGACACGGGTATGCAGTGCGAGCTGCTGCTCGATCTGCTCTATGAGATCGCAAAGGCGTTTGACGCAAACTTTGGTCAGATGAAGGCCAATTCCATCTGCATGTCCGCAGACGTGACCGCTTGCTTTGATCCCAACTTTGCAGAGGTATTTGACTCCAAGAACGTTTCCCGTATCAACTGCGGCGTTTGCATGTGCAAGTACACGGGACACGGCGGCAAGGTTGCCACCAACGACGCAAGCGCAGAGCTGGTTGCGTTTATTCGCCGCATCATGGCCAAGAACGAGGTCATCTGGCAGGCAGGTGACATGGGTAAGAACGACCTTGGCGGTGGCGGCACGGTTGCCAAGTACATCTCCAAGCACAACATTCCCACGGTTGATATGGGCGTACCCGTGATCGCAATGCACTCTCCCTTTGAGATCGTTTCCAAGGCTGACGTTTACACCGCGCACAAGGCCTTCGCTGCCTTCTACACGCTTGACTGATGCTTGGTAAGCTGCAACAAATTCAGGATAAATACCTGGCGATGGAGGCACGGATGGCGGATCCGTCCGTGCTCTCCGATCCCACCGCGTACTCTGGTCTGATGCGCGAATATAAAAAACTGACGCCCGTGATGGAGGCGTACGGTGCTTACCTGCGTGCAGAGCGCGACGTGGCCGATGCGCTGGAGCTGATCGAATCGGGAGATCCCGAAATGAAGGAGCTGGCGCAAGAGGAGCTGGCCGAGGCCAAGCAGACCAAGGCACGTCTTGAGGACGAGCTGCGACTGATGCTGCGCCCACGCAACCCCAACGAGGGCAAAAACCTCATCGTGGAGATCCGCGCCTGTGCGGGCGGTGAGGAGGCTGCTTTGTTTGCGGGCGTGCTGTACCGCATGTACTGCATGTACTGCGCAAAGCAGGGCTTTGACCTCTCCCCCATTCACGCAAATCCCACCGATCTCGGCGGCTATCGCGAGATCACCTTTATGGTCAAGGGCGACGAGGCTTGGTCGCACTTCCGCTTTGAGTCGGGCGTGCATCGCGTGCAGCGCGTCCCCGAAACCGAATCACAGGGGCGTATTCAGACCTCGACTGCGTCGGTTGCCGTGCTGACAGAGGCTGACGAGGTAGAGGTGGAGATCAAGGACAGCGACCTGGTATTTGAATCCTGCAAATCCAGCGGTGCGGGCGGTCAGCATATCAACAAAACCGAATCGGCCGTCAGACTGACGCACAAGCCCTCGGGCATCGTGATCGAATGCGACCAGGAGCGCTCGCAGTTCCAAAACAAGGCCAAGGCACTGATGCTGCTGCGCACCATGCTCTACGATCAGAAATGCCGTGAGCAAAACGAAAAGATCGCTGCTGACCGCAAGGGACAGGTTGGCTCGGGCGACCGCAGCGAAAAGATCCGCACCTATAACTATCCCCAATCCCGCGTCACGGATCACCGCATCGGCGTGTCGGTCTTTAACATTGACGCATTTGTGGACGGTGACATGACACCTATCATAGAGCCGCTCATGACCGCGCAGGCAGCTCTTGACCTGCAAAACAGCGACAATGCCTGACAAAATACAACAAAGAGGTTTCTTTTGAAAACACAGATTTTTTCGATAAACGATCCCTCTGTCGCCAAGCAGCAGCTTGACGCGGCGGGAGAGATCATCCGCACGGGTGGCCTTGTGGTGTTCCCCACGGAAACCGTGTACGGCCTTGGCGGTGACGGCACAAACCCCGATGCCGCAGCAAAGATCTACGCGGCAAAGGGACGCCCCTCGGATAATCCCCTGATCATTCATATAGCAGAACCCGTCGATGCAGAGCTTTACGCTTATACGACGCAGCTCTATTACGCGCTTGCCAAGTCATTTATGCCCGGGCCTTTGACCGTGATCATGCCCAAACGCGAAAGCGTCCCCGCATCCGTAACGGGCGGCCTTGACTCTGTGGCCGTGCGCTGCCCCTCGCATCCCATAGCGCAGGCACTCATCCGCGCGGCAGGCACCTGCATAGCAGCCCCCAGCGCCAATCTTTCGGGCAAGCCCTCGCCAACGGATGCATCGCACGTTGTGCAGGATCTGGACGGCAAGGTGGACGCCATCATAAACGGCGGCAGTTGCGAGATCGGCTTGGAATCTACCATCGTCAAGATCATGCAGGACGAGAAGGGTGAGCCTTATCTGCTTTTGCTGCGCCCCGGTGCCATCACGCACGACGCGCTGTGCTGCGTTTGCCCGCGCGTAGATATTGCGCCGGCAGTAGCAGAAAAGCTGGCCGAGAATGAGCGTCCGCTCTCTCCCGGCATGAAATACAGACATTACGCACCCACGGCACCGCTCGTCCTTCTGGACGGTGACGCGCAGGCCGTGCTGGCCTTTTTGCAAGCAGAGCAAAAAAAGCGTCCCTGCACTATCCTTTGCTACGATGAGGAGATCGACGCACTCAAGGACGGCAGTCTGATCCCGATCGGAGCCAAGGACGATTTGCAAACGCAGGCGCAGCGCCTGTTCGCTGCACTCCGCGCAGCGGATGCAACAGAGGCAGAGATCATTTACGCGCATCTCCCCCCCATGCACGGCCTCGGTCTTGCGCTTTATAACCGCATGATCCGTGCCGCTGCACATACGGTTTTGAAAATCTAATGTAAGGAAATAGATTCATGGCTAAAAAAACAACCAAAGACAAAAAAGCGGTTGAAAAAATTGAATACGCGCCCATACGTCCGCAGCTGATCACCGACACCATTGAGAAAAACTATATGCCCTACGTCATGAGTGTCATCATCTCGCGTGCGATCCCCGAGATCGACGGCTTCAAGCCCGCGCACAGAAAGCTGCTTTACACCATGTACAAAATGGGATTGTTGACGGGCGGACGAACCAAAAGCACCAACGTCGTCGGCCGAACCTTGACGCTCAACCCGCACGGTGACGCTGCGGTGTATGAAACCATGGTGCGTCTGACACGCGGCTACGAAGCGCTGCTGCATCCCTTTATCGACTCCAAGGGCTCGTTCGGCAAGCAGTATTCCTCGGATATGAAGTACGCGGCATCTCGTTATACAGAGGTCAAGCTGGACACCTTCTGCAACGAGCTGTTCTCGGGCATTTCCAAGGATGCGGTAGACATGGTGGACAACTACGACGGCACGCTCAAGGAGCCTGTGCTGTTCCCCACCACCTTTCCTAACGTGCTTGTTACACCCAATATGGGTATTGCGGTAGG
>JAZQYT010000098.1:0-6910 GCA_045633665.1 Eubacteriales bacterium | reverse complement strand
GAGACCTCGTCTTACAGATCAAATCCCTTGCGCCTTGCAGAATTTGCGCTCTCGCGCCGCTGTCCCGAATACGTCGGACGTTCCAAGGCGGTTGCGGCAGACGAGGCTGCAAGAAGAACCGGCACACTCTCCGAAAAACTTTCGAAGGCTTTGAGCGCTGTGGGAGATGCAGAGATTCTGGCACAGAATACACAATTCGGTTCTTGTCTGTTTGCAAACAAGCCGGGGGACGGCTCTGCACGTGAGCAGGCAGCATCCTGCCAGAAAGTACTTGGCGGTTTTGCAAATATCTGCTACGAATTTGCCACCAAGCGTTACCGCTCCAACTGCATCAACTGGGGCATTCTTCCCTTTACCTTGGACGCTGATACCGCTTTCCCTTACACCGAGGGCGACTTTGTGTTCGTGCCTGATATCAGAAAAAAGCTGATAAGCGGTTGCGAAAGATTTGATGCGACCGTCATTTGCGCGGACGGCGCAACACATGCGCTGACCTTGAACGTCAAGGGATTGACCGAGAATGAAAAGCAGATCATTCTGGACGGTTGCCTGATGAACTATTACGCAAACGGGAGAAAATAATATGTATATCGGCGAATATGCATATGCCATCAATCCAGTAGGCGGCGCGCATCTGTCACCCGACGAACATATCAAGCTGCTTGCTGAGATCGGCTGGAACGGATTTTTCACCGGCTGGAATGCAGAAAAAACACCGCTTTGGCGTGCGGCTGCCGACAAGTACGGCATGCTCTACACCTCGATCCACGCGCCCTTTACCGGTGTAGCTGCCATGTGGCAGGATGGCGAGGAAGCAGAAAAGGAAATCAATACGTACCTTGCCTGCTTGGAGGACTGCGCCAAGCATCAAATCCCCGTCATGGTGCTGCATCCCTTTATCGGATTTGAGGATCATACCCCAACTGAGATCGGCATTGAGCATTTTGCCAAGGTGGTTGACCGCGCAGATGCGCTGGGCGTGCGCCTGGGATTTGAAAACGTGGAGGGTGAGGAATATCTTGCCGCGATTTTCGAGGCTTTTGCAGGCCGCCCCTCGCTCGGCTTCTGCTTTGACACAGGTCATGAGCTTTGCTACAACCGCGGTAAGGATATGCTGGCTTTGTACGGCCACAATCTTTGCCACACGCACCTCAACGACAATGTGGGCGTGACGGGAAAGGATATTTTCTGGACGGACGATCTGCATCTTGTCATGGGTGACGGCATTGCCGACTGGGAAGACGTGATGCGCCGCATTCGCGCATGCGACTACCAAGGCGTGCTGACCTGTGAGCTGACGCTTGCAAACAAGCCTGACAAACACACGCATGACGGCTACGCTGCCATGCCAATCAAAGATTTTTACGCCCTTGCGTTCTCTCGTATGCAAGCGATTGGGAAAATGGGCGGATAATACGGAGGTAATACCATGCAAAAGATCAAAATGACCACGCCGCTTGTCGAGATGGACGGCGACGAAATGACCAGAGTCCTTTGGACCATGATCAAGGACGAGCTGATCCACCCCTTTGTAGAGCTCAATACCGAATACTATGACCTCGGCCTTGTTGAGCGTGAGAGAACCAAGGATCAAGTCACGTTTGATTCCGCTTACGCAACCAAAAAATACGGTGTTGCGGTCAAGTGCGCCACCATTACCCCCAACCGCCAGCGCGTGGAGGAATACAACCTTTCCGAAATGTGGAAATCCCCCAACGGAACCATCCGTGCCATTCTGGACGGCACGGTCTTCCGCGCGCCCATTCTGATCGATTCCATTCGTCCCGCAGTGCGCAACTGGGAAGCGCCCATTACCATTGCGCGTCACGCTTACGGTGACGTTTACAAGGCAACAGAATATCGCGTACCCACCGAGGGTAAGGCCGAGCTGATCTTCACCGACAAGGACGGCAATGAGACCTTCCGCGAAACGGTCTACGATTTCGAGTGCCCCGGTGTGCTGCAGAGCCAGTACAACAAGGACTCCTCGATCCGCTCATTTGCGCACGCTTGCTTCCGGTTTGCCATCGACACCAAGCAGGATCTGTGGTTCTCGACCAAGGACACCATCTCCAAGCAGTACGATCAGACCTTCAAGCTGATCTTCCAGGAGATCTACGACAACGATTATAAAGAAAAGTTTGAGGAGTTAGGGATTGAATACTTCTATACCTTGATCGACGATGCTGTTGCACGCGTTATCCGTTCCAAGGGTGGCTTTATCTGGGCTTGCAAGAACTACGACGGTGATGTCATGAGCGATATGGTTTCCACCGCATTCGGCTCACTTGCCATGATGACCTCGGTGCTGGTCGCGCCCGACGGCACCACCGAATATGAGGCTGCACACGGTACGGTTACCCGTCATTACTACCGCTATCTCAAGGGCGAGACCACCTCGACCAACCCCATGGCCACCATTTTCGCATGGTCGGGGGCTTTGCGCAAGAGAGGTCAGCTGGACGGCCTTGACGACTTGGTTGACTATGCCGACAAGTTAGAGGCTGCCTGCCTGCAGACCTTGAACGACGGCATTATGACCAAGGATTTGGTCGGCCTTGTCGTTCCCGGCACGCAAGTTACCTCGGTCACTTCCCTTGAGTTCTTAAAAGCAATCAGAGAAAGATTGGAAAAGGCGTTGGCGTAATTGTTTCCGTAGGGGCGAATCACGATTCGCCCGCCAAAAAAGGACTGTCATAATTTGACAGTCCTTTTCGTTTATTCGGGCGATTCGTGAATCGCCCCTACGACCAACCGTATGCCCAGCCACCGCCAACGCAGACGGGCTGTCGAAGGTGCCAGCCCCTGCAAAAATTCTTGTTGCAGGCGCGGGCGTTCGAATTTCGGCTTTGCCGAAATATATCGCCCCTACGAGGTGATGGGGATTACGCGTACTGCTTAATGCACTCTGCTACCTGTTCGGCGGCGACCTTGATTCCCTCTTCGGAGAGATGGATGTGGTCGGAGCAGATGTAGGCGGGGATATCGGCATTGATGGTTGAGAACAGATCGTTGATGATAATGCCCTCGGCCTGCAATCTTTGTGTAACCGCCTTATTGTAAGCGGCAAGTCTTTCGGGATCATGCCCCGGCATCTCGGCATCGGGCGGCGTGGTTGTCGCAAAAATAACCGTCTTGGCATAGCCCTTCAGAATACGAGCAATTCTGACCATGGTATCGCAATAATTTTCAAGCGAGGTAAACGGGCCGTCCTCCCAAAGCTGGCACACGTCCCAAAGGCCGTTGTTCCAATGGATGACGTCCGCGCCCTCCATAAAAGGACGATAATCAAAGGTCATGCGCAACGTATACAGCGCAAAGCGGCAGTTTTCCGGGGGCTGCCAAACCTCGTAGTCCTCGCCCAAAAGTGCAGGCACGACCGGGCCGTAGCCGATCTCGCGGATAGAGTCCCCCAATAATACGACTTTTTTCATACAAACCTCCTTATATATCCCATTGATACGTATACGAACCGCTCCCTACCGTCTCGGTGCGGTCGGGCAAGCGGATTTTCGCAGTCGTGCCAAACGGCACGGTAACGTAAAGTGCAATATGACCAAAGCGGCGCACCCAACGCACGCTGACCTGCCCCTTGACCGTGTCCACGTGTGCCTGTGCGGAAAGCAGCTTTGTCGGATAGTGCGGTGTGATCTCAAACTCTGCACATCCGGGGGCTGTGGGCTTGATGCCGCACAGCGTGCTGTACAGCCACTTGTCCACAGAGCCATACATGGGGTGGTTGTGCGAATTCATGCCGTCCTCTTTTTTGAGCTCAAAGCGCTCCCATACGGTGGTCGCCTCGTTCTGTATCATATAGCCGTACGAGGGGTATTCCTCGCTTGTCAAAATCGTCCACGCGTCGTCCACGTAGCCGTATTTTGCCAGCATTTCCAGCATATACAGTGTGCAGAGGTTGCCCGTGGTGAACTTATAATTGCTCTGGCGCAGGTCGTTTACCATCACCTCAGCGGCACGTGCGCATTCTGCCTCGGGAATGATGCCAAGCCAAAGCGAGAACGCTTGCGAAGCCTGTGAGCCACCTGCCATTTTGGCCGTTTCTGCATCCCACCATTTGGCCAGCATGGCGGTCTTGATCTTTTCGGCCAAAGCCTCATACTCGGCTTGCTTGTCTGCTTTGCCCAGTTGCTTTGCCATGCGGGCAAGAGCTGTACAGTTGTAGTACGAGAATCCCGTGGACATAAAACGCCCGTCGGTCACGGCGCTTTTTGCATCCTCAAACGAGCGGCAAGCGTACGCGGGTCCGGCCCAGTCACCGTAATAGGTGTAATTGACAATGTAATTGTCGCTGCGGGAAAGCAAGGACTTTTCCCATGCTTCAAACCACGGGAAAGCCTTTTCGATCAGCTCGATATTATCGCAGAACAGGTGCGTCTGCTCCCCTGCTACAAGGAAAGACGAGCATACGGGATCTGCGGGATACTGCCCGAACAGGAAAGGCGCACAGCAGGTAAACGCGCCGTCTTCGCGCTGCTCTGCGTAAATGTCACCGATCACCTTGGGGAAAATGCGACCGATATCGAAATTATAGGGTGTGGCTGTAAAGCGCACAGTGGCGTCGTTCATCCAGCCCATGCGCTCGTCGCGCTGCGGGCAGTCGGTTAAGATCGAATGGATATTGGATTTCTCGGTCTGCACGGCATTCTTGTGCAGCTTGGAAACTACAGCCGAGCCGCAGACAAAGTCGCTATCCTTGGCAATATCGGTATAGAGCGCAAATGCCGAAATATCGTCTCGCTCGGGGCAAGGATATCCAGTCAGCTCTACGTATCGGAAGCCATGATAGGTAAATTTGGGCTGCCACACTTCGAGATCGCGCTCGTCGCCCGAAGCAATATACGTATCGGTCTGCGCCGCGTCACGCAGCGGCAGATTGTAGAGTCCACCGTCCTCGTCCAGCATCTCGCCCATGCGCATGGTGACGGTATGCCCTGCTTGCATCCCCTTAGGTAAAACAAGGCACGGCACACCTGCAATATTCTGCCCGAAATCAATGATATACGTACCGGGGCGCAGCATGAACATACTTTGCGGCTCATAAATCTCCTGCACCATGATCGGTTCGACCGTCATGGGAATCAGCTGCTCTGTGGGCGAAGGAACGATCATCGCCTGCACGAAATCCTTACCGCCACCCGGCAGCATCCATGCGGGATCGTGCAATCTTGCGTCAAAGGTTTCTCCGTCGAAAATGCTGACGTCGGTAATGGCGTCCTGCCCACAAACCCAGCTATCGTCGGTCACGATAGTTTGCTTTGTGCCATCCGCGAAGGTCAGCACCAGCTTGGCGATCAGTGCGGTATCTCCAAAAAACTCCACAGGCCGGCCTGCAAACACGGTGTCAAAGATCTTTGTATTGTTGTATCTCCAACCATCCGCAACCTCAACTGCAAGGGCGTTTTCCCCCTTTTTGATACAGCCCGAGATCTCGGTAAAGACTGCGTATTGCACCTGCTTTTTATAGTTGGTATGTGCGGGATCAAGAAACACATTGGCACGCGTGCCGTTGATCATAACGTCATGATAGCCGATGCCCGCTACGTAAAGGCAGGCATCCACAGGCTGCTCGGCAAGCTCGAAATCCTTGCGGAAACAGGTAGGCACTCGCTTTTTGACAGCGGGGTGTGTGATCCAGGAAGCACAGGACATATCGGTCAAGCCGTTTACAAAGTATTCGCTTGCCTCCCTGCTCTCGTTTCCAAAAACGTCACGTACGCGAACACCCACAACGAGCATTTGCCCTTCGGGAAGAGGTTTGCCCGTATATTTCATGCGCTGCTTGTCGGTTTCCACCCAGCCGCTATCCCAAAGCAGCGTATCCTCGGGCAGATCGGCAGCTCTCCCATACGCAACGGGATCATACGCATAGAGCCTGACACGACAGGCTTGCTGCTTATTATCAAACGCATCGGACAAGACCGACCACGAAAAGGTCGGATTTGACGAGGCGGTTGCGTTGGGGCGAGTAACACCGGCCAACTTGCCGCCGTCCATATAAATTTGGCTAATCTTAATCTTTTCCATATTATCCACGTTTACTCTGTACGTTTGCTTCGTATGCTTTGAGTTGGTCGATCCATTCGGTACCTACGGGTACGCCGCGCGTGTAGCACAAGTAATCCCAAACCGCACCCGACGGCAGATTGCGGAACTCGTCAAGCAGCGCAAGGCGCGCGGTCAGATCTCCGTCGATCTCAGCCTTTTGCAGCAGCACATACGGCTCGATCAGCGCGTCAAGCAGTGCCTTACCCGCCGCACGCAGACCGATCGCCCAAGCCGCCACACGATTGACGGTTGCGTCAAAATAGTCAAGCCCCATAAAGACCTTGCCCGAATCGTACAAGTGTCCGCGCACGACCTGCTGCATGATCGCACTCAGATCATCGCCCTGCAGCAGCACGTGGTCGCTGTCCCAGCGCACGCCGCGGCTGATGTGCAGAAGCAGCGTATCGATGTAAGGATATACGGACGAAATCTTATCCACGATAGATTCTGTGGGATGGTAATGTCCCGTATCCATGCAAACACCGATGCCATGGGTGGCAGCGTATGCGATATAGAATTCATGTGAGCCGACCGTAAAGCACTCGGTGCCGATACCGAACAGCTTGCCCTCCAGCACGTCACGCACGTTTGCTTTGTCGTAGCTCACGGACAAAATCTCGTCCAGCGAGTCGGCAAGGCGCTGGCGATACGCAAAGCGGTCTGCCGGAATGTCCTTGGTGCCATCGGGTACCCAAATATTGTTGATACAAACCTCGCCAAGCTCGCGGCCAATATCGTTTGCAATGGCTCTGCCGCTCTTGCCCGCACGGATCCAATATTCGCGCGTTGCCTTGTCGGGGCTTGCCAAGGAGCAGCCGTCCAGCATGCGCGGATGCGTAAAGAAGGA
>JAZQYT010000097.1:0-15253 GCA_045633665.1 Eubacteriales bacterium | reverse complement strand
AACTCCGCGCAAGGCGCGGAATATCACTGCGGCAAAGCCGCAATATCACTTGCGCATAGCGCAAATATCACTGCCCATAGGGCAATATCACTTGCGCATAGCGCAAATATAGCGGACAGTTCGCCGCTTGCGGCATGACGTCGGACCCTACGGAAACGTGGACCGTCGAGGACGCCGGTCCCTACCAGATGTATGTGTAGGAGGACGACCGATGGTCGCCCCTACGTTATCGGTTGGGCGGTTCTCTCCCAATCTCACAAGTAGTCGTAGGGGCGATCATTGATCGCCTGCGCCTGTATAAACAACTATCTTTCACACAAGAAAACCCGCCGAATTACGGCGGGTTTTTAGTTGTCAGAGTCCTCTGATCTCGTATTCGTCGCACTCCCAGAATGCTAAGATGTTCGGCTTTTTGGCCAGTACCACGAACAGATAGCATTCCTGCCCCTGATGCAAGGTGCGCGCTGATTTGAGCTTGCCGTATTTGGCAAAATGCACGTATTGGTTAGTCACAAGCACGCGATGATAGCCTCTGCCAATCACGTTGCGGCGCTGTTCGTATTCGCTTTTGAGCTCCAAAAGATCCACCGCGTCCACTTCAATGACGTATTTGCCTTGCAAAATGTAAATACCATCACGGAGCAAAGCGCCTGCACCGATCAGCAAGAGGATCACAACGCCCCAAAGAAGGACCAGCATGACGATCGCCCAAACGATCACAAACGGACCTTCTCCCGACATGGAGCTGCAAAACCCCCAGGTCAACAGCGCCACAAATCCGCTCAAAATCAGAGCGGCCAAGCCGATGATACCGCCGCCGATCAGCTGCTTTTTCATATTTTCCTGCACGATCTGCTCGCGCCATAGCGTAGTTTTTTCATTTTCCTTGTGCATATGCTCACCTCTGTGTAATTTCGTATTTGTCCGTGTCGTAAACCGCAATGATGCGGGGCTTTTTGGTCGTGGTTGCCAGTACGTAAAAGGTCTGCCCGGCGTAGGGTGGCTTGAAAAGCTCATACTTGCCGAATTTTTCAAATTCGGTTTGGTACATGGTGTAGTGCGCGTGTGAGTGTCGGCTGTAATGCTCTTTGGGCGTGCTGAATTGCGCGCTGTCAAGCTCCAAGACATATTTGTCGCAAAGTAATGCGATGAAAGGGGAAAGGTATCGGATGACGAATACCGCACCCGTGATGGGAATGGCGTAAAACAGCAAAGAGGCCGCCACAAAGACCGCGATCAGCACGGCAAAGCCGTTCGATTCGGTAAAAGCCACGATCATCATGCCCGTGCCAAGACCGCCAAACATGACCACGGAAAGCAAAAGCAAAAAGCCGTACAGCGCAACCTCGTGGATGGCGAGTCGCTTGTGATCCTGTATGCAATCGAATTGGCGCAGGATTCGTTTCTTATCTTCGGTGTACATAATTCCTCCTGTTTACGTTATTGTGACGATTATATCATAGTTGCCTTTGTTTGTAAAGCAAAAATTGACAAGTCATGCAGGGTGTGCTATAATGGGGATATAATTGGCTGAAAACCCGAATTTTCTATGGATGGTAGAATCAATATGGAAGAAAAATTGCCGGTAAGAAAAAGAAATCGTTTGGAGTATTTTGACTACAGTTCCTGTGGAGCGTATTTCATTACGATATGCACATACAACAAAAAGTGTTTATTTTGGGCAAGCAATCAGCCGGATTTCGTAGGGGAGGATATCATCCTCCCGCCCGAAAGCGTAAAATTGTCAGCGATCGGGAAAGTAGTCAACAAATCGATTGAGTCAATTCCTATTCATTATCCCAACATTGAATTATGGGATTATGTGATTATGCCGAATCATGTTCATATGATCCTTCTCATTCCTGATACGTGCGGGAGGATGGTATCCTCCCCTACGAACAAGGGGTCAGTTTTAACTGCTGTGGGGCAAATGAAAAGGTACGTTTCGAAAACAATCGGAATACCGATTTGGCAAAAATCTTTTCACGACCACGTCATCCGCGACAGGCGTGATTACGAGCAAATTGCCAAATACATTTATGAAAATCCCATCAGGTGGCAATACGATTGCTTTTACGTTGAGAATTTTTGAGAAAGGAGCAAATGATGAAGCCCCCCGATTATATAAAGTGGATCAGAAGCCGCGTGGGCCACGAAAAAATCATGCTTGTACACGTGGGTGGCTGCATTTTCAACGATCGCGGAGAGGTTCTGCTTCAGCGACGCGGTGACTGTGATCAATGGGGATTCCCGGGAGGCACAGTGGAATTGGGTGAAACACCGCAAATGGCGGCTGTACGCGAGGTCAAGGAAGAAACCGGGCTTGACGTTCTGGTAGGCGATCTGATCGGTATTTACACGGATTTTGACGTGGTTTGCTCCAATGGAGATCAATTCCAAAGCATTCTGATTGCGTATGAGTTGACAGCCACGGGCGGAGAACTGTTTTGTGATCAACAGGAAACCAAAGAACTAAAATATTTCAGCCTGACCGATGCGCCCGAGCTGTTTTGCAAGCAGCATAATGATATTTTGCGCGACGTGCGAAAGAAAAATGAAATATAAACGCATACCCCGACAGACGCCGTCGGGGTATACTCATCCCTATACATTTAACAAATCAAATTACAAAAAATTCGCAAAATTCCAAATTATTTTTTCACATACCAAACGGGGGGCAATGCGGCCTCGTCGGATAGCGGATCGCGGTCGGCACGGGATTGGATCAGCTCCATGACCTCTTTCATGATGCGCGCGTCGCAGGCCTGCACGGGCGCGTCGCCAAGGCGGCCGTCCGTGATGGCACCGTGGTAGCGGAATGCGGTTTCATATTTGGGAAAACGCGCGGAAATATCGGGTGTCAGCGACGAATGATGGGTGTTGATGCGCCGCGTGAGTACCTCGCCCGATGCGCGTCTGATCTTGACCTCGGTGGGAGTATCCGTGATGCGGTTAGGCAATTTCATCATCTCGTCCACCGCGTGCAAATAGGTGTTGCGCGCGTGCGAAACGCCCACAAGCAGCACAAATCCGCCCATCTCGCAGATCTTGCCATAGCAGCTTTCGGGGGCTGTGCCGGATGGGATGTCGATCTCGTTCTTGGCAAACGCCTCGGCCTTGTCGCGCTGCCCGAACACCACCATGGAATGCGTGGGATTTTCGGTGCGGATGCCGCGCCCGTCGGCAACGGCAAGGTCGGAGAACGCGCCAAGGCAGGTGCGCGGATCGCGCACGTCCAAGGTATATTCCTTGTCGGTTGCCCAAAGGTTGGCCCAGGTGTGCGCAGGCACGCAGAAAAGACCGCCTTCAGCAGTGAAATAGTCGATCAGAGTATCCAAAAGTGCGGTCGCACCGCCCTCAATCTGCCCGATAAGGCGCAGAGACGAGTGCATGAGTACCACGCGGTCACGAGGCATGCGCAACGCGTCCAGCTGTGAGAAAAGCTCGGATTTGGTGTAAATATGATTCATAAAAAGCCTGTCCTTCGATTATAGAGTGATCAGTTTTATGATACCGAGAACGAGAAAAATGACTGCCGCGAAAATAATGACTGCAGTTTCTACGTTGCTCTCAAATTGAATTCTTCGTTTGTTTTTGGGAAGGTCGGGAAATCGGAGCGGTGAATACAGTCCCTTCGCATTCATGCATACGCAAAAGATCGCAACAGGGATGGTGAGTACTCCCAAGGCGATCAATGTCATACCGACTATGTAGTCATTGTGCTGGTAGCAACCACCGATGATAAGACCTGCAATCAAAACCCCAGTGTAAATGCTGAACACAACGGTATAGATGCGGTCTGTTCTTTTATCTCGTTTTTGTTTTTGATCTTCGGGTTGTATCATTTTATGTTTTGACATGCCACATCTCCCCTATCAGTTTTCGGGTGCGCTCTCGGCCTTTTGCCCACCCAAAGCGATCTTGCTTCGCTTGGCGTAAACGACTGTCCCGTACGTATCCTCCCTCGTAAAGCCAGCTGTACCGGTAAGCGATGTGCCGTCTGCCAGCACAAGATCGGCACGCCTTGAAAAAATTCCATAAGTTCACCTCTTCATATATATGACAAATCAAGTGGTGAAAAATTTGCTAAGCTGTGAAAAATGTTACGATCGAAAGCGTCATAATCGCCAATCCAAGCAAGAAAAGACCAAGATCAAACGGACGTATACGGCGTTTGAGCTTGATAAAGGACGGATTCTTCTCGCAAAGATAGGCGGTGTATGCTTTGCCTTGCTCGTAATGCTTCAGCACGTATCTTTGGGAGAAGATCTCGGCACACGCGGTGGTGTACGTCTTGCCTTGAAAATGATAGGTAAGAACGGGCGAGCTTGAGGTATGCGCCTTGAATTGTTCAAAGTTATAGCTAATAAGTATGGCACTGACTTGGATCTTGCAGCGGTAGGTGTCAATCGTGTTCACGGTTGCCAAAAGACACATGATGCCGCCAACGATGCATATCAGGTAGTTGCCAAGATAGGTCGGAGCAAGCCAAAGAAACAGCAGCGCCCCGATTGCAAGCAGAACGGCAGCCGTGCCGATCACAATCAGCTTTGTGCGTTTCATGGCATTACCTTTCCTCGGAAAGAATGGCCGATTTGAGCGCATCGTGCAGTCTTTGGCGCACCTCGGGCAAAAAGTCACCGTGGCCAAGCCCGGGCTGGCGGTCGTAGGTCACGTCGTGTCCTGCGTCACGCAGCTTTTGTACGTAATCGTTGCAGAATTGCTCGGGGAACAGCACGTCGTCACCGTCGCTGCAAATATAGTACTTGGCGTGCGGCATGTCCGCTATGCGGTATATGGGGGAGATGGCGCGCAGCGCATCTTCAAGTTCCATGTCATAGCCGCTCACCGCGCTGATATAGGTGCGCGTGATGTCTGCGCGGCAGTCAAGCTGCACGGTCGCATCCACACCGGGGCAGGCCGCGGCCACCACGCAAGGGGTATGGCGCGAGTCTGCCGCAAAGAGCAGCGCCCCGTGACCGCCCATGCTGCCGCCGCAAACGCCAAGGCGCAAATCGTCCACACCGTATTTGTCGCAGATTGCGTCCAACACCGCGTCCCCCATACGCACAGCGCCCTTGTTGCCCCAGCTCCAGGGACCGGGAAAGAGGTATGCAAGCAGGATACCGTTTTTTCCAAAGTCCTTGGCATGCTCCGCGTTATAGCTGCAGGGCTCTGGCCAGCCGCCAAGGCATGAGCCGCCACCAAGCCCGGGAAGCTCCATCACCACGCCGCGCAAGGGCAGCGTCAGAAATTCCTCGTTTGTGTTGGCATACATGGAAATGGTGTCGCGATTGATATATTTGCGGTCGTCAAAATGAGATTGCATAGTCGGCCTCCGTGTTTTGATTATCTTGATTATACCATACTTTTGCCCGAATGTAAAGACCAAAAAACGTGCGCTTGCAAATGAGCGGACTTGACAAACGTGTATAAAAATGGTACACTTAATTCAATGAAACAGAAATTCCCGAAAGGAGCAGGAACATGAAAAAATTGAACGTTGCCATCATCGGACAAGGCCGCAGCGGTCAGGATATTCACGGCACCTACATGCGCAGCGCGGACAATTTGTACTACACCGTCAAATACGTGGTGGATATGGACGAGCATCGCCGCGAGGTAGCCGAAAAGAACTACCCCGGTTGCATCACGCTTGCCGATTACCGTGAGCTTTTTGCGCATGACGACGTAGATCTGGTTGTCAACGCGTCTTATTCCGAGATGCACTACCCGATCACCAAGGATCTTTTGCTGCACGGCAAAAACGTGCTGGTGGAAAAGCCTTTTGCGCGCTCGCGCTACGAATGCGATGAGCTTATGCAGATCGCAAGAAAACAGGGCGCCTTGCTGGCGGTGTTCCAGCAGACCTTCTTTGCGCCCTTTTATGAATTCTGCTACGATATGATCAAGTCGGGCAAGCTGGGGCAGGTCAAGCAGGTCAGCATCCGCTATAACGGATTTGCGCGCCGTTGGGACTGGCAGACCTTGCAGAAAAAGTGTGCGGGCAGCACCTATAATACAGGCCCGCATCCCATCGGCATGGCGCTGGGCTTTGTGGACTTTGATCCCCACGCGCAGGTGGTGTACAGCAAGCTGGATACCGCGCTGACCAGCGGCGACGCGGACGATTATGCCAAAATTCTGATCTCTGCTCCGGGTAAGCCGCTGATGGATATTGAGATCTCCTCGATCGATGCGTTTGCAAATTACAACGTCAAGATCCAGGGCACGCTGGGTACGCTCAAGGCTACCCCCGCGTCTTACGAGCTGGTGTATATCAACGAGGGTGAAAACCCCGAGCGTCCCGTGGTCGAGGGCTCTTTGCGCGACGAGGCGGGCAACCCCATCTACTGCTGGGAGCAACTGATCCGCCATAATGAATCCGCGCAATTCAACGGTACCGCCTTTGACGTGGGCACTGCCAAGATGTATAAGCAGATCTACGACAAGATCACCGAGGGCAAGGATATGACTGTCACGCCCGAAATGGCGGCTGCCGTGATCTCGGTCATTGAAACGGTGCATGCGCAGAATCCGCTGCCGCTGAAATTCTGAGGTGGAAAAATGAAGGAAATTGCCATTTTGGGATGTGAAAACTCCCATGCCAACGCGTTTTTGCGCGAGATTCGCGAGAATGCGGCTTATGCCGACGTGCAGGTGTTGGGCGTTTACAGCGATGATGCTGAGGCCGCGCAAAAGCTGCACGAAGCATTTGACGTGCCTGTTCTTGCGCACTATGCGGACGCGGCAGGGCAGATCGACGGTCTGATCATCACCGCGCGTCACGGCGATAACCATTATAAATACGCAAAGCCGTATATCGAAAGCGGCATTCCTATGTTTGTAGATAAGCCGATCACAGTCAGCGAGCAGGATGCACGCGATTTTGCGGCAGAGCTTGCAAAAAACAACGTGCGCGTATCTGGCGGCTCTTCGCTGGCACAGGACGAATACGTGGCCAAGCTGCGTGCATCAGCCATCGAGCAGATCGGCGGCAGAACCATGGGCGGCTTTGTCCGTGCGCCCTATCAGAGTAAGAATGCATATGGCGACTTTTATTTCTACGCGCAGCACTTGGTAGAGATGGTGTGCGAGATCTTCGGCAGATTTCCCAAGAGCGTTTTCGCAACGCGGAACGGAGATTGCCTGCACGTGCTGTTCAGATATGATCGGTACGATTGCGTGGGTATGTTCTGTGATAACAACTATACCTATGCAGCCTGCCGCATGTCCGAATCGGGCGCGGAGTGCTACAATATTCCCACCACCGATGCGTGGTTTGCACGTGAGTTTGCCGAGTATTACGGCCTGCTTTCGGGCGGGCCTGCGCCGCTTGACTATGCGGAATTCTTCTCGCCCGTGTTTATCATGAATGCCATCGATCGCTCTCTGCAAAGCGGCAGGGAAGAGTGCGTTGGCCGCATAGAGCTGTAAGGAGCGCGTATGAGTACATATATCCTGTCCGCCTTTGCGGACGAATACGCAGCGTCGTTTGACGAGCAGCTGCAGGCACTCTCCCACTTTGGCATTGACTTTATAGAGATCCGCGGTGTGGACGGGAAAAATATTTCCACGCTGACGGATGAGGAGATCTTAAAGGTCAAGCAGACCTTGGAGCGCTACGGTATCCGCGCGTCCGCCATCGGCTCGCCGATCGGCAAGGTGACGCTTGACAGTGATCTTGACGCGCATTTTGCTATGGCAAGACGCGTGTTCGCTACGGCAAAGCTGCTGGGCGCACGGTACGTGCGCACGTTCAGCTTTTACGCGCCTGCGGGCAAGGAGATCACCGATTGCCGCGAGCAGGTGCTTGATGCGCTGAAAACGCTTTTGGACATGGCGGATGAATACGGCGTGGTGCTTTGCCACGAGAATGAGGCGCGCATTTATGGAGATACCCCCGCGCGCTGCCTGGAGCTTGCGGAGCATTTCGGCGGCCGCCTTTCCTGCGTGTTTGACATGGGCAATTTCGTGCTTGAGGGCGCAGAGCCTTATGCTGCTTATATGACGCTGCAAAAGCACGTGGTGTATTTTCACATCAAGGATGCGCTTGCTGCGGGAGCGGTCGTGCCGCCGGGTAAGGGCGAGGCCAAGATTGCAGAAATTCTTGCCGCGCACAGCGCGTATGCAAATGCGGACTTTTACGTTTCTCTTGAGCCGCATCTGCAGACCTTTGGCGGTCTGCATGCGCTTGTGGGGCGCGCGTTTGAAAATCCGTATCAGTATCCCGATGCCAAAACGGCTTTCGAGGATGCGGTGACCAAATTCAAGGAGTTGATAGCGTGAAGAACTTTAAAACCGATCTTTTGAACGTACAGATTTATGATACCAGAGCGCAAATGGGAAAGGCAGCCGCTGCGGATATCAAGGCCTGCCTTTGCATGCTTTTGCAAAGCAAGGAGTACGTAAACGTGATCTTCGCCGCAGCCCCCTCGCAAAACGAGGTGCTGGCCGCGCTTGCAGCGGATAAGGAGATTCCGTGGGGACGCGTCAGAGCCTTCCACATGGACGAATATATCGGCCTTGCCGCAGGTGCGCCCCAGGCCTTCGGTAACTTTTTGCGCGAGCATATTTTTGGGCTTGTGGATATGGCAAGCGTGCATTATATCGACGCCGCTGCGCCCGATGCCGAGGCAGAATGTGCGCGCTATGCCGAAATTTTGCGCCAATACCCGGTTGACGTGGTCGTCATGGGCATTGGCGAGAACGGACATATTGCATTCAATGATCCGCCCGTGGCCGATTTTGCCGATCCTCGTACCGTCAAGCCGGTCGCGTTGGACGAGATCTGCCGCAACCAGCAGGTGCATGACGGCTGCTTTGCCACGCTTGACGACGTGCCAAATACTGCCATTACCTTGACCGTCCCCGCGCTGCTTGCAGGCAAGCACCTGTTTTGCATCGTGCCTGCCGCCACCAAGGCAGAGGCCGTGCGTGCGACGCTGCAGGGTGAGATCGGGGAGCATTGTCCCGCTACCGCGCTGCGCCGCCATGCAAGTGCGGTTTTGTATCTGGATGGGGACAGCAGCGCTTTGCTATAAGGAGCAGGTATGATCAGGATCAAGAGCGACAGGATCATTTTGCCGGACGGGTTATTTGACGGCTACGTGTACGTGGACGGTGAAAGGATCGCGGACGTTTGCGCAGAGCAAAGGCCGGCAGAATACGAATACGATGCCACGGGATGCTACGTCAGCGCGGGCTTTATCGATATGCACACGCACGGAGGAGGGGGCAATCCCTTTGAGGGCAGCACGGAGCAGATCGTGGCAGGGTGCAATTTCCATCTTGCGCACGGCACGACCTCGATTTGCCCCACGGTTTCCGCTGCACCGCTTGCGGATATGGCGCGCTCTGTGCAGAATATCAAGGCGGCCATGGCCGACGACCGTGTAAAGGGAACCATTCTCGGTGCGCATCTGGAGGGGCCGTACCTTTCGCGCAAGCAATCGGGTGCGCAGTGTGCGGACTTTATCACAGCCCCCGATGCGCAGGCGTATTTGCCGCTGCTGGAAGAATACGGTGACGTGATCGCTCGCTGGAGCTACGCGCCCGAGAACGACGAGGGGCAGAGATTTGCCAAGGCGCTGGCCCAATATGGTGTGCTGGCGGCAGCCGGGCATACCGATGCGATTTATGATGAATTGAAGCCGGCAATGCAAGAGGGCTGCAGGCTGATCACGCATCTGTATTCCTGTACGTCCACTGTCACGCGCGACCACGGCTTCCGCAGGCTTGGCGTGATCGAAACCGCGTTTTTGGAAGATGATATGGACGTGGAGATCATTTGCGACGGCAAGCATCTGCCGCCCGAGCTGATCAGACTGATCTATAAGATCAAGGGCGCGGAGCATATCGCGCTGATCACGGACAGCTTAGCCCTTGCAGGCACCGATCTGACGCACGGATTTATGCAAAGCACCGAGTTTATCATTGAGGACGGTGTTTGTAAGCTGATGGATCGCAGCGCATTTGCAGGCAGTATTGCCACGGCTGACAGGCTTGTGCGCGTCGCAGTCAAGGAGGCGGGCATTCCGCTTGCCGAGGCGGTGCGCATGATCACAGCTACCCCCGCGCGCATCATGGGCCTTGCGCAAAAGGGGAGCATTTCCCCCGGCATGGATGCCGATCTGGTTGTATTTGACAGAGATATTGAGATCAAAAAGGTGTTTGCCAAGGGCAGGGAAGTGGAGTAAGGTATTTAAATAGGCACCGAACAGGATTCGGAACCTATGCTTGCGCTAAAGGTAGTCCTGTCTGTTTGCGCAACCTGCGCAAGCCATGCCGATCCCTTGTACTTATGCAAGGGATCGACGAGGACTTGAAGAGGTGATGTTGGCACCGAACAGGATTTAGAACCTATGCTTGCGCCAAGAGTAGTCTTGTCTGTTTACGCAACCTGCGCAAGCCATGCCGATCCCTTGCACTTATGCAAGGGATCGACGAGGTTCTGAATCGGTGAGGGGCGAGATAAAAACAGAGGGAGATCCTGACAGGATCTCCCTCTGTTTTTATGGCGCACCGAACAGGATTCGAACCTGCGGCACCAAGCGTCGGAGGCTTGTGCTCTATCCAGCTGAGCTACCGGTGCGTACCGTGTCATTATATCACATTCCAAGGAGTTTTGCAACCCCCTGGACACAAAAATCCCTCGTCAAATTCCTGCAAAAACGTCCAATCTGCCGTATAAAGACGAGCATTTTGCGGCATACTGAAAAACGACGAAAAAAAGATCAAAACTTTTTGGAGAAATTTTCATTTTGGTATTGACAAATGCCAACCTTTCTGTTATAATAACCGATGTTGAAAATATTGCGGCATCGCCAAGCGGTAAGGCAACGGACTCTGACTCCGTCATTCCCTAGGTTCGAATCCTAGTGCCGCAGCCAAAAAATCCTAAGAACTTTGTTCTTAGGATTTTTTCATTTGTGCCGACAGGCACAACATCGTTTGCGTGCTTGCACGCAACATCATTTGAGCGTTAGCTCAACATCATTGCCGCGTGCGGCACAAATGAACGAGGTTGAGGCGTTGCCTCAAATGATGTTGCAACAAGTTGCAAATGATGTGATGCTTCGCATCAACGATGTTGCGCTTTGCGCAAACGGAATTAGACCGATAGTCTTGTGCGCTGAAATATAGTTGATTTTTGACCGAAAGTGTGATATAATAAAGGCGGAAAGGCGGTGATATCGTGAGAGAAGATAAGCTTGGTGATCTTTCAATGGAGTTATCCGTTGATGTTCTGCAATTAACAAAAGAACTTCGTGCAAAGCACGAAACCGTTATCTCAAATCAAATCGGCAGAAGCGCAACAAGTATTTGCGCTAATATCGCCGAAAGCAAAT
This sequence comes from Eubacteriales bacterium, assembly GCA_045633665.1. Lineage (GTDB taxonomy): Bacteria > Bacillota > Clostridia > Oscillospirales > CAG-272 > SVQP01. The sequence goes on along the minus strand of JAZQYT010000097.1, from coordinate 3,902 downwards.
ATGCCCATAGCCGCGCCGATTTTATTGCAAAGCTTGAAATCGCACTCAAAGAAACAAATGAAACGAGCAAGTGGCTTGAAATGCTTTTGAGAAGCGAGTATATAGATGAAAAAAGGCATAAATCGCTTGATAAAAACTGTTCAACTATAAGATTTTTGCTTGTTCGGTCTATTCAAACCGCAAAGCAAAATGCTAACAAATAATTTTCAAAAACTTTTCTTGCATTTGCGCTCTCTTTCGGTATAATGTGTTTACCACCCGAAAGGAGAACGAAAATGCCAAATTTAAAACCATACTATCAAGTAAAATTAACTCTGTTGCGATGCAAGCTGTCATTCCTCGAAAATCCCCCGAAAAACGAGGGCGAGCAATACGTTTACGAGATTATTCAAAAGGCGTATGAGATCAATGAGAAAAAGATAGAAATGCTTGATTTTGATAAAAACAAAAAGCTGTTAGAGGATTATTACAGGTGGCTTGACAGCAGGCGAGAATGATAATGAAAGGCGGTGGAATTAAATGAGTAAAGCATTAAGGGAATATATCGATGCTTCTTATATTGCGGAAAAAAGAAAAAATCCACACATAAGATTTCAAGTATATGGTACCGTGATTACAGGAGGTCTCCTAAAAAAATACTCTCACACTTGCTGTATTTATTGTGATAAAGATAGTGTTTATTACAATGCTGTTGGCGATACAAATAATATATCTTCCAACATCGAAAAGCTATATATTCGCAGAAGTATATTTAGTAAAAAAATAATTCGCTTAAAAATAAAAGCCAACAAGTTACACCAACTAACGATATTTAAATACGATTCGTTTTCTACTGATACGGTTGGCAGTCAGCCTCAACATTGTCAAGAGTTAATTGATGTTTTGGAAAAGCTTTGTGTGGCAAACAAAGGAAAAATAAGAAATAAAATCAAAAGTTTATAATACATAGGCTGTCATCTATTTCGGTCGCCAACCACAATAGAAAGAGGGAGCACACGCGTGTGCTCCCTCTTTCTATTGGCTGCAGCACCGGCAGATTTTTATCGCTCGGTAATTTCTGTAGGGGAGGCGTTTCGCCTCCTGCCTGTAAACAATTCTAAATCCGCGGGAGGAAACCCATCCCCTACGGATTACCCATTGCGTCTTCCTTTTTTACACAATAGGGTAAGTTATACCTTTCTTCCGTTCCTCTTGACTTGCATCACGATATATGTTACAATGAATACGCATAAACAACACATAAAATTCGGAGGCTGTCATGCTGAAACTGAAAAGAATCGTTGCCTGGATCATTGACTGGATCCTTTCGGGCATTCCCGGCGTCACGTATGCGTGGCTCTTTTGGGAATATACCCAAACGCATGGCTTGCGTGCCGTGGGTGTGGTATTGTTCGTACTGTTTTTCTTGTCTTACCCTACGATCTTTGTTCTCCGCGACGTGATTTTCAAGGGACGCAGCGTAGCAAAGCGCATCCTGGGGCTGCACATCATAGACGTTCAAACCAATACCGCACCGTCCGCGTCCAAATTGATGCTTCGCAATCTTTTTTTCTTGCTCTATCCGATCGAAGCATTTATGCTGCTCGCGACCAATCAGACGCTTGGCGATATGGCAACAAAAACGACCGTCGTCACAAGCCGCGAGGCATGAGTGCTATCAAACAGAAAGAACTCTTCTCATGAAAAAATCGATCAGTACAGGCATATTTTTGGCCATTCTGGCGGCTGCCCTATATGCCTTGAATTCTCCTTTATCCAAGCTGCTGCTTGATTTTATGCCGCCTACGCTGATGGCGGGCTTTCTGTACCTTGGTGCAGGGCTTGGCATGGGCGTGATCGCGCTGTTCCGCATGGCGCGCAAAACCAAAGGCGCGGAAGCAAGGCTTACCAAAAAGGAATTGCCGTACACGTTGGCCATGATCCTTTTGGATATTGCCGCGCCCATCTGTCTTTTGATCGGCCTGCGTTCCACGACTGCCGCAAACGCCTCCTTGCTTAATAATTTTGAGATCGTGGCAACCTCGATCATTGCGCTGATGGTGTTCAAGGAGAGGATCAGTCCGCGCTTGTGGGGCGGTATTCTTTGCGTGACGCTGTCTTGTGCGTTGCTGTCGTTTGAGGATCTGTCCGGCCTGCAATTCTCGTTTGGCTCTTTGTTTATCCTGCTTGCCTGTGTTTGCTGGGGATTTGAGAATAACTGCACACGCAAGATCTCGTCCAAGGACCCCATGCAGATCGTGTTGCTCAAGGGAATCTTTTCGGGACTTGGCTCTGTGATCATCGGATTTTGCACGGGTGAAAGGATCACGGTGCTGTGGAGCATTTTCGCGGTGCTTTGCGTGGGCTTTATAGCATATGGGTTGAGTATCTTTTTCTACGTGTATGCACAAAGACTGCTGGGTGCGGCCAGAACCAGCGCGTATTATGCAGTCGCTCCGTTTATCGGTACGCTTTTGTCGCTGCTGATCTTTCGTCAGTGGCCGCCCTATACGTATTTTGTTGCCCTTGCGCTGATGGTGATCGGTGCCTGGCTGTGCGCAAATGACGAACCGTTGTTTGGCAAAAAAGAAAAGGCCTGATCTGCAGGCTGTTGCTTGTGCAACACTCGTCGCATTTTCTCATATACTGTCGATAGGGCGGACCTGCCCGTGGGCAGCTTTGCCCAAGACAAATAAGGAGAAATTTTATGGCAACCTTTACCAATAGAGCAACGCTTTCCTATAACGGCCGAACGGTGGATTCCAACACCGTGGTCGGTACCTTTCTTGAAACGCTTGCGGTCACCAAGACCGCACTTTCCGACACCTATACGGCAGGGGATACGGTCACGTATGCCGTAGCCCTTGTCAATTCGGGGACGACGCCCCTGACCGGGATCACTCTCAACGACGATCTGGGCGCAGTTGACTTTGGCGGCACTCCGCTGTATCCGCTGGCATTCGTGCCGGGCAGCGTGCTGCTGTATGTGGACGGTGTGCTGCAGCCCGAGCCCGTACCCGAGCAGACGCAGCCGCTGACCTTTGGCGGAATTACCATTCCTGCGGGCGGTAACGCGGTGCTGATCTACGAGGCCGAGGTCACCGATGCCGCGCCCTTGGACGTGGATGGACAGATCACGAACACCGCCACCGTGACCGGCAACGGTGTGCCTGAGCCTCTTGCAGCCTCTGCCACCGTAACCACGGCTAATCAGCCCTTGCTGAGCATTACCAAGGCTCTCTCTCCCACCTCTGTGGCAGAGAACGGGACAATCACCTACACCTTTGTCATTCAGAACTTTGGTAATACGGCTGCCGTGGCGACCGATAACGTGCAGGTGACCGATACCTTTGATCCCATTCTGGACATCACCTCGGTGACGCTGGACGGTGAGGTACTGAGTGAGGGGACGGGCTACACTTACAACGAGGCCACGGGCGAGTTTGCCACGGTGACAAGCGTAATCACGGTGCCTGCAGCTACCTTTACGCGCCGTCCCGACGGCACGGTCGAGGTCACGCCCGGACAGACCACGCTGGTCGTCACAGGCACCATCTGACACTTTTTGACACCCGAGTGATCGGGTGTCATTTTTTGTAAGACGAAAACCCCGCCATAGTGGCGGGGTTCAAAAGAGGTTAACCGATGAGAAGAAAAAGAATAAAGAATTAAGAAGAAAATAAAAAAAGAGAGTTTGTAGGGACAGACGTCCTCGACTGTCCAAGAAAACAAAGGACAAAAGCAAAGTCTTGGATTGGCGGATAGACATTAAGGTATAATCGGTAGGGACAGGCGTCCTCGACTGTCCGAGAAAACAAAGGACAAAAGCAAAGTCTTGGATTGGCGGATAGACATTAAGGTATAATCGGTAGGGGAGTGGCTTGCTATCTTCGAAGGCAAGTTTTCCTCGAAAACAATGCTGC
>JAZQYT010000096.1:0-10751 GCA_045633665.1 Eubacteriales bacterium | reverse complement strand
CTGCTCTACCGACTGAGCCACACCAGCGACTTTGATATTATATCACATATCTTTTGAAAATGCAAGCCCTTTTTCATATTTATTTTTCTTTTTTTTCGACAAAAACAAGACCGACGAGCCTGCCGGTCTTGTCTTTCTTTGATTTTGCGTCTTATTCCGTAGCACTTGAGCCTTCACCGTCTGCATTCTCGCTGCTACCACCTGCATCGGAGGACTGGTCGTTATTGTCTTGCTCGGGCGCAGCAGTCGAATCGCTGTCGGAAGGGCTGTCGGGACTGTTGTTGTCTTCGGCAGAGGAATCCTGGCTTTCGCTGTCCTCGGCGGGCGGTTTTGTGGTCTGCTCCTCGGTCGTGCCGGATGTCGTTCCTACGGTCGTACCCTCGGTGGTATCACCGTTTGTGGTGTCACCGCTTGTGGTGTCACCGCTTGTGGTGACCTCATTGGTAGTTGCGTCCGCAGCCGTGGTATCCTCGGTTGTCGAATCGGTCGGTGCCGTGGTATCTGCAACCGTGGTGTCAGCCGCGGTGGTATCGTTGTCAGTCGTATTTTGCTCGCCCTTGCCGCCTGCAGCGCATGCTACGATGACCGCGACAAGCACCAGAGCGCCCAGAATGGGAAGTAAAATTTTGAGAACTTTTTTGGATTTCATGAAAAAATCCTCCTTATGTGAATTGCGGCTTTGTTGGCCACGAGCACATTCTAACATACGCGGAGCACTCGGTCAACACACAAGTTAAGGCACGAATGCCAGTCCATAGAAACAAGGCAGGATTTTTGACAAATCCTGCCTTGAATGGGAAAATTTTCTTTGTTATTTGGATTATTCGGTTCTCAAGGCTTCCACAGGATCCTTCTTGGAGGCCAGAACTGCAGGGAACAAGCCTGCGATCAGCGTCAGTATCATGCTGATGGCCACAAGTCCGAGTCCGCCCCACCAAGGCAACACGGCACGGATGCCGGACATGCCCGAGAGTCCTTGCACGATCCAGCTGATCGGGAAGTTGAGCAAAATGGTAATGATAATACCGATCATGCCTGCAGCAAATCCCACAAGTGCGGTTTCTGCGTTGAACACCTTGGAAATATCGCCTTTGGATGCACCGATCGAGCGCAAAATACCAATCTCCTTGGTACGCTCCAGCACTGAGATATAGGTGATAATACCGATCATGATGGAGGAAACGACAAGCGAAATGGATACGAATGCGATCAGCACGTAGGAAATGACGTCAATGATGATGGTGATAGAGGACATCATAAGACCGATCAGGTCGGTGTAGTGAATGGCGTCTTCCTCGTTGCCCTCTGCTTCGCAATCCTCGTTATACTGGTCGATCAACGCTGCAATAAAGTCCTTGGATGCAAAATCCTTGGAATAAATGCTGATGGACGCAGGCTCTTCGTCCAAATACCAGCCAAACATACTCATCACAGCGCTCTTGCTGTTCTTGGAGAGCATATCGGGCATGTATTCATCATAAAGGATGGCCTTTTGCTGATCGTTGTATCGGATATAAGTGAGCATAAATGCCTGTACCAGCTGCTCGTCGGTATACAGATCGCGGATATCCGTGTCGTCTGTGCTGCCGTTGCCCAGGATCTCGTTGACCATGTCGTTCAGCTCTGTGTCGGAAAGGTTCTGCAGATATCCGCGCAGCGCCTTTTCACCTTCTGCTTCGGACGAGCCTGCTTGCTCCATAAGCGACTTGAGCTGCTCTGCGCTCATGGATTCAAAGTAACCTGCATAGCTGTCGTAGGCGTCGCCCATGTTCTGCTTCATCATGCCCAGCATAATGGATTTGTAAACGTTGGGATGCGTATCTGCCAGGGTGTCGAATTTTTCCATAACCATATTGACCTTGTCGTCCTTGGTCATATCGGCAATGGTGGAATCCTGCTCCTCATTCTTTTCCGCAGCCTTGATATAGTCCACCATGATCTGGATCATGACCTCTTCATTGTTGAGAATGAAATCGTCGAACAGATCTGCTTTCTCGCCTGCGGAGAGGCTGAGATACTGGCCGTGGTCAAATTCAAGTCCTGTGGTAATGTCGTAATCGGGCAGATCCTCCTGCGCCTTGACCACGTCGCTCTCACGCACGATCTCCTGCATATATTCCTGCAGGGAGGTGTTGTAAGCGATAGGGGAGGAGATGGAAGCAGCCATTGCGTTGCTGGAGGGACGGATCACGCCCGAAACGGTGATCTCAACACCGTGCTTCTTGACAAACTTTTCAGCGTCAAAGTCGGGATCCTTGCGCACGTCCTTCCAGATGTGGTATTCCTTTCCGTCCACCGTGAAGGTGTCCTCGGATTCATAGAAATATGCGCTGTCGGGAACGACCAGGAAGGTCATGCCGATAAAGTCGTCCACGTCATAGGGCTTGGTTTCGGGGATCTTATAATCGGGATCGGTAAAGAGCTTGATCAGCATGTCGGCGATCTCGCCCTGATCCTTGATGCCCAGCATATACAGCGTCATATTGCTGATAGCGTTGTTCTTATCCAGCACCAGCATAATCTCGGTGGGATCGTCTGCCCATTCGCTGTCCTTGCCAACCAACTCGTACTGTGAGTGGATCAGATCCTCGTTATCGATCATTTGCTCAAAGGTATTAAAGCTGCCGCCCATGCTGCCAAGCGCACCCATCATATCCGAAACGCCCGAAAAAGCGGGGCCCATGTTCTGGAAAATGGTGGTGGGGTTGACCTGTGTTTTTCCGTCCTCGGAGTATACGCGCAGGGTGTAGTTGTAGGTGTAGCGGATGTCTAGTACGTAATCCTCCAAAAGGGCTGCGTTGTCATCCAAAAATTCCTTGAAGGCAGGCAGGTTGTTTTCCACCGTCGAGGTCGAAGCGGAAACCAGCTGATCAAGAGAATCGTCGATATAAATGGTGTGATCATCCGGCTCGCGTCCATCTACGTTTTCCTGCGTTTGCTGCATCGCGCCCATGAGTGCGGTGTAGTCCTGCTCGGTTTTGTAAATGGTGATGGGATAGGTGGAAAGCGTATCCTCTTGGACGTGGTCAATAAAGTTATTGATACCTGTGGAAAGGGAAAGGATGAGCGCAATACCGATAATACCGATACTGCCCGCAAAGGAGGTTAAGAAGGTACGCGCTTTCTTTGTCATGAGGTTGTTGAGCGAGAGCGAGAAGGCCGTCTTGGTGGACATTCTTGCCTTGCCCTTGGTCACTCTGGGGGGAGCTGTGCGTGCTGCCTCCACCTCGGTTTCGTCAGGCTCATAGGGATCGGAGTCCGCGATCAGATTACCGTCGCGCAACTGCACGATTCTGGTAGAGTACGTCTCGGCCAGCTCAGGGTTATGCGTGACCATGATGACCAGCTTATCCTTGGAGATCTCCTTGAGCAGTTCCATGATCTGCACGCTGGTAACGGTATCAAGCGCACCCGTGGGCTCGTCGGCTAGCAGAATATCGGGGTCGTTGACCAATGCACGCGCAATAGACACACGCTGCATCTGGCCGCCCGACATCTGAGAGGGACGCTTGGAGAGCTGATCGCCAAGTCCCACCTTTTCTAAGGCCTCGCGCGCTCTGCGGCGGCGCTCCGCCTTAGGTACACCCGAAACGGTCAGCGCAAGCTCAACGTTGGAAAGCACGCTCTGGTGGGGGATCAGGTTATAGCTTTGGAACACAAAGCCGATCGAGTGGTTACGATAGGTATCCCAATCGTGATCCTTGTACATGGTGGTGGATTTGCCGTTGATCAGCAAATCACCCGAGGTGTAGCGGTCAAGGCCGCCGATGATATTCAATGTCGTGGTCTTACCACAGCCCGAGGGGCCTAAGATCGAAACGAATTCGCTGTTTCGAAAGCTCAGCGAGATCCCGTTCAGGGCATGGACGTCCGTATCTCCAACAGTATAGGTTTTTACAATGTTTTTGAGTTGAAGCATTCGATTTCCTCTTTTAGCAATAAAAATTCATCATAATTATAATGTATAAATGTGACATGTTTATGAATATGCATGCCAACTTTGGTGAAAAGCTATGAATTTTTCGATAAATTAACACAATCTTGACAAATGCGCTTGTCTTTGCTATACTAATGATAGAATTTTTCCGAGGAGATTATTATGAATATTACGGTTTTTGATAAAGCCAGCATTGGAGAGGATCTGGATTACTCACCCCTGTCAGCCTTTGGTACGCTGACCGTTTACGATACGAGCACGCCCGCACAGGTCAAGGAAAGACTTGCAGGCTGCGAGGTCGCCGTGATCAACAAGGTCAAATTGAGTGCCGAGGTGTTGGCGCATGCCGATATGCTCAAGCTGATCTGCATTTTTGCCACGGGATACGACAACATTGACGTAAGCTATTGCCGCGAGAAGGGAATTGCCGTTTGCAATGTGGTAGGATACTCCACCGAGAGCGTGGCGCAGTTGACCGTGGCAATGGCACTCAGCCTTTGCTCGCACCTGTCTACCTATACGGCTGCAACCGCAAGCGGTTGGTATTCGCGCCAGTCGAGCCCCAATCTGCTCGTTCCCGTGTATCACGAGCTTTGCGGCAAGACCTGGGGCATCGTGGGATACGGCAACATCGGCAAAAAGGTGGGCGAGATCGCGCGCGCCTTTGGCTGTAAGGTGCTGGCGTATAAGCGCAATCCCGACAGCGAGGAGTGCATCGATCTGGCAACGCTGCTGCGTGAGTCGGATATCATTTCGCTGCACACGCCGCTTAACGCCGAGAGTCGCGGCATGATCGGAGCGGAGCAAATTGCTATGATGGATAAAAAGCCGATCGTGATCAACGTCGCGCGCGGTGCGGTCTGGGATGAGGCAGCGGTCGCGGATGCGGTCAAGGACGGCAAGATCAGCGGCATGGGCTGTGACGTGTTCAGCACCGAGCCTTTCCCGATCGAGCATCCGTTCTTTGCGATCAAGGATGCGCCAAACGTCTGCCTGACTCCCCATATGGCCTGGGCGTCGTTCGAGGCACGAAAGAGATGCTTGAACGAAATTTGTATGAATATTGATGCGTTCCGAAAAGGGGAACAGAGAAATCGCGTGGATTTGAAATAAAAAATGACGGACAGGGAAAAACCTGTCCGTTTTCTTATTTTATGCCGTGTATAACACAATTTTTTAATACGATTTGCTTAAAATGATCGTGCTTGAAATTGTTTTTTACATCTGTAACATCGATGTATGCGCCCATCATCAAGCTTTGTATAGCAGCCTCTGCTAAAAACGCCTCAAATACATAATCATCAACAAAAGCGGTTTCTATGTCCGTGTTCATATTGGTATTGATCCCTTGGATTGCTGATTGGTAGATGATATTTTCCTTTCCAAGAAGAATGCCCATGCTTTCGAGAGATTTCAATCCCTTTATTAAGTCGGCGATTTTGATACTGCCTTTATACTCAATCATTTTTTCTCCACCTAACAAAATAAAATCGATGGTTGTGCCCAATACTTGCGCAAGATCCGGAAGAATCGCGGTGTCCGGTAGTGTTTCACCACGCTCCCATTTACTGACGGATTGATAGGAAACACATAATCTCTCCCCCAATTCACCTTGTGTCAGCCCTTTTTGCTTTCTTAAAATCAGAATTTGATTACCCACCTTATTCATACCCATGTCGATCCCTCCTTGTGTTAATTTATTGTAGCATGAGAGCCCAAAATAAGCAATAACGCGGTGTTTGAATATTTGGATGAGAAATTCAACCAAAATAGTCACCAAAAAGAGTGCACAAACGATAGGGCGCGCGCTGCTAAGCTTTACCTTGTTGGGATGAGCATGTGATGAGGACGCGCAAAAAGCCTTGCCCCGCTGGGGAAGGTGGCGCGTAGCGACGGATGAGGTCCCCATAAAACCGCTCTGATATATCTTATGGGATTTGCCCATAGGGCAACTAAACCCTATCTCCCTTTAGGGAGATACAGAGGGTAAAAAATGCGTTGAGATACCAGATTTTCAAACAATAACACAATGCACCTTCCGTCGCTTCGCTCCGACTCCCTGAAGGGAGTAAGGGTTCTGCCATCCCATGGGATAGGCATCCAAGTTTGTTTTGAGCGGTTTTATGGGGACCTCATCCGTCGCTACGCGCCACCTTCCCCAGCGGGGCAAGGCTTTTTTGCGTATCCTTTCTGTTTTGTTGTCGGGTTGGGTACACTCAAACAAAAAGGTGCTGCGCCAAATTCTCGACGCAGCACGGTGCTTTCAGGGTTATTTGTAGGGGCGCAATATTTCGGCAAAGCCGAAATGGGTGCGCCCGCGGGCGATCACTGATCGCCCCTACGTTGGAACTGCAGCCCGTAGCTTGCGGCATATTTTTCCGCATACGATCCCGCAACACCGCAGATGGTCATGGTCTTGGGGCAGCCGTCAAAGGCAGCGTAGCCAATGGTGGTGACCGCCTCGCCCAGCGTGACCGTCTGCAACGACCTGCAGCCGTAAAACGCAAACCACCCGATACTTGTCACCGATGCGGGTAGCACTACACTTGTCACTGCGCTGTCCTTAAAGAGATTGTCGCCCAATGCCGTGACCGCGTAGCCGTCTACCTCGGCAGGAATGACCACCTCGGCAACACTTCCGACGTAGGCGGTCAGCACAGCCGTGCCGCCCTTGACCTCATACGTAAATACAGCCGCACTCTGCTCGGGCTTTTCCTGTTCCTGCTCGGTGGGATTTTGCTCAGGTTGCTCCGGCTTTGCCGAAACGTCTGTATCGAGTGCGCCCAGCTGTGCCTCGAGCTGCGCAATGGTCTGCTCGTAGGCAAACGTGTCCACGTAATGCTGCTGCTTGAGCGCTAAAATTTCGTTTTGCAGCTCAACCACCATCTGCTCGTAATAGGCAAGCTGCTCGCGGTAAACGTCGTCTGCCACGCTTTGATTTGTCTGTGGCGGAGGCGTGCTTTGACCGTTTTGTTCGGTGTCATTGGTTTCTTTGCCGCCGCAGCCCGTGCAAAAAGACAGCAAAAGCAGACAGGCAAGCGCAAAGGGAAGAACTTTGATGTATCTCATGATGTAAATCTCCTTTCTTTTTTTGAGATATCCTTATCATACTGCACAAGGCGTGGGGGATTTTCGCATACGGTGTCGGGATAATTTATGGAATTGTGAAAAATTCGTAAAAAGACTTGCATTTCTGATTTTGTTGTGATATAATATCAAGGCTACAGCATCATGCTGTGAAATAAGGCCATACCAGCCGGGGAAGCAGCGGAGCCCTGTACCTGAAATCCGCTACAGCAGGGGTGGATCCCTCTTTTGAGGATCGAACCTTTACGAATATAAGAGTCGTATCTGCTGTGTTGAGAAACGGGTCTTACGCAATCGAGGGCTGTGAACCATGTCAGGTGGGGGACCAAGCAGCATTAAGCGGTTACCTTGGTGTGCCGTGAGGTTGCCTGTTTTGAGCAGGAGGTACGAAGATCGCGTAGGGGCGACGTACGATTTTGAGGTGTATGGTCTTGTTTTGCAGCAAGGTGCTGTATTATTTTTGGAGGTTATTATGCATCAGGCTTTGTACAGAAAATGGCGTCCGCAACGCTTTGAGGACGTTTGCGGTCAGGAGCACGTTACGTCTATTTTGCAGTATCAGGCAAGGACGGGCGGGCTTTCTCACGCTTATCTGTTTTGCGGATCGCGCGGAACGGGCAAGACCACCTGCGCAAAGATCTTGGCAAAGGCTGTCAACTGTGAAAATCTCATCAACGGTTCACCCTGCCTGCAGTGCGATGCCTGCCGTGCCATCGAATCGGGCGCAGCAACAGACGTGCTGGAAATGGATGCGGCCTCCAACAACGGCGTAGATAATATCCGCGACATTCGCGATGAGGTAGTTTATGCCCCCACAACGCTCAAAAAACGCGTGTATATCATAGACGAGGTGCATATGCTCTCGGCAAGCGCATTCAACGCGCTGCTCAAAACGCTGGAGGAGCCGCCCGAATACGTGGTGTTCATCTTAGCAACCACCGAGCTGCAAAAGCTACCCGCAACCATTGTTTCGCGCTGCCAACGCTATGATTTCCGGCGTATCGCTACACCGGTGCTTGCTTCGCGGCTTTCTTATATTGCCGGGCAAGAGGGAATTTCTCTTGATCCCGAGGCGGCTATGCTGCTTGGCCGTATGGCGCAGGGCGGCATGCGTGACGCGATCAGCCTTTTGGAGCTGTGTGCCGGTACGGGCGCACATATCACTCAGCAGACCGTCAATGAAACCGCAGGCTCGACGGGCAGAGATAGCATGATGACCACGATCAAGGCCATTCAGTCACGCGATTACGATAAACTGTTCGCGCAGATTGATGCGGTGGTGCAGTCCTCCAAGGATATCACTATTTTCTGGCAGGATCTGATCAATTTGTACCGTGAGATGCTGGTGCTGCGCACCGCAAAGAATGCAGCCGCTTACCTTGATCTGACCGACAGTGAGCTTGCCGCCATGAAGGAGCTTGCCAAGCCCTTCTCGGCACAAACGCTGCTGTATCACAGCACGCTACTCGAGCAGGCATTGCTTTCCATGCAAAGATCCAATGCTATCAAGCGCATCGTGGCCGAAACCACGCTGGTGCGCATGTGCGATCCCGAGCTGGAAACCTCGCCCGAGGCGCTGCTTGCACGTATTGCGGCCCTTGAGGATAAAATTGCGTTTGGGCAGTTCAACGCATCTGTTCCCACGCCTGTATCAACGCCTGCCGTGCAGGCAGAGAAAAGGGAAGAGCACGTATCTGCCGAACCTGCACCCGCACCCAAAAAGATACAAGCCCCGAAACCGCAGGCAACGGCTGATCAGGGTGATAAGCGCGTGCTGCGCCCCTTGAGAGTCTGGGCGGAGGTATTGGAGAAGCTGAACAAGGCCAATCCCTTACCCGCAGCGTTCTACTTTGGTGCAAAGGCCTATACCGACCAGAGCGGATGCGTCGTGCTGAAATTCGGCTCGGATTTCGATATTCAAATGGCGCAGAGTTATAATGCCGTCCCCACGCTTTGCAGCATCCTGTCGGGACTGCTGGGAATTTCCATAACGGAAAAGCAGGTTCTGTTCGAATGTGAAAGCAAATCCGCGCAATCCTCGGTGATCGACGAGATTCTGGAGAGCGCACAGGAAACGTAAGAATTTATTTTATAAGGAGAAATAGACATGAGAGCAAATATCCCGAAGGGAATGGGCGGCGGTCCGCAGAATATGCAGGCAATGATCCGCCAGGCACAGAAAATGCAGGAGGATATGGCGGCAAAGCAGGAAGAGCTGGACGCACGCGAGTATGAGATCAAAGCGGGCGGCGGCGTTGTAACCGTCAAGATCAACGGCAAAAAGGAGATCCTTGCGATCGACCTGGATCCCGAGATCGTAGATCCCGACGACGTAGAAACCCTGACCGATCTGCTGGTTGCAGGCGTCAACGAGGCGATCAAGCGCGTGGAAACCACCAACGCAGCTGAAATGGAAAAGATCACCGGCAGCGTAGGCCTGCCCGGTATGTTCTGATATGGCAGAATACATGGTAGCCCTGCGCAAGCTGGAGGAGCAGTTTGCCCGTCTTGAAGGCGTAGGACGCAAAAGTGCCACGCGTATGGCTTTTGCCGTGCTGGAAATGGAGGACGAGGCAGCCGAGGAGTTTGCAAATGCGATCTTAGAGGCCAAGAGATCCATCCATCTTTGCCCGGTCTGTCAGAATATGACCGACCGCGAGCTTTGTCCGATCTGCTCCGACTTGTATCGTGATCACAGCGTGATCTGCGTGGTGACTGACGTCAAGGCGGTCATGGCCATGGAGCGTGTCAAGGACTATCGCGGCACGTACCACGTACTGCACGGCGTCATTTCGCCCATGAACCGCGTCACACCTGAGCAGCTCAAGATCAAGGAGCTTTTGCAAAGACTGGAGGATGACACGGTCAAGGAGATCATCCTGGCCACCAACGCGGACATTGAGGGCAACGCCACGGCGATGTACCTCGCGCACCTGATCAAGCCGCTTGGCATCAAGGTAACAAGACTTGCCTACGGTATCCCCGTGGGCGCAGACCTCAACTATGCCGATGAGTACACGCTCATGCAGGCTTTAGAGGGCAGAAGAGATATGTAGAAAAAGGGCGCAATGCGCCCTTTTTCAATGAAATTTGCTCTTCGAGCAAATATTTCACACGCATAAGAAAAAAGGAACGCGATCGCGTTCCTTTTTTCATCATCTGATGTCTACGTTGACCTTCTTGTTGATTCCGGCGGATGCAGCCTTGATCACGGTACGGATCGCCTTTGCAATGCGGCCCTGTCTGCCAATGACCATGCCCATATCGTCGGGATGCACGCTGAGGGTCAGGGTGATGGTTGTCTCTGTTTCCTCGCTGACGACAGTGACGTCATCGGGGTGGTCCACGATGGCGGCTGCAATATCACGCAAGGTGGTTTTCAAATCCGTCATACTAAACCTCGCCCGTGATTACTCGGTGATACCGGTCTTCTTGAGCAGAACCTTTACGGTTTCGGTGGGCTGTGCGCCGTTAGCGATCCACTTCTGAGCCTTCTCAGCGTCGATCTTGATCTCTTCGGGAGCGGTCATAGGGTTGTAGTAACCGATTTCTTCGATGAAGCGGCCATCTCTGGGGCTGCGGCTATCGGAAACAACTACGCGGTAGAAGGGAGCCTTCTTTGCGCCCATTCTTCTCAGTCTCATCTTTACCATGGTAGTATCCTCCAAAATATAAAATAATTATTTATAAAAATCCGGTTTAGAACGGAATTTTCATCTTACCGAAG
>JAZQYT010000095.1:0-5672 GCA_045633665.1 Eubacteriales bacterium | reverse complement strand
GGCGCCATATTTTCTTTTGAAAAAACGGGTACGAAATTTCGTACCCGTGTTTGGAGCGGATTACGGGGCTCGAACCCGCCACCTCCACCTTGGCAAGGTGGCGCTCTACCAAATGAGCTAAATCCGCATGTGGTGCCTCCGGTCGGAATCGAACCAACGACACGGGGATTTTCAGTCCCCTGCTCTACCAACTGAGCTACAGAGGCTTATTTAGTTGGCGACCCGGATGGGGCTCGAACCCACGACCTCTAGCGTGACAGGCTAGCGCTCTAACCAACTGAGCTACCGGGCCAAATGGTGGGAACAATAGGGCTCGAACCTATGACCCTCTGCTTGTAAGGCAGATGCTCTCCCAACTGAGCTATGCTCCCATTTTGGCTGCCGTTCTTGCGACGACTCGTATATTATAGCACGGAGATTTCGGTTTGTCAAGCCTTTTTTTCAATTTTTTTTAAAAAATTTGAAAATATCGGATTTTGCCAAAAAGAGGCGACTTTCGCCGCCCCCTTTTGTACCAATTAGCCAAACATCTTGTCCACGTCTGCCTGCCCAAAGTAATATTTCTTGTCGCAGAAGCGGCAGCAGACCTCCAGCTCCTCGCCCTTGCCCTCTGCCTTCTGTTCTGCAAGCAGCTTTTCCATCTCGCCGCGCCCCAGCGTGATCAGCGCCTTTTCCACGCGCTCGCGCGAGCAATTACAGCGGTACTCCACGTCCAGCTCATCGAAAACGTCATACTCGATCCCTGCCAGCGCGATGTCCGCGATCTCCTTATTGGAAAGCCCGCGGTCAAAAAGCCCCGACACGTTTGCAAGCGCGCCGATATTCTTCTCCAGCGCCTCCACGGTCGCGTTATCCGCAAAAGGCAGCAGCTGGATCAGCACACCGCCTGCTGCGCGACAGCTCCAGTCGGTATCTACCAACACGCCCAGTGCGCACACAGTGGGGATCTGCTCACTCTTCGCAAAATAGGTAGCCACGTCCTCTGCGATCTCACCGCTGACAAGTTCGATCGAGCCATTGGTAGGCTGTTCACCGCCCATATCCTTGATAATGGTCAGAAGTCCCTGCCCGACCGCACCGCCAACGTCCAGCTTGCCGTTGGATTTGAGCGGCAGATCCACACCCGGATTCTGAATATTACCGCGCACGTTGCCGATATAGTCGCTGACCGCCAGCACTCTGCCCGCAGGGCCGTCACCGCCCAGCATGACTGTGACAGAATCCTCCTTTTCGCCCATCATGCAGCCCATGATCGAAGTCACGGTCATGAGTCTGCCAAGGGCTGCGGTCGCAAGCGGCGTTGTATTGTGATAGGAGATCATGGTATTGACCATCTCCTTGGAATTGATTACATGAATGCGTGCGCTGCCATCTCTCGTCATGGCGCGCAAAATACTTGATGCCATAAGGGTTCTCCTTTATTTTTTTGCACGGGCGGCAAAATACCACCGCTCGGTATTCTCTTTGACAGGCGAAAAATCATAATCCGACCAAACGCCCAAAAATTCCAAGCCTGCACGCTGCAGCGCGTCCTTGATCTCGTCAAGCGCATAGCACCGCTCGGTCTGCTCCTCGTCCGAGCGCACAAAGCTGCCGTCCTCTTTCTGCTCAAACAGAGAAAGATAAAACCGGCACAGTCGCGTTTCGGGATCGTACGCATTCTGCCAGCCGCAATAGATCTCGCTTTTGCCGCCGTCCTCGTCTGTCAGCTCATCCTCCAAGATGTAGGCGCGGTCACCGTACACCTCGGTAAAGCGGTAAGGCGTGTTCATGTCAAACAAAAACAGTCCATCCGGATCCAGATAATTATGCACGCAGGCAAAGCAAGCGTCCAGATCGTCCTCTCCCGTCAGATAATTCAGGCTGTCCAGACAGCACGTCACCGCTCCGACTGTACCGTACAGCTCAAAGCGGCGCATATCCTGCAATATAAACAATGGGGGCTTTTCCAGCGACTCATCCAAAGCACTTTGCATCATGGCCTCGCACAGCATATCCTCGCTGCCGTCCGCACCGATCATATCGTATCCGCGACGGGCAAGCTCCAGCGTCATTTTACCGGTGCCGCAGGCGAGATCCAGCACAAGCTCGGGACGCGCGGGCAGATAGCGGTCAAAGCACGCTTCAAAAAAATCTGCCCATGCGCCGTAATCCAGCTCGGCATTCAGTCGGTCATATACGCGTGCAATGGCTCCGTAGCCATCATACACTGTCATATAAATTTCTCCGTTTTTCACTCTTGTCAATTTCGTCCAATACCTTGAGGTAACCGTCACTGCTATATTTCAAGCAACGGTTAACACGGCTGATGGTAGCCGTGCTCAGGCCTGTCGTGGAAGCGATCTCGTTATAGATATGCCCATCACGCAGCATTTTGGCTGCCTGCATGCGGCGGGACATCTCCTGCAGCTCGGCAGGGGTACACAGATCCGCAAAAAAGTCATAGCAGTCATCAATACTCTCCAGCGTCAGTATGCCCTTGAATAAATAGGTCAGCTTTTCGTCCCTGGCGATGTTTCCCATACTATCCTCCGTTTGTTGTATTGGCAATAAATTACACAAAAAAATTATCTTGTACGTAAAATTATTATAACATTTTCCGAACGCGATGTAAAGAGCATTTCGAAAAATTCACAAATTTTTTCGCATAAATTTATGTAACAATTCATTGATATGCGTCAATTTATTATTGACTTTGGCATCGACTTATAGTATAATATATCTATTACTGAAACATTTTGGAGAAAATATGGAAATCAAGGTTGGAAAAAAGATCAAATTACTCAGAAAAAAGAACGACGTAACGCAGGACAAGCTGGCCGCTTACCTGGGCGTGACACCCCAGGCGGTTTCCCGTTGGGAAAGTGAGACCTGCTACCCCGATATTGAATCTCTGCCCGCCATTGCCGACTTTTTCGGTGTAAGCATGGACGAGCTGATGTGCTACGATTCCTTGCAAAAGGAGCAGAAGGTGGCCGAGTATCTGGCACAGGTCGAGGTGCTTTACGACCGCGACGAGCTTGCCGAGGCACTTGCCCTTTTGCGCGAGGCGATTGCGGAGATCCCCTCCTCCCACGAGCTGCAGCTGGAGCTTGCAACCACGCTTTCCGCCATCAATGCGGATGGAAAGCCCCGCCGTGCCGACATGCAGGAAGCAGTTTCTCTTTGTATGCACATCTTAGAGGATTGCACCGACGACCTGCTTCGCGACCGCACCAAAAAAACGCTTTGCGATATATATTCGCACCAGCTGGGTGACGACGAGCGCGCACAGGAGATTGCAAACAAGCTGCATAGCATGAGCTTTTCCAAGGAAATCGTCAAGGCAACCGTATTGACAGGCGAGGTAGCCTTTAACCAGGCGCAGGAAAATCTGATCCTGTTTGCGGACAATATGTGGTGGCATATGTACAACATTGCCTGCGTGCCGGACATTTCGGGCAATCACTACACCGTGGACGAAAAGATCGCCATTTTGCAAAAGGCCGTGGATCTGTTCTTGCTGCTCTTTGGAGAAAACGACCTGCTTTACTACCACGACAGACTTGCCAACTCCTATCGCCAGCTGGCAATGTTCTACTTAATGAAGGGCGACAGAGAAAACGCGCTTGCATGCGCCGAAAAGATGGCGGATCACGCCATTGCATACGACACGCGCCCCGAAAGCGCGACCTATACTTCCCTGCCCATCAACTGCGTGCAGTATGAGAAGGAAACCGAAGGTGCCTCCAAGTGCGCAAAGCTGCTTGCCGGCCGCTTTGGCAGCCGTATCTGGGCGCCCATCCGCGATACCGCAGAGTTCCGCACCATCATGGCACGCATGAGCGAGTACGTATAATCCATCCAAATCAAAAAGCGACCTGCCAAGGGCTGGTTCTCATAAGGATAATAGAAACCCCGACAGATTTTGGTCTGTCGGGGTTTACAATAATCCTGTAAAAAATCAAATTTAGCCACCAGGGCGATATCCTTCATCGCATGAAACTGCTATTCCGTTTTCATCAAAGTAAATAAAAAACAAAATCTCCGGGGATGTTCCCAAGAATCCCACTTGTGGTTCTTTTATTGTATAGCCGCATCGACAGTTTCTGTATAAACCATCTTCGTCTAAAGGCATAAGAGTACAATCAAATTGTCCGAATTCATTCACAATTTCGGCTGATGTTTTCCCTAAAAATTGGTCTTCGTGATATTTATCATCACATCCTACAAGGAATAACAAAAAAACAAAGAAACAAATAAAAATCATCATTATCTTCTTTTTCATATGATATCTTCCTTTCTACACAATGTGATTATCGCCAGTTTCGCATTTGTTTAACAAATGCACAGGGCGATGCCCCTACCCCTACTATAAATTCTCCGATAAGGACAGCACGCGTAAGGCAACCCTGTTTTTGTTTACGGAACGTAGCGGTTGCAAGCAAGGAGGAGCAAAGCCCCCAAAAGTACCCAGCCCTGTTATCCTAGAGCAAGCAGTCCACATCAAGATTCTTCGCTTCGCTCGAGAATGACAGATGTGGACTGCGCCGCGAAGGATCTTGGGCGGGGCAAATCCGCTATATAACTAATTCAACCTTCTTCTACGGGCTTTCCCTTGATCAGCACCTGTGCGCGTCCGTTCTTGCCGACCACGAGAAGGGCTTGGGTGTCGCCTATGCGGAACGCCTCGCGGCGTGCAAGGCCGAAAAACAAAAATTTGCTCTTCAGTGTGTACGCATCTCCGTCGATGCCAACGGTCATGTTCCCCGTGAAGGGATTGCAAAGATACTCCACCTTATGCGTCACGTCATCCTCAACAACGGTCCAGGTCTGTGCGATGATCTTCATGTCCGTCCCCTCTTATTTGCCGTAATTCTCGAAATACTCGTTGGCCGCAAAGTCCTTCTTTTCGGTAAACTTGGCGCGAATGTCGGAAAGGCTGCCCGAATAGATCAGATAACTGTACTCCAGCGGCACAAAGCTCTGCAGCTTGATCGATTTGATGGGCGCTACGTAGTTGGTTGCGGCATGGTGCGGCTCCTTGGTGCCATTATAGGCGTGTCTGCCACCGACAAGCAGCTCCACACCCGGCACGTAAAGGCCGATGCCCCAGTCGTTATCGTCCGTCCAGGCGCACCACGTTTCGGTATCCCCCTTTGGCAGCGGGAATCGGTGACGCGGCCAGTCCTCGGGCCAGAAGATCAAATCGCGGCGCACCGACAGCTCGTCGCCCGTCCAGGGCTTTTGTCCATCGTAAAACCAGAAATTGCCCAGATAGCTGATGGTATAGAACGCAGGCACCTCTTGTCCTCTCGTGGGATGCTCCCAGCCCGAAAAGTCCACAAAGCGGTTATTCACGCGCACTACGTCACCATCAAAGGCATAGGTATTCTCCATGTAAGAGGGAGTGTACCACGCCTCGTGTCCCCAATCTCTTGGACGACATTTGACGTAAACCTTGTTTTCCTCTACTCTCAAATCTACGAGCTTGCTCTTTGCGTTTGTGCGGTCACCGCCCTGCACAGGGTTATAGCACCATACGTTGCCCATAAATTCGCCGCAGACGAAGGGAGGCTGATTTGTGCCGTAATAGGACTGCTGGACGAGTCTGCCTGTATCGTAGCGATTTAAGAGGTTTTGGAGCCCCTCGGGAGCATTCTTATCAATTATAAGGGTAAGACCGCCGCCCC
>JAZQYT010000094.1:0-2439 GCA_045633665.1 Eubacteriales bacterium | reverse complement strand
GTGCTGCTACGCAGTTCGACTCCGCTCGCTGCCCTGCAGCATCGCTCCGCTCAGGATGACACGGGCGCGGCTGCGTACCTGACAAAACAAAAGCAGAAGTCTATGATTAAGGCTTCTGCTTTCGTATTATTCAATGATTCCGCTATTTCCTCAGCCCCATCCGGCGCTCCTTTTTGTCTGCAAAGTCAGCGTTTTTTCGTTGACAAGCACCATCGAATATGGTATACTATGCTTGATAGCAACTACAAAAAAGAGAGGGTATATATATGACAATATTATACGGAAATGCAGTAGTAGGACAGTCGGGCGGCCCGACTGCAGCCATTAACGCAACGCTGGCAGGCGTTGTGCGCGGTGTGATCGAGCAAGGCAAGAACGGCGGCGCGATCGGCAAGCTGTACGGCATGCGCAATGGTGTCGAGGGGCTTTTGCAGGAACGCCTGACAGACCTTGATTTTTTTGCAGGGGACGAGCAAAAGCTTTGCGCGCTGGAACTGACTCCTGCAGCGGCTCTTGGCTCCTGCCGCAAAAAATTGCCCAAATTTGAGGACGACCGCGCATTCTACGAGCAGCTGTTGGCCGTTTTTAAGAAATACGACATCCGCTATTTCTTCTATATAGGCGGAAACGACTCTATGGACACTGTGTCCAAGCTGTCTGCCGCTATGGCGCAGATGGAGTATGACATGCGCATCATGGGCGTGCCTAAGACCATTGACAACGACCTGGAGGGTACCGACCACACGCCCGGCTTCGGCTCGGCAGCCAAGTACGTGGCAACCACCGTATCCGAGATCATTCGCGATGCCGCTGTGTATACCACCAAAGCGGTCACCATTGTGGAGATCATGGGACGTGACGCAGGCTGGTTGACCACCTCCGCGGCACTTGGCAGACTGGCAAACGGCGAGGAGCCGGATCTTGTTTATCTGCCCGAAAAGGCATTTTGCATGGATGAATTTATCGAAAGCACCAAGAAGGCGCTGGAAAAGCACCCCAACGTGGTGGTGGCTGTTTCCGAGGGCATTCGCTTTGCGGACGGCACCTACGTGGGCGCGGGTGCACAAAGCGGTGTCAAGGATGTGTTTGGCCACCAGTATCTGGCAGGCACGGGCAAGGCCTTGGAGTATGCCGTGCGCGAAAAGATCGGCTGCAAAGTGCGCTCGGTTGAGCTGAACGTCAGCCAGCGTTGCGCAGCGCATCTGGTGTCTGCTGCGGATATTGCTGAGTCTGTTGCCATTGGTCGTGCTGCAGTTCTTGCAGCAGAGCAGGGCGAGAGCGGAAAAATGATGCTTTATAAGCGTGTTTCCCAAACGCCTTATGCGTATGAGATCGACTGCGCGGACGTGCATGAGATCGCCAATAAGATCAAGCGCGTGCCGGATGCGTATATCAACGAGCAGCACAACGGCATTACCGATGCGTGCCTTGAGTACCTGCGTCCCCTGATCGAGGGCGAGAGATATCCCAAGTACGTCTGCGGCCTGCCCGAGCAGATCATTCTGTAAGAGGTGCGGCATGAGAATAGCAGTCATTACGGGGGCATCCTCCGGTATGGGCAAGGAATTTGCCCTGCGATTGGATGCTCTTGAGCAATACGACGAGCTGTGGCTGATCGCACGCCGCGAGGACAGACTGATCGAGATAGGAAAACAGACACGTGCTAAGGTAAGATCCATTGCATTGGATCTGTGCGAAAGGGACTCTTTGGACGTGTACCGCGATCTGCTGATCGAGCACAAGCCTGAGGTGGCGGTGCTGGTCAACGGCAGCGGCTTTGGCAAATTCGGTGCGTTTACCGATATCGAGCTGGAAGCACAGCAGAGAATGATCGCGCTCAATGCAAGCGCACTGATGGCCATGACGTATATCACGTTGCCGTATATGAAAAAGGGAGGGCAGATCTATCAGATCGATAGCCAATCGGCCTTCCAGCCCGTGCCGTATATCGGCGTGTACGGAGCCACCAAAGCCTTTGTACTCAGCTTTTCAAGATCGTTGAACGTTGAGCTGAAGGCAAGAGGCATCCGCGTCATGGCGGTCTGCCCCGGTTGGGTAAAGACCGAGTTTTTCGATCACGCGGTGACCGACGACACCATCAAATATTACGCGAGATACTACACCGCCGAGCAGGTAGTGACCAGAGCCATCAAGGACATGAAGCGCGGACGCGACGTGTCGGTTTGCGGTCACGCGATCAGGCGCGCAAGATTTTTGGCGTGGATCCTGCCCACCAAGATGGTCATGAAGATCTGGTGTAATCAGCAGAAATTAGACGGTTAAGCGACACCACACGGTTGAGTGACACAGATGGAAGCTTGGATCAAGCCTTTTCAAAAAGGCATGGTGGCGTGTGAATGCCGTTGAGCTTTGAGTGTTTCTGACGCCACCCTGATGCTGGATTTCTGCGAAGTCCAGCATCTAAAACTCAACCGGCAG
>JAZQYT010000093.1:0-2366 GCA_045633665.1 Eubacteriales bacterium | reverse complement strand
ATGCGTCAAAGCGGTCAAAGTCGTAAACGAAGGTTGCCGCCTCGCACAGCCACTGACCGTACATCTTACCCCACATGGCTTTTGCCCAACCCGTGTCGGAAATGGTCAGGTGCAGACCCTCGGGGTCTACGCAATGCCAGTATTTTGCGGTATGGAAGTGACCCAGCGCATACTTGTAGCTGTGCGCTGCGATCTTGGGGTATCCCGTGGTGCCGGAGGTAAAGAACATCAGCATCAGATCGTCGCCGCCGGGGGAGTTCTCATCTCTTTCCCACTTGCCGCTGAACAGCGAGTATTCCGCGTCAAAGTCGCGCCAGCCCTCTCGCTTGCCGCCGACTAAGATCTTGGTGGTCAGCGTGGGAGCATCCTTTTCTGCAAGCTCCACCTGACGTGCCACGTCACCGTCCGCTGTGCAGATGATAGCGGAAACGCCCGCTGCCGTAAAGCGGTAGGAAAGGTCGTGCTCCTGCAGCTGATTGGTTGCGGGAATGGCAATCGCGCCCAGCTTGTGCAGTGCCAGCATGGAGAACCAGAACTGGTAGTGACGCTTGCAGATCAGCATGACGCGGTCGCCTCTCTTGATGCCCAGCGACTTGAAGTAGTTGGCGCACTGCGAGGATGCGCGCTTGATGTCACCAAATGTGAAGCGACGCTCGGTCATATCACCCGAGATGTGCAGCATAGCCAGCTTGTCGGGTTTTTGACGGCCCAGCGTGTCAATGATATCGAATGCAAAGTTGAATTTGTCGGTGTTCTTGAAGGAAAGGGACTTGAGAATGCCCTTATCGTCCTCCACCGTGTTGACGAAATTGTGATACACGCGCGTCTGATCATCGCGCACGGGCAGGGTGGAAGCAGAGCCTGTTTCCACGGCCTTGATCTGCTCGGCCGCATCCGGGTCAAGCACAATTGCGTAGAAGGTGCAGTCCTTACCGCCTACGGCAACCATGCCGTGGGGGATGGAGGAGTCGTAATAAATGGTATCACCCGCACTCAGGATCTCCACGTGATCCCCGATCTGCACCTTCAGGCGGCCGTCGATGACGATGTCACATTCCTGTCCCTGGTGGCTGGTGACCGCGATGGGTGCGTTTTCGGCCTCCTCGCTGTACGTAGCACGCACGAACAAGGGCTCTGCGATCCTGCTTTTGAAGGTGTAGGCCATGTTGTAGTAGTTCATGCCGTGCGCCTGCTCGATCTTCTGACCTGCGCCGCGGCGCGTCAGGGTATAGGTCTGCAGTCTGGGGGCAGAGCCTTCGATGATCTCGGTGACGTCCACACGCAGAGCCTGTGCGCAGCGGTAGATGAATGCGAAGTTGAGGTCGCGCTTGCCCGCCTCGCAATCCAGGTATTCCTTGGTCGAAACGCCCGTGGCGTTGGCCATAAATTCAATGCTCAGACTCTCGATCTCGCGCAGCTCACGAATACGCGCCGCCATCTCTATGATCTTTTGTTCAAGTCCTGTAAGATTATTCATTGTGCAAAAATCTCCTTGTTTCTTGGTTGGGCGCTGCGGAAAAAGTATGCCCGTCTCAAGTTGACTTGAGACGGGCAAAAATATGTCCGCGGTACCACTCAAATTGCGCAAAAAGCGCCACTTTGCGGATGCAAAAAGCATCCCAAGCCTTAACGCGGCTATGCTCGGAGGGCTTTACTGACCGCGTGGGCGTTCCTCCCTCGGCTCGGAAACCAGATCGTAAGGATTCACTGTCGGCTCGCACCTGCCGCCGATTCTCTGAAAATGAAATTTCCTTGCGAATTTTTCGTCATCGCCTTTCAAGAAATTACCTATAATTATATCATAGTTGCATGGCCGTGTCAAGAGATTTTCGCAAGTTTCGTTTGGTAAACTTGCAAAAAATACCCATGAAAATCAGAGCTTGTTTCGGATAATTTTACCGCTGATGGTCTTAGGCAGCTCTTCCTTGAAGACAACGATACGGGGGTACTTGTAGGGAGCGGTGTGGGACTTGACGTACTCCTGGATCTCCTTTTTGAGCGCGTCGGTCGGCTCGGTGCCTTTGGTCAGCACGATGCTGGCCTTGACCACCTGACCTCTGATCTCGTCGGGCGCTGCGCTGACGCCGCATTCCAGCACGTAGGGCAGCTCCATGATGACCGACTCGATCTCGAACGGCCCTATACGGTAGCCCGAGGACTTGATGACGTCGTCGATGCGTCCGACGAACCACAAATAGCCGTCCTCGTCCATGGTTGCCTGGTCACCCGTGTGGTAATAGCCGTCGTGCCATACGTCGCGGGTTCTTTCCTCGTCCTGATAGTAGCCGATGAAAAGACCGCAGGGAACGCTGTCCTTTACGCGGATGCAGATCTCACCCGTGTCACCCGTCGGGCAGGGATTGCCG
>JAZQYT010000092.1:0-10892 GCA_045633665.1 Eubacteriales bacterium | reverse complement strand
AAGGCAGAGACGCAGGGCAGCGGCGTGTACTCCATGAAGGGAGATCCGCGCGTCACGCGCATGGGAAAGCTCTTGCGCATCGGCTTTGATGAGCTGCCGCAGCTTTGGGATATTTTGCGCGGCAAGATGTCCTTTGTCGGGCCTCGCCCGCCGCTGACGTACCATCCTTGGCCGTTGGATGCGTATACGTCCGAGCAGCTTGCAATGTTTTCCGTGCGTCCCGGGATCACCGGTTGGGCGCAGGTGCATGGCAGAAAGACGGTGGAATGGAATTCCCGTATTGAAATGAACGTGTGGTACGTTAAGCATATGTCACTTTGGCTGGATATCAAGATCCTTTTTTTGACGGTGATCAGCGTTTTGAAAAATGAGGATAACCACAATACCGCATGCACTGTAACCGGGACTCGCGAGGTGCAAGGATGATCAAGTTGATGTACGTGACCAACCATCCTGACTACGCGGAAGCGGCTGTACGTGCAGGCGTGGATCGGATCTTTGTGGACCTGGAATACATGGGCAAGGAAGAGCGACAGAAGGGCATGGACACGGTCAAATCTCACCATACTGTTGCGGACGTGCGTGCTGTGCGCAAGGTCGTACATGCGCCGGCACAGCTTTTGGTGCGCGTCAATCCGTTGCACGCAAGCAGCGAACGCGAGATCGATGCCGTCATAGATGCCGGTGCGGATGCCGTGATGCTCCCGATGTGGACAAGTGCCGCACAGGTGGCTTTGTTTGTGCGAATGGTGAGGGCAAGAGCACTTGTGATCCCGCTTTTGGAAACCGCACAGGCTGCCGCGTCCTTGGAAGAGGTTTTACAAATCAACGGAGTTGATGAAATATTTATTGGGCTGAACGACCTGCATCTTTCAAAGGGGCAGCCGTTTATTTTTTGTCCGCTTGCGGATGGCACAATCGACACGCTTTGCGCAAAAATGCGTCGCGCGGGTATGCCGTTTGGCTTTGGCGGCATTGCAACCATAGATGGCGGTATGCTGCCCGGGGCCATGGTGCTTGGTGAGCATGTCAGACTTGGCTCACAGGCGGTCATTCTTTCAAGATCGTTTTGTCAAGGGGACTTGCCGCTTGACGAGTTTGCAGCGGTCATGACCGAGCAGATCGCGCTGCTGCGGCGCAAGGAGCAAAGCCTTTCGCACATGACGGTGCAGCAAGCAGCCGCCAATCACGCAAGCGTTTGCGCATGTGTCGATCGCATTACAAAGCGCATGCAGACTTCACAAAAAAGCATTTGTGGCGTGCATGCAGAGGAGCTTGTATGAACATCAAGGAAGTATTGGCAGAACATCCCGACTTGCGCGACGACCTGTTTATCCGCGGCTTTTTGGTGACCGATCGCGAGGACGTAGACACCCGGGAGTTTCCGTTTTACGGGAAGTGGAAAAGCCGAAGAATGGAAGGCTTAAAGTTTTACTGGCATGACAAAACCGGTGCATATTTTTACCGTGACGAGCGCATTGCGCTGTTTTTGTACGGCCATGCTTACAACCCATTCACTATGCAATCCGACGAGCAGGAAATCCTGCAAAGGCTTGCAGAGCATTGGGAGAAGGATTTTTTTACGTGCCTGGCTGAGTTGACAGGCATATTTGTTTTGGGGGTATTGCAGGATGGCGTGCTGTCCTTTGTGACCGATGCCTCGGGAATACAGTCCGCTTGCTGGGGCATGGTGGACGGCCACTTTTATCTATGCTCGCACGCGCAGCTGATCGGGGACGTTTGCGGCCTTGAAATGGATGCGTTTGTCAAGCAGCTGGTCGCATACAAGTGGTACGGACGCATCCTTGGGCCGTATCTGCCTGCGGATCTGACGCCTTTTTCGTGCGTCAAGCGTGTCGTGCCCAATCAGATCTATACGTTTGATGGCGGAAGCGTCGCTCACAAGCGCTTCTATCCGACAAAGGCGCTTGCCTTGTGCAACGATTCTGCCTCGTACAGGCAGACAATCGAGCAATGCGCGGACATTTTGCACCGCAACATGCAGCTTGTCATAAAGAAATGGGAGCGACCGCAGATCTCCTTGACGGGCGGCATTGACAGCAACACCACCTTTGCCGCTGCCAACGGCACGTACGAGGGCTTGGAGGCCTTCAGCTATCTGGCTGCTGATAAGGAAGAGCCGGATTGCGAGGCCGCAAAGCGTATATGCGACCGCTTTGGTGTGCCTTGGTCGCTGTATCGCGTCCCCACAGATCCTGCCGAGATCCCGTTGTTCGACCAAAGAAAGGCCGTGCTGATGCATAATAACGGCTACGTGGCAAACACGCCCGATCATGAATTGCGCAAGCGCATGGTGCTAAGGGATCAGCTTACGGCCGACGTGGAGGTCAAAAGCTGGGTATCCGAGACGACGCGTGCTTATTGGTACAAGTATTTTCACCGCAAAACCATGCCCGCGCTTTCTCCGAGACTGTTTCGCAATCTGTATAAGCTGTTTTTACTTGACCGCAGGCTTGTGCGGCGTGTGGATGCAGTGTTTGCCGCATATCTATGCGAATACGAATACGATGGCCTTTACAAGACCTATCTGCCTGCCGACCTGCATTATTGGGAGGTTGCGTGCGGCAGCTTTGCAGGCTTGAATATCAGCGAGATGAAATACTACGTGGATATTACGATCATTTATAACAATCGCAGATTTTTGGATCTGATGCTCAGCGTACCGCTGGACAAGCGCATATCGGATCAGCATCATCTGGATATCAAACAAATACTGAATAAGGATCTGTGGGAGATGGGGATTCGCGTTGTCAATAAGACCGAAACTGCGCTGCGTGCACGCCTGCTTGGCGCGGTATTTGCGATCAATGCACATCTTCCTTTTTAGCGTATATGAAAAAGGTATTATTGGTGGCTACTGTCCAAAGTCATATTTGCCAGTTTCATAAGCCGTTGGTGCGTGTTTTGCATGCAGCGGGGTATGAGGTACACGTGGCAGCAAGAAACAATCTTGCCGAGAAGAATGGACTTACGCTGGATTTTGCGGATTGTGTGTGCGATCTGCCGTTTGCACGCTCGCCGTTGTCCGCAAGCAATATTCGGGCGTATCGTAAGCTGAAGGCGCTGATCGATGCGCAAGGGTACGAGATCGTGCATTGCAACACACCCGTGGGCGGTGTGCTTGCGCGTCTTGCTTGCCGCAGGGCCAGAAGAAAAGGGCTTTTGGTGCTGTACACGGCGCACGGCTTTCATTTCTATCGCGGTGCGCCTATCAAGAATTGGCTGCTTTATTACCCGATCGAATGGGTGTGCGCACGCATGACCGATCGGCTTTTGACCATTACGGACGAGGATGAGGCGCTGGCAAGGCGCAGATTCAAAACAAAGGTATGCCGCATTCACGGTGTGGGGGCGGATGCCGCGCGCTTTTATCCCGTCGGCACACAGCAAAAGGCGCAGTTGCGCGATAAATACGGTATACCGCCAAAGGCTCAGCTGATTCTTTGCGTGGGAGAGCTGCTGCCAAACAAAAATCAAAAGACTGCCATCTCTGCCATGTCCCGCGTGATCAAGGCTTGTCCCGATGCGCTTTTGTGTATCGCGGGGAATGGCCCGAAAGAGCAGGAATTGCGGGCGCAGATCAGCGCACTGGGGCTGGAAACGCACGTGTGCTTGCTTGGGTATACCACGCAGATCGATGATTGGTACCGTATGGCCGATGCTTTGGTGAGTTGCAGCTACCGCGAGGGGCTGCCCATGAACGTGATCGAGGCCATGCTTTGTGCAACGCCTGTGGTCGCATCGATCAACCGCGGACACCGCGAGCTGGTGGCAGACGGTGTGACGGGATACTTGGTTTCTGCCGACGATTCGGACGGTTATGCCGCAGCGCTGACGCGGCTTTTGACCGATCCCGCACTCGCGGAAAAAATGGGACGCTCTGCCATGCAGTGCGCACAGGCTTACACAGCCGAGCGCGTACAGGCAGAGCTTTCGGATATTTATCGAAATTTATAAGCTTGATGGGAGGATAGGCGCATGAAGATCTCGGTGCTGATGGGCATTTATAACTGTGAACGTACGCTTGCAGTGGCACTTGACAGCGTGCTTGCGCAGACAGAGCAGGATTTTGAGCTGATCTTATGCGACGACGGATCGACTGACGGCACGTATGCGCTGGCAGAGCAGTATGCAAAGCGCGACGCGCGCATCACTCTTTTGCAAAATTCCTCCAATCAAGGACTCAATCAAACGCTCAATACTTGCCTTGCGCATGCAAAAGGGGAGTATATTGCGCGCATGGACGGTGATGACCTTAGCATTGCGCACCGCTTTGCCACACAGCTTGCCTTTTTGGAGCAGAATGACGCATATGCGTTTGTCAGCAGTGCCATGGCCATGTTTGACGAGCAGGGTGTATGGGGCAGAACCTATCCAAAGCCTGCGCCCGTGGCGCGTGATTTCAAGCGCGACACGCCATTCTCCCACGCACCTGTCATGATCCGTCGCGAGGCGCTTGAGGCGGTAGGGGGATATACGGTGGATCGTACGCTTTTGCGCGTGGAGGATTTTCACCTGTGGGTAAAGCTGTATGCCAAGGGCTACGTTGGCTACAATCTGGCAGAGCCCTTGTATCTTGTGCGTGAGGACAGGGCATCTGCGTCGCGCAAAAAATGCAAATACCGCTTCAATCAGGTGCGCGTGCAGCTGTATGCCATCAAGGTGCTGCACCTGCCGCGCTATTACGTGCTGTATTGCATTCCCACGCTGATACTTGGGCTGATCCCCAAATGGCTTTACCGCGCGCTGCACAGAGCAAAATACAAGCAAAAGGGGGAGAGCGTATGACCTTTTGCCTTGTCATTTTAGCAATATGTATGTTTTTCGGGTATCTTTCACAAAAGCATTCCGAAAGGCTTGCGCAAAGGAGCGGACGCGCGTGGAGTGCGGATGAGGGCGGTGCTTATGCCCGCCTTGAATGTTGGAGTGCCTCGCTGATCCTGATCCTTGTGTTTGTATGCGGACTTCGCGTGCGCTATAACGATACGGGCATGTATATCCAGAGCTTTTTGCAAAGCCCCACGCTGTCCGCGCTTTTGAAGCAGCCGCTGCATCTTGGCGATTGCCCGGGATTTTTGTGTTTGCAGGCAGCGGTGCGATCGCTGACGGACAACGAGCATTTGTTCATCATGCTGTGCGCGGCTCTTTGCATAGCCCCCTTGCTCGTCTTTTTAAAGCGGTATTCGGTCAATTTCTTTATGTCGGTGTTCCTGTTTGTCACCACCGAGCAGCTTTTGTTTTCGTTGGCTGCGATCAAGCAGGCCATGGCGATTGCCATCGCAATCTGGGCGATCCCGCTGTTTTTGCAAAAGAAGTATGTCCGCGCTGCTTTGGTGGTGCTTTTTGCAGCACTTTTTCACCCTTACGTGCTGTTGTTTTTACTTCTTCCGTTTCTGACGGGAAAGCCATGGGGCATCAAAATGCTTTTCATGATGGCAGCAGTTGGCGGTGTGGCTTTGTTTTTTGATTCCTTTATCCGACTTGCGCTGGATATTGCAGGCGCTCTTGGGGATGTTTATCCAAGCGACTCCTTTGAGGGGACGGGTGTCAACGTGCTGCGCGTGCTGGTGTTTTCCATGACACCCCTGCTTTCGCTGGTCTTTTGTGAGCGCGTGCGCAGGCAAAACGACATTTATCAGCACACGTTTATCAATATCGCAACGCTGTGCTTTGGTATCATGTTTCTTGCCTTGTTCGGCACGGCCAATCTGATCGGCCGCGTGGCTTTGTACCTGAGCTTTTCGCTGGCTCTGTCGCTGCCTTATATTTTCAGCAAGCTGGAGAAAAAGTCCTGCACGGCACTCTCGGGCATTGCGATGATCCTGTATTTCGGCTATTATTTGTATGGGATTCGCAACGTGACGTACGGCATGATCACGCTTGAAGAATTTTTTGTAAAATTATTGTCATAAAGGGAAAGAAATATGGAGCATAAGGTATTGATTGTAACAATGCCGCCTGCCGATAATTACGGAAACAGGCTGCAGAACTATGCCGTGCAGCACGTGCTGGATGGCCTTGGCTTTGCGCCAAGTACGCTTGTCGTGCCGCATGCGGAGTATGACAAATCCCTGACGCCCGAGCAGCCCTTTTTGCGCAAGCTGACGCCTGCGCATATCAGGCAATATGTAAGTAGCCACAGATCTGACATCAAAGAGGACGCGCAAAGAGAACAAAGGCTTGCACGCTTTGCCGATTTTGACGGACAGTATATCCGCTTTACACCGTTTGCGTTTTTGCATGATAACGTACCGTTTGCCGCGCTTGAGGAGTTTGATTTTGCCGTTTGCGGCAGCGATCAGATCTGGAATCCGCGTTACGGTATGCCGAGCTTGTATTTTCTCGATTTCATGCCACGGCACAAGCGTGTCGCACTTGCGCCAAGCCTGGGCGTGGACGATCTGGATGCCTGCTACCAAACGGAATATCGCAAAATGCTGCACGGTATGCAGCATCTGAGCGCAAGGGAGCAGAGCGGAGCGGATATTTTGCAATCTCTGATGGGGCAAAGCGTGCCTGCCCTGCAGGATCCGACTTTGTGGATCGGGGCAGAGCAATGGCGCAAAATGGCAAAGGCACCTGCGCACATACCGCAAAAGCCCTATTTGCTTTGCTACTTTTTGGGCAGGATCACGACAGCTTATCATAATAAGATCGATCTTTATGCAAAGGCGCACGGCCTTTCGGTGACGCATATTGCAAACCGTGATTTCCCCGAATACTACGCGGCAGGGCCGTGCGAATTTTTGTGGCTTGCAGCGCATGCGGATATGATCTGCACCGATTCCTTTCACGGTGTTGCGTTTTCCTTGATCTTCAACCGTCCCTTCGCGGCCTTTGAACGCACGGACGGACAGGGCATGGAAACGCGTATTCCGAGTATTCTGCAGCACGTGGGGCTGGATCGTATGCAACAAAACGTGTGCATGGAGAAAGCCTTGGAGATTTGCTTTGATTACGTCAATGCCGTGCTTGCCAAGGACAGGCAGGCGGCCAAGGACTATATTTTACGTGCCGCTGCCGAGATCGCGCAGCAAAAGATCGGTGTGGATTTAGCTCCCAAGTCTTATTGCACCGGCTGTCGTGCTTGCGAGGTGTCTTGCCCTGTGGGCGCGATTGATTGGGCGGAGGATGACGAGGGCTTTTGCTATCCGCGCGTCAAAGAAGACGCGTGTATCGGCTGCGGCGCGTGCAGTCGTGCTTGCCCCGTGCTCGGCAATGAGGTAGAGGAGGATGAGCGCCTGCCCGATGCGCTGGCTGCATGGGCGATTGATCGTGAAGTTCGCACAGCAAGCTCGTCGGGCGGCTTATTCTCGATTCTTGCATCCGAGATCATAGCACGTGGGGGCGTTGTGTTCGGCGCGGGCTTCGACGAGCATTGGCACGTGCGCCACACGTATATGGAGCGTGCGGAGCAGTTGCCGCTTTTGCGCACCTCCAAATACGTGCAAAGTGAGATAGGGGATTGCTACGCGCGTGCAAAGGAATTTCTGGATGCGGGGCGATGGGTATATTTTTCGGGAACGCCTTGCCAGATACAGGGGCTTCGCGCCTATCTTGCAAGGGAGTATGACCGCTTGATCCTGCAGGATATCGTTTGCCATGGCGTACCTTCGCAAAAGGTATGGGATGCGTATCTTGCGCAGCATCATGAAGGTGCACGTGCTCTGAACGACATCAATTTCAGGGATAAAAGCATTGGCTGGCAGCAGTTTGCTATGAAGATCGACAAAGAAAGGCGGCCTGTTTATTTCAAAGCGCACGACCGTGATGCTTATATGCAGGCTTTCTTGAATAATTTGTGCCTGCGTCCATCTTGCTATCAATGCGTCAATCGCAAAGCATCCCGCGCATGCGACATTACGCTGGCGGATTTTTGGGGTGTTGAGCAGTTGCATCCTGAGTTTGATGCAAAAAACGGTGTTTCCTTGGTGCTTGTGCAAAGTTCTAAGGGTAAGCAGCTGCTTTGCGATGTATCCGATCGGATCTTTGCCATGCCTGTGGACAGCGAACGGGCGCTGTCATATAACGCCTGCGCGACGCGCTCGGTGCAAAAGCAGCGCGGTCGTCGCAATGCGTTTTTTGACGCTTACCAAAAGGACTTTTATGCAGCCGTCAAGCGTGCGACAAGGGTTTCTGCTTACACAAGAGTCCGCAGGACTCTCGGAAGGATCAAATATAAGATTTTGAAGGGATAGAGAAATGCGCGTGTTAAAGAAAGTGCAAAAGCTTTTGCGCACAGGGAAAATTGAATACGTGCTTTTGGACTTCTTTGACACGTTGGTACACAGAAGTGTCAGCAAAGCGCAGATTTGTACACGTGTTGCGGCACAGGTGTGCAATATTTACGGTGTGAGTGATGCGAATGCGCAGGCAGTTCTGCGCATTCGAGTCGAATCCGAGGCGTTTGCCGAGCGTACATTCGGAAGGGCTTATACGTACAAGCAGATCACGGACGAGATGCTGCGCCGCATGAGGTACGCAGGATTGATATCACCCGACACGGATGGGGAAAGCTTCTATCGCACCTTGCTTACTATAGAGCAATCGGTTGAGATGGCACACCTGTATCCGGATGCACGCATGCAAAGGGTGTTGCGGTATCTTACGCAGCAGGGCGTGCGCGTGGTCGTCGTTTCGGATTATTGCTTGGGGAAAGAAAGCCTGGGTGCGTATCTTGCCCATGTGGGAATCTGCGCAAATTGTGTTGATATTATCGTGTCCTGCGACCGTGGCGCTACCAAGGCCGAGGGGACACTTTACGATTGTGCCTTGCAGACGCTACAGGCATGCCCCGAGCAATGCTTGATGATAGGGGATGATCTGCACTCCGACGTGCAAATGCCGTGCAGCAAGGGTATTGATGCTATTCACGTGCCGTGGCGAGAGGCAAAGGAACGCACGCAAGCTGCTTTGCCAAGCATGCCCGAGAAATGCTCGGACGTGCGGTTGCCCACCACGCCCCGGGGGCTGGATGCTTACGCCATCGCGCTGTATACGTTTTGTGATAAGCTGTACCTGTCTCTTGTGCGCGACAGGCATGATTGCGTGTGGTTTCTTTCGCGCGAGGGACAGGCACTCAAGACGTATTTTGACCTTTATCTCAAGGCAAAGGGTTTACAGGGGATAAGCACGGAATATCTGCATGTATCCCGTCTGTCCACCTATCTGCCAAGCCTTGCGCCTGCGCAAAAGGAAACCTTTTCGCTGTTTTGGGGAAAGCCGCTCTCTTCGCTGCTGGAGTGCTTGCATATAGAGCGGAATTTGGCCTTGCAGATATTGGCGCAGTTTTCTCCCGATCATGTTTTCAGAGAGCGCGATCTGCCGCAGCTTTGGGAAAACGAATTGTTTGCGGCGGCTTACGAAAAGACGCGCGTGCAGCAAAGGCAAGCCTTTGCCGCGTATCTTGCGGATATGGGGCTTTGCGCTACCAAGCGTGTGGCTGTTTGTGACGTGGGATGGTCGGGGACCATGCAGGATCACATCAGCGCGGTGCTGGGAGAGCAGACGCGCGTGTACGGCTACTATCTTGGCCTGACCGGCAGGACGCTGCGTTCCGATCACGCACACAGCCCCAAGCAAGGGCTTTTGTTTGACGCATATAACCTTGACCGCTCGCTTTACGCATACTGGAGCTTTGATCACACCTTTTTTGAGCGCCTTTTGTGTGCCGATCACGGTGCGACCGAGCGATATTGCATCAAGGACGGTAAGGCGCAGCCCGTGTTGTGCGATTACGAGGGTGAGCGCGAAATGCACGCCATGATCTCGCCTGTACACGAAAGGATCGGCAAGCAATTTTTGGCATGGTGTCAAGCCTTCGTTCCCGGACAGGCGCAAAAATATGAGCATGCGTTGGCACGTGCGTATCTGCGCGGGCTCGCTACCCTGACGGGGAGAGAGCTTGCGCTGCAAAGAAAGCTGCTTTTGTGCCAATATGAGAATTTTATCATCATGCGCCCGGGTAAGGCATATGCAGGAAAGCGGCTGACCTTGGCCAACGTCTGGGCGCAACGGGACAGGTATTTGCATCGGGAGCTGCTTTACGATCCTGCAAGGCTTTTGACCGCAAGCCGCGTGCTGATCAATGAAAGGCTGTATCTGCCTGCTCGGATCGTGCGGCGCAGAGCGGCAAAAATGATCTTGAAGGGGAGGGCAAAATGAAGGAGAATCCGTTGATTTCCGTGATCGTGCCTGTGTATTGCACGGCGCAGTTTTTGCCCGCGTGTATAGACAGTTTGCTTGCACAGACCTATCGGAATATCGAGATCTTATTAGTGGATGACGGCAGCACGGATCAAAGCGGAGAAATTTGCGACGCGTATGCTGCCAAGGATGCGCGCGTACACGTGATCCATCAAGCAAACGGCGGCGTTTCTCGCGCCAGAAATGCAGGGCTTTCGCAAGCACGTGGCAGTTACGTTTCCTTTATGGACAGCGATGACACCGTTGAACCGGATGCCTACGCCTATCTGATCGAACAGATGCAGCTGCACGGTGCGGAGGCGGCCATATTTGAATACAGTATAGATTACAAGGATCACTCGATCGCGCACAAGCACCGAGGATATCCTGTTCTGATCGATGCAGAGCAAGCCGTGCGCGCCTGCGTTACAGCCGTCAACCGCTTTGCATGCACCAAGCTGTTTAGTGCAAGGCTTGTAAAGCAGGTGCGCTTTGATCCCGAAATCAGCGTGGGGGAGGATACGCTGTTTTGCGTGCAAACCCTGCGGGCGGCAGAATGCGTGTATTTTTCGCACAGAGCTCTGTATCATTACAGGCAGCATGGCCAAAGCGTGACCAATTCGGGCTTTCATCGGGGATATCTGAGTGCCGTGCAGGCGTATGAAACCATATCTGCGCTGTGCTGT
>JAZQYT010000091.1:0-1794 GCA_045633665.1 Eubacteriales bacterium | reverse complement strand
CGGAGTCGAAGTTTTGCAAAATGGAGTATCCGTCGCGCAAATGGAAAAAGAGGCTGATCATTCAGCCTCTTTTTTGGTAACACGTTTTACCCTTCTCTTGCAATAATGCTGATGCCTGCGGGGGAAATGCCGGTCTGCTCGTAGACGATGGCGTTGATCTGCGCCAAAGCGGACGCGCTCAGCTCGCCCTCGTGCTGCACTACGATGCTGACGTTCTCACCGCTGATAACTGCCACGCATTGCGCGTATCCCTTGGTCTTGATCAGCGATTCGATCTTGGCCTCGTTTTCCATTTCGTTTGCGATCTGTCGGATCTCGGCAACTGCCTCGGCCTTGACCTGCTCGGTTGCGTTGTCGTTATCCACGACGGAATTCAGTACCTCCAGCGCCTCGTCGCGTGCCTTTTGTCTTGAGATCTGCACGCTGCTGAAATAGGATGCGGTGTCGGTGGCGGTGTTATTTGCGTTGCCTTGGTTGGAGCCTGTTCCCAGCGTGGTGCCGTAGTTAGTGGTCATGCCCGCGCTCTGATCGTACTTATACGAATCATCCGCGCCCTCTGCTGAAAAGAAGATCCAGTTGAGATAGACCGCAAGACCGATCATGATCACAGCACCTGCAATGATCAGGTTCCGTTTGCCCATTTTCTTAAAAAAATCACCGATCGACGTAATGACCTTTTTGACGTTCATATGTAAGCCCTCCGTTTTGTTGTTACGCTATATTATATTGGACCGTCCCTGATATTATGCCTGTATTACTGATTTTGTGATGCGCTGACGTGAATTTTATTTGTCCCGATGTCAAAGGTCGCGCTGACCAGCGCAACAAGCTCGTTTTGCACGGCAGGATCTCCTCCGCCACGGCAAACGATGCCCACGCCCGCAATGCTTGGTTGACGCCGCAACAGCAGCACGGGTGACTGCGAGCTGCCCGAGCCCACGATCACGTAAGATTCCTCCCACGTGTTACTGTCCGCATCGCTCTTGCTTTGCACGTCGCAGGCGTACACGTACTCATACCCGCCCGACAGCGTGACCACCACCTGTACCTGCCCCACGCCCTGCACTTGTCCGCACAGCTGCGCGATCTCTCGGCTAAGTTCCTGCCTATATGCCTGCAGCTCGCTTTGCTCGCTATTTACGGTCGGTGTTTCCTGCTCGGTTTTCTTACCAAATGGCAGATCAAAGCTGCCAAGCACCAAAAGCCCCAGCCCGATGGCTGCGCCCAATATCACGATCCAGAGCTTACCGCTCTTTTTCATTTGTCCGACAGTCCCCTTAACCTGTGAAATGCCATCCGAATACATAATTCCTCCATTCTATCCATCCAAAACCACCGTGCAAGGACACCCCAAAAGCTGCTCTACGTACGCACGAATGGGATCGGGATCTCGCCATATCGCCTTGCCCGAAAGGATCAGCGTGACCTGCTGCAGCCTGCCATCCTCTTTCCACATACAGCGGATGCTGCATTCGTGCGGTAAAAGCGAAAATTCCTGCTCCAAAAGCATCTGCAGCTGCCCTGTCAGCATGCTTTGCGAAAGCTGCTCACTATCCTGATCCTCCTGCACCTCCCCCCACGCGTCGGGCAGCTCCCACGCGCCGTCGGAAAGCGTTTCGATCAGCGAAATGGCAGGCATGCACACAACGCAGACGATGCAAAGACCGCACAGCAGCCTGACGTGGGCTGCCATATGCGCGGGGACTGTGGCACAGATCAACGCCGTCAGCACGCAAACACCTGCCAGTGCAAACAAATACCCGTTCATCTCAGCTCACCCATGCGGCCGCGCAG
>JAZQYT010000090.1:0-22934 GCA_045633665.1 Eubacteriales bacterium | reverse complement strand
TTTGGCGAGCTTCCAGATGGTTCTCTCGGTGCCTACCGCACCGCTGAACAGCGTTTTGATAAACTTGATAAAATCGACGTTGTCGAGCACCGCAATTGACAACGCGGCACAAACCAATATGCCCGCCAAAACCGCGATCACGCGGATCAGCATCGACTTCCACGTTGGCATCGTGTCGCGCTTTACAATGCGCAACAGCGGCTCACGTGTTGCCTTATCATGCGTTTTCACCGACCTCACGCTCCTCTCTCTCCTCATTTACAGTCTCGGTTTTTGTCATCAGGAGACCGATCTCCTCCTTGGTAGCGCTCTTGCCGTCCAGAACACCCGTCACACGGCCTGCGCAAAGCACCAAAATGCGGTCGCAAAGCTCCACCAAAACGTCCAGATCCTCACCCACGAAGATCACGGCAACGCCCTTTTTCTTTTGCTCGGTCAAAAGGTTGTAGATCATATAAGACGAGTTGATGTCCAAGCCGCGCACGGGATACGCCGCCATCAGCACCGTGGGTGCCGCCGCGATCTCACGTCCAACCAGCACCTTTTGCACGTTACCGCCCGAAAGACGTCTGACGGGGGTGTGCGTGCTGGGCGTGACGACCTCCAGATCGTGCACGATGGTCTCTGCCAGCGCTCCCGGCTTTTTGCGATCGACGAACAGAGACGTGCCCTTGCGGTAGCTTCTCAGCATCATGTTGTCAACCAGATCCATGTTTCCGACCAGTCCCATACCGAGACGGTCCTCGGGAACAAAGGAAAGACGAACGCCAAGCTCACGGATCTGCAGAGGCGTGTTTTCGCGCAGATTCATCACGTCGTCCTCGTTGAAGAACACCTTGCCCGCATTGACCAGCTCGCGGATCTGACGGCGGCTCATGCCCGTAAAGTCTACCGCGCTTCCGTCCTCGTAATGGAATTTCCCTTGGGCGGCAAGCTCCATGACCTGCGCCAAGGTCTTGTGATAAAAGGTGACGGCAAGGTTCTTTTTCGGGCGGTTGAAGATGATTTCACCCGCGTCCAAATGCTTTAGTCCCGCAATCGACTCCAGCAGCTCTCTCTGCCCACTGCCCGCAATGCCCGCAATGCCCAAAATTTCACCTGCGCGCGCGGTAAAGCCAATGTCGTCCAGCACCTTCACGCCCTCGGCGTCGGTCAAGGAAATTCCCTTGACAACCAAGCGGTCGCAAGCGTTTTCGGGCTCGGGACGGTCGATGTTCAGCTCCACCTTTTTGCCCACCATCATTTCGGTCAGCTCGGCGGGCGTGGTGTTGCAGGTCTCCACGGTTGCAATATGCTCGCCCTTGCGCAAAACGGCAACGCGGTCGGAAATTGCCATCACCTCGTGCAGCTTGTGCGTGATGATCAAAATCGACTTACCGTCCTCGCGCATACGGCGCAGCACGTCAAAGAGCTTGTTCGTTTCCTGAGGTGTGAGCACCGCGCTGGGCTCGTCCAAAATCAAAATATCCGCACCGCGGTACAGCACCTTGAGGATCTCGACCGTCTGCTTTTCCGAAACGGACATTTCGTATATCTTCTTTTTGGGATCAATGTGAAAGCCATACTTATCGGCAATCTCCGCGACGCGCGCATTGACCTCTTTGATGTTGTACTTTTTGCCGTCCTTGACGCCAAGCACGACGTTCTCGGCAGCAGTAAACAGATCGACCAGCTTAAAGTGCTGGTGGATCATACCGATACCGTGACGGAATGCGTCCTTGGGCGAACGGATCACGACTTCTTTACCATCCACCAGAATCGAACCGCTATCCGGGTAATAAATGCCCGCGATCATGTTCATCAGCGTGGTCTTTCCGCAGCCGTTTTCACCGAGAATGGCCAGAATCTCTCCGCGATACACGTCAAGATCCACGCTGTTGTTGGCAACAACGCTGCCAAAACGCTTGGTAACCCCTCTCGTTTCAAGTGCAATAGGTTTACTCATGAGCTCCTCCCTACAGAAAAGTTATCTTTACAAGCCTTGAGCAAGCAGTTCAAGCCCTCTTGAGCCGTTTGCTCAGCTCTTGTAAAAAACTGCGACAAGCGGAGCCGAAGCTCCGCTTGTCTATTAGCTTAATATTAACCGAAGTTGGTGTTGAGCAGCGTAATACCGTCGATCATAATATCGAAGTAAGGAGCTGCGCGGTACTCGGACTCATGGAAGTAACCGTCCTTGATTGCCTCGGTGTCCTTGGTGAAAGCAGCATCGGTATCAACGTCAGCCATGTAGGAATCCAGCTTTTTGCCTTCAACGGTGAAGGTGTTGGTATCGAATACCTTGATCTCGCCGCTCTTGAGCTTAGCAGCAACCTCCTGCAGCTTAGCAAGAGTGCCTTCTGCAGCAGCGTTCTCGTTGATGCCTGTCAGAACTACGGAGCCCTCTTCTGCACCGCCGCACCAGTCAGCTGCGATGGGAGTGCCCTGGCATACGCTCTTGATGATGTAGAGGTAGTAGGGAGACCAGTCGATTCTGGAGGAAATGATAAAGGTGTTGGGGCAAGCCTCGTGAGTAGAGCCGTTGTAAGAAACGTTGGGAACGTTCTTCTCCTCGCAAACGGAGGGAGCGCCCATGGAGTCAGCGTGCTGGGAGATCAGAACGCAGCCGTTGTTGATCAGAGCGGTTGCAGCGTCCTTTTCCTTGATCTCATCGTACCAAGAGCCGGTGAACTGTACTTCCATAGTAACGGAGGGGCAAACAGACTTTGCGCCCAGGTAGAAGGAGGTGTAGCCGGAGATAACCTCAGCAAAGGTAAATGCGCCTACGTAGCCCATCTTTGCCTTGTCAGCGGTGATCTCGCCCTTTGCGATCATTTCGTTGAGCTTCAGACCTGCAGCAACGCCTGCAAGGTATCTGCCTTCGTAGATGGATGCGAATGCGTTGTGGAAGTTGTCAAGACCTGCGGTGTGAGCCATCGTACCGGTAGCGTGGCAGAACTGGATCTCAGGATATTCCTGTGCTGCCTTGAGCAGGTGAGATTCGTGACCAAAGCTGTCAGCGAAGATGATGTCGCAGCCGGCGTCAGCCAGGTCGCAAGCAGCCTCGTAGCAAGCGTTGGATTCGGGGATACCCTTCTTGTAAAGGATCTGGTCATCAGAGAGACCAAGAGCAGCCTGTACCTTCTTAACAGCGTTAATGAAGTTCAGGTCATAGGTGGATGCCTCGTCGTGCAGCAGGATGAAGCCGATCTTGAAATCAGCGGGAACGTCAAAGTCCTTCTTGAGCTCAACCTCAGGCAGAGGAGACTCAGTCATCTTTGCTGCGCCGCTGCCCATGTCGCAGGACGTCATTGCCACGCAAGCAGCTGCTACCATCAAAACAGCCAGGCACAGGGACAAAATTTTCTTGAACATTGTAGTGTTCCTCCTAAAATTTTTTTGGCACACCCGATCTTCCCCGAAAAAGGAGCACAAATGAGAAGCCGATCCATATACGTTTTGACTGCACCGCACACAGCGTGCCGAGAAAATGAATACCGATCAGCGTGTCATCGTGCAACTCCCTCTCTCTGCTAAGCAGGTCGTGAGTTGCCTTTTATATAAAAGCCGAAGCCCTTATATCCCAAAAAAAGAATACATCTTATTGTATCACAAAATCTTCACACTGTCAACAAATTCTTCCCATTTTCGACGCCTCAAGCATACTAAATCCGCACACATTTTCATGCAATTTTTTGTTGATTTTGCCCTTGCTTTATAGGGTTCTTTATGATATAATGAAAAAAACGAGCGCAAGGAGACCACTTATGCAAACGAAAACGCACTACACAAGCATCAGACCGGGACAGGTGTGGCTGGATACCGAGGGCAAGCGCATTCAGGCACACGGCGGCTCGGTGATGTATCTGGACGGATATTATTACTGGTACGGAGAAAACAAGGAATTCACGGATCCCTCCAAGGGCATCTGGCATTGGGGCGTGCGCTGCTACCGCTCAAGTGACCTTTACAACTGGGAGGATCTGGGGCTGATCATTCCGCCCAATACCGAGGATCCCTCCTCTTCCCTGCACCCCACCTCGCTGATGGACCGTCCGCACATCATATACAACCAAAAGACGCGCAAATTCGTCTGCTGGCTCAAAATTATGCACTATGACGGTACGCAGGACGAAACCGTACTGACCGCCGACGTGCTGACAGGCCCCTATACCATCATGCGCGAGGGGCTGCGCCCCCTAAACATGAGCGCGGGCGACTTTGATTTGGTGGTCGCGCCCGACGGCAAGGCTTACTATTACTTTGAGCGCGTGCATTCCGAGACCATTTGCGCCGATCTGACAGATGACTATTGCGACGTGACAGGCTACTACTCCACGCACTTCCCGCGTCCCTATCCGCCCTACGTGCGAGAGGCGACCGCGCACTTTATGCGCCGCGGTAAGCACTACCTGATCACCTCGGGTACGACGAGCTATCTGCCCAACCCCTCCGAGCTGGCGATCGGCGATTCCTGGCACGGCCCTTATACCGTGCTTGGCAACCCGCATCCCACCGACGGGAGCAACACCTCGTTCCATTCGCAGGTGTCCAGCGTATTTCAGGTGCCGGGCAAGAAGGATCTTTACATCGCCTGTGCCGACCGCTGGCTGCCGCACCGCATGCATCTGCCCTACGAAATGTATGAAAAAGCGTTTGCGGACGCCTTCGGCTACGATGCAAGTCCCGAGGAGCGTGCCGCTGCGGGCGCGCTGATCCCCACGCTGGAGCAAGCCAATACAAAAGAAGCCGACTATGTGTGGCTTCCCTTCCGCTTCGACGGTGAGATGGCATACCTTGACTGGCACGACGAGTGGAGAATTGAAGATTACGAATAAAGCACGATACAAAATATTAAGGAGAGTAAATCATGCAAAAATACGATATCGCGGCCTATGTGTGGCCCTCTTACACAGGAAAAGAAATGCGCGCGCGCCAATTCTGGCCCGACGGAATTGGTGAATGGCAGACAGTCATGTCCGTTCCCTCCCGTATGCCCCAAAAGCCCGCTGATTACGAGTGGGACAGAAAGCCCCTGTGGGGCTGCTGCGACGAGGCTGATCCCCGCGTCATGGAAATGCAGATCGAAGAGGCAACCAAGCACGGCGTTAACGTATTCATCTACGACTGGTACTGGTACGATCGCCGTCCGTTCCTCGAGCAGTGCCTGGACGAGGGCTTCCTTGGCGCATCCAACAATGAAAAAATGAAGTTCTATATCATGTGGGCAAACCACGACGCGGGATATACCTGGGATACCCGCCTTTCCGATCTGCTCTGGCGCGGCCAGGATCCCACGGTATGGCTTGGCAGCGTTGACCGCCGGGAATTTGAGATCGTGGCGCACCGCATCATAGAGAAATATTTTTCCAGACCTAACTACTACAAGATCAACGGAAAGCCCGTGTTCATGATCTACGACGTGGACAATCTTGTCAAGGGACTTGGCAGCGTAGAGGCAACGCGCGAAGCACTGGATTGGTTCAAGGAGGAGACCATCAAGGCAGGCCACCCCGGCCTTGAGCTGCAGCTGACCGCATGGGGCGAGCGCATCTCCAACATGAGCGGCGTGGACGGCACGCATACGCTCTCGACCAAACAGGTCGTTCCCACGTTGGGCTTTGACAGCGTGACCAACTATCAGTTCGTGCATTTCTGCTACATGGATAAGGATTATGAAAAAGAAATTCTTCCCATCGCATATGCCGAGTGGGCGCGCATGGATAAGGACTATAGCGTTCCCTACTATCCGCACGTGTCTATCGGCTGGGATAACAACCCCCGCTTTATCAGCTACGTTCCCACCGTATGCTATAACAATCCGCCCGAGGCGTTCAAAAAGGCGTTGATCAAAGCAAAGGAATACGTGGACACCCACAACCTGCCCGCACCGCTGATCACCGTCAACTCCTGGAACGAGTGGACCGAGACCAGCTACCTTGAACCCGACACCAAGTACGGCTACGGCTATCTTGAAGCAATCCGCGACGTTTTCGTGGAAGAAGAATAAAATATTTTGACAACTTCGGGGCAAAGCCAACCTTTGCCCCGTGTTTTGCTGCATATGCGTAAAGAAGATGCCGTAGGGAAGGATATCATCCTCCCGCCCGTAAGGGGGGTTGTGACTGCGTCATCTCAATGCTCTTCCTCATGATCGCGTGCGGGAGGATGATATCCTCCCCTACGAACAAAAACAAATTTTTTCCGCACACTCCAACCTTTGCCCCGATTTTTGTGTCTGTATGATGCAGTCGGCACAATCACTAAAAATTTTCGTTACCCCCTTGACAAGCATAGATTTACGAGGTATAATAGATACATCGGATATCTATGTATCAAAGCAGGAGGTATATGGACATGAAAATCAGTAAAGAATTGCTCAAAGGCAGTACGCCTCTCATGGTGCTGCGCGTCATTGCGGATGAGGATATGTACGGTTACCGCATTATTCGTGAAATTGCTGCCCGTTCCAACGATGCATTCAAGCTCAACGAAGGTACGCTGTATCCCATACTGCACATGCTTGAAAAAGAAGGACACGTGACTTCTTATGAAGGACAAAGCGAAACCGGACGTTTACGCCGTTATTACCGCATCACGGTACAAGGAAAGCTTCATCTGGCAACCCGCATGCAAGAATGGCAAGCTTTCAGCGACGCTGTGACATTGGTGCTTGGCACAGAGGGAGTATGATATGGCCGAACAGAATAGCGGAAATTTTGACCTCTGTGATGCCTTGGATCGGTTGGCTGCCAGAGTCTGCAGCGAGATCAAATCGGAACGTCGCAGAAAAAAGGTAACTGCCGAATTTCGCGGACATCTGGAGGATGCCATAGAAGACATTATGAGGCAGGGAGTTCCTCCCGAAAAAGCGTATGCCGAGCTGGAAGAGTCATTGGGTAGCACCGATAAGCTTTCGACCTTGTTGGCTTCGGTGCACAACACGCACCATTTTCCTATACTTCTCCCTTGGCTGGCAGGGGCAGCGGTCATTGTCGGATTGCTTTGTTTATACCTGACAACCGAAAATGATTACGTGCAAGCATGGAGTGGCTTTGGTTTACAATTGATTGCCATCGCTGCTATTTTCACTCTGGTAATGCTTACCATAAAATGGACGCGCGCAATCAGCAAGCGGGCATCTGCTTTACGACGGCTGAAGTCCTTTGTGAAAAAGCATAACGGCACGTT
Organism: Eubacteriales bacterium; assembly: GCA_045633665.1. Lineage (GTDB taxonomy): Bacteria > Bacillota > Clostridia > Oscillospirales > CAG-272 > SVQP01. The sequence goes on along the minus strand of JAZQYT010000090.1, from coordinate 15,767 downwards.
GATATGCCGAGAAAATGGGTACAAATCCCTGTTCGTTCGAACGACTTCCCCGGAGTTGATCGTGGAGCTTGGCAACCATCGCTATATTCTATCCTTGTGGGCTACGGTAAAGCGTCACCGCACGCTCCATCTCCAAGACAATGGGATCTATAGCTATGACAAAAATTTTGGTTATATGTTTATGTCTCCCGGTGTTGCCCCGCTCGCCCGAATGTCTATCTTCCGCCCCAAGGGAATGGAGCGCGATCCGTTTTTTACGTACTATCATTCCGAAATTGTCAAGCTTCCCCAAGGAGCACATCTCATGCCCGAGGTGAAGTATGAGGAATGCTTTGCCCCCGACAAAATCAATATCCCTGTTTTCTTGTTGAATCCCATACCGCTGAACGTCGAGATTTGCGAAAACAGCCATATTCACAAGCTGATTGACGGTGATACCTTGCCCGCCTCCTTGGGGAATGCAAAGCTGTATTCTATGTCAAGCTTGATTTCCATGCTGGAGAGATCGCAAGAATAAAGCGGCAGTTCTGACGCGTGCAGGAAAAGACCGAAAAATTTGCTCAATGAAATGCCGCATCCCCGAACAAAAACAAATTTTTTCCGCACACTCCAACCTTTGCCCCGATTTTTGTGTCTATATACTGAACGGATCCCCCGTGCCATGTGCGATGCATTCCCCGGCTGGGATAAACGGTCGGTTTTTGGGATAAACGGTATTTGACTCCCCTGCTTATGCGTGATATAATGAATACGGGAAGAAAAATGCCGCAATGACCGCCTGTAAAACATCTGCAGCAGCCGACGCAATGCATCCCCGCCCTCGCAACCTCGTTGAACCCAACTCAACCAATGCGTCATTGACACGGCATACCTTCTCCTATATAATGGAAAACAACAACACATACGAAAGGATTTTTTATGGATCAGAAGCAAATCAAACGCAACCGCAATTATTTCACCAAGACCGACACCATGCTGTACGTGGGCATCGGCCTTGTGGCCGCGGGCATCATTCTCTTTTTCTTTGGATACGGCTATATTTCATATATCATCGCGTCCGTATTCGCGCCCGTGGGCATCGTGCTTTTGCTGATCGGTGCTTCGCATCGTGTGACCGATGCGGACATCGATGCCTGTATTTCAAAGCTGACCGACGGCATGGCGGTGGACATGGTGGAAAACCCAAAATTTGAAAAGCGCATGCTCAAGCAGGTACCTGTGCTGCAGGTGCAAAGTTACGTATACGATGACAGCCTTTTACACAAACACGCAAAGAGCGGATCGGTACGCAGCGAAAAACTCGAATCGGCCATTCTTTACGCGCTGGACACCGAGCTTTACGTTGTGCGCCGCCGCATTTCCCTGCTCTCGGAGCAAGAACCAGAGACCGAGATCATGCGCATCCCCTACACAGAGATCGAGGGTATTGAGATCACCGAAAAGCAAGCCACTCTGACTTTTGGCAAAAAAACGCGCACGGTCACGACAAGCCTTTTGTGCATCCGGTCAGCTTCACCGCTTGAATTGCCCATGCAAAGCAACGCGGACGTGGACGAATTCATCTCGCGCATGTCCCGCGTGCTGGCCGAGAGCAAAAAGAGTTCCGATTAACGTGCAAGGCATCTTTCGCGTTCTGAAAATTGTGCAGACCTTCAATATTCAAACCTGAAAAAAGAAGAGAGAACGAATCGTTCTCTCTTCTTTAGTTTCAATTCAAAGCTATGAGTTCAGCTCTCTTCGGCTATAAGAGGATTTCCCGTCTATCATGCACTTGGGCGCAGCCCAATCATAACGATGCGAAGCATCTCATAACTCATAACTTGCCCGCAAGGGCAATCATCACTTGATTTACCAGCGCGTATCGGGTGTCAGAACAATGGTTCTGTCGGGCAGCACCACCGAGATGGTGTTTGCCTCGGGATCAAAGGTAATGCCTTGAATCTTTGCAAGCTCCGTGTTTGCAATGCTGTCAAGGAAGGTTACCGAGATCACGCCCGTTTCATTATCCACGCTGCTGAGCAGATCGGGATAGGAAGCATACATACCGTCATGCACGTAGCCCTGATCACCAAAGACAAAGGTGTAGCGGTACAGCTCCTCGTTGAGCTTTTCGTCTGCGGATACCCATACCTCGGCATACACGCGGTTGGTATAGTTATATTCCAGCATGATCTGCTCACGCTCTGCATCGTTGTACTTCCAGCTGATGGTCACGGAGTACCGGTCGTTGAGCGCGATGGTATAACCAAGATCAGCACCCGAGATATGCTCCAGCACGATCTCCCCGTTTTGGTAGCTGTAAGACAGCACCTCGCTCTCACTACCGTTTCTGGTAATGGTTACGGTACCGCTCGAAGCACCTGCGGATGCGGGCGCAAAGGTAACGAGAATGTCGGATGCATAGTAGCTGCTGACGTTGAAGTCGTAAATGTCCGCCATGTACGTGCCACTCAGGATATCACCGACACCCGGCACGGGCAGCACGTTGACGGTCAGCGTGGTGGTCACGCTCTTTTTATCGGTCGAGGTCAGCGCAATGGTATACGAGCCGTTCTTGTCTGCCGTAAAGGTGCTGACAGTGATCTCGGATGAGCCGTAAGAAATGGTGGCAGTCCCCAGCGTACCGCCGCTTGCGCTTGCAGTAAATCCTGCGTTTGCCGCGGTGGGATTGGCCATTGCGCCAAAGTACAGCGTCTGACCTTCGTACAGCGTATAGGCCTTGCCCACAGCCGAGGTAAACAGACCGGAATAGTCCTTATAGTAGATCTGCGGTGTCAGGCTTAGCAGCTCGGGCTTACCTACCACTATGGTGACCTGCTTGGTCATATTGGCCGAATTGACAGTCAGCGTATACGTTCCGGCCGCTATACCCTTGACATAGATGTAGTCACCCATCCAGGACAGATACTGATAGATCTGACTGCTGTTGCCACTGACTTCCGCCTGAAGATTATCCAGCTTAGCGGATGCTGTAATGGGGTTGATATTGGCAAAATACAGCTTGACCGAATCACCGGGGGAAAGCACGATGGTGTCACCGTAGACCACACCATTTTCATCGGCAAAGTCATAGGAATTGAACAGGAATACCTCAGGACCGTGCTCGTTGACAGCCGTTCTTGCACCAAGCTTCTGCTCAATTTTCACTTCATATTCATAATCGGGGGTGGCTCCGGGAGCGGGATATGCAATGCCGTCCTCATATTCGGTAAAGAACGCATATACCACCGAGCAGATGCGCATACTCTCGATCACGTAATCCTTGCTCAATGAAAGCTCGATCGATACGTCATACAAGGAGCCAAAGCCATTGTTGTATATAAAGGTGAGGTAGTATACACCCTTGCCTGCATCATAGTAGCCGTCAAGACCGTATGCATTCTCCTCTGCAAACACGTACAGATTATAAAGCAGGGATTCAACACCGTATCCTTCAATGTTGTAATACAGGAAATGGCCGTTGAAATAGTAGCCCAGTATATTGTTAATTGAAGCATCCTCTGCCTCGTACGCACCGTCGATCATGCGTGCGCCAAATACGCTACCGTCCTCGCGCAGCGTAAACCAACGTTGATAAATGCCGTCATCGGTATGCAGGTATCCATTACCGAATTCATAGAACACGTTTTCTGTGCTGACGAAATCGCCATCCTCAAAATGATACGTGCTGTTATTGACCACAGTACCGCTGCCTATCTGTGCTGCTGCTTGGTCGGAGGTCGCCTTATCGATCAGGATCTGCAAGGAAGCAATGCCGCCGCACACGTCACACTTGTCGTCCCCGTTTTCATCTGCATGCGCGATCTCGTCCTTGCGCGCACCGGTATGCTCGCAGGTGGGTGCATAGTAATGCGTGTTGACACCCACGGTCAGCACGTCGGAATAGGTGTGGGTATGGGACGCATCGCGATATCCGCAGGCATTGCAGCTGCCGTCCTGATCGGGATCGGCATGCGCCACCTTATCGGCAGGCTCGATGGTATGCGTGCAGGTCACACTGTGCCAATGGTGCGTAGCGTCAGACGACCACGCATCCCCCACGGGATGCTCACAGCCGTCGTTCCAGGCGCAGATCTCGCACGCACCATCGTTGTTTTCGTCCACGTGCGCCGCCTCGTCTGCCTTGAGCGAGCAGCCGCAGGAGGCTGCGTGCCAATGGCCGTTCTGATCAAAGATCCAAGCGGAATCGTCGTAGGTATGCTCATGGTCCAGATAATCGCAAACGTCGCAGGCACCGTCATCATTGGCGTCCGTATGCTCTGCCTTGTCCGCAGGCACGATGGTATGCTTGCAGGTCACGGCATGCCAATGGTACGTGCCGTCCACGCTCCAGAGCGTGGAGTATACATGTGTGCAGCCGTCGTTCCAAGCACAGGTATCGCACGCGCCGTCGTTATTGGCATCGGTGTGTGCCTGAACGCTATCCTTGAGAGTGTGTCCGCAATCCGCGTCGAACCAGTGGTTCTGCTCATCGTAGGTATACTCAGTCTTATAAGTGTGTGTATGGCTCTCGTCAAACCACGCACAAACGTCGCAAATACCGTCGTTGTTCGCATCTGCATGCTCCTGCGCATCGTGCCTGATATTATGTCCGCAGGTTGCACCGTGCCAATGCGTCGTAGCATCGGACAGCCACGCATCTGCCGCTACGGGATGCTCACAGCCGCCGCTGTGAGCGCACACGTCGCAGGCGTCGTCATTGTTCTCGTCCTTGTGTGCGGCAAGCGCGTCCTTGACGTCGTGTCCGCAGGTGGTTGCGTGCCAATGGTTGTCCGCATCGCTGCTCCAATCCTCGGCAAAGGTATGCTTGTGGTCGCTGCCCCAGGAGCAGACGTCACAAACGCCGTCATTCTGTTCGTCTACGTGAGCGGCAGCGTTGGCCTTTTCTCCCGTATGCTCACAGGTTGCCGCGTACCAGTGACCGTCCTGATCAAACGACCACTCGTCCGCATAAGTATGCGTATGCGCCTCCTCGGCAGGCTGCTTATCACAAGCCACCAATGCTGCCACCAAGCAAAGGCAAGCGCAAACGAATAAACATAATTTTCTCATAACAATCTCCTTATGGGGTTACGTAATAGCCGCAGGCGAACAACCACTGGTCGTCCTCCATGGCGTCTACCTTGACGTTCGGATTTTCCTCAACCCAGCCGTTTCCGTCACGGAACAAGAGCTGGGAGATGCTGTATTCCTGTAAAAAGTCCTTGATCTCGGGGGTGACGGGGAATCTGCCGTCGCTGTTGACCACGTCCGCATAGCCAAGGCCGTGGATCTGTGCCGCGGCAACGCGTCGGCAATCGGCATGGCAATATGCGCAGGTGGTCAGACACGCGCCGTCGCATCTTCCCTGCGTGCGGCAGGGACATGTGCCAACGCACAGATAAGGCCCGAGGTCGGGGCTGGGCGGATCTACGATCAACGCATCATAACCCTCGATGAACTGCTTATAGTTCTTGGTGCCGGATGCCACGGTCAACGCCTTGTTGCCCACGTACTCGATCTGCGGGAAAGGCAGATCCAAAAATCTGCAGGCGACCGTCATATCCACGTATAATATCGGGCCAAAGCCCCCGCTTGCAGCATACTTGCTCTGGTCGTATACGTGATACACGCCCGTTTCGGGGTTGAGCTTATACATATCCCCGTCAAAGACGTTGCGTCCGCTCTGCACGGTCTCCGCACCAACATATCTGCCGCTTGCATTATAAATGCTGCGCAGATACGAGGCAATCGCGCTGTAGCGGCTCTCGCGCATGACCGCATACAAATTCTGCACCGATTGTGCAAGCTCCTTTTCCTCGCTGCTGAACTTGAGCGTTCGCAGCGTTTCCAGCACGGCCGTGCCCGCCTTTTGCTCCATGCCGACCGTATCGCAGAATTGCTGCGCGTTCATATCGCAAAGCGCGCGGATATGTCCGAACATCAAAGCGTACATATCCGTGGGGATCTGCATGACCGACACGATATCCTGTCTGTTATAGGTGGACTCCAACTGCAACGCAAAATCCACGTGCTGCGGAAAATTCTCGCTCTTGGCGTCCAGCTTGATGGCAAAGGTGAATACCGCACCGATCTCATCGTCATCCACGCGCATCTCATAGCGGAAATTCTTGGTGTAGCCGTTTTCCGCACCGCCACCGTCCTGCTCGTGGTCAAACAGCTTGAACTGCGACGAGCCGATATATACCATCATCATGGGATTGAACTCCTGTGCGGCGGTATCCACCAAGGATTCAATGATATACGTGCCTGCCGAGGTGGGAACGAACTCGAAAAAGATCTGCTGTCCCGCACGCGAGAACTGTGCGCGGTAAAATCCGGTCTTTTTGAGTACGATGCAATGGTATTCATCCGAGCCTGCTCCGCGCGGGATCTCAACGCGATTCAGCTCAATTTCGATATCCCTGTTGGTCGTTGTAGCCGTATAGATATTGGGATCGTAGGTATAGCCCTCAGGAAGCCCCGAAAGCGTGACGCGATAGTCACCGTCCAGGTACTGCGTGACGGCCACACCGTTTTCAAAGGGTGCGGTGTAATAGCTGTACCCGTCTGTCCATTGTGCCAAAATGCCCTCGGCTGCGGAAAAGACCTTGCCGTTGTGCGTCAGCGTCACGGTATAGCCCGCTTCACCTTCACCGCTCTCGCTCTCGGGCGGTGCGGTGCTTTCCTGATTGGTGCTTTGCTGTACTTCGGGAGAGTTGACTGCGGGATTATACTGCCCACAGGCACACACACAAAGCAGCATGGCCAGCGCAAGGCCGGCTGTCAGCCATTTTTTCATTGTGCTCTCTCCTTTCACGCTTTTTTCTTGAACCTGAAAAGGCTCTTGATATCGTTCTTGGTGATCTTTCTGACTATAATATCGATCACGTAAAGCACCGCAGCCGCAATCAGCAGCGGCACCGTAAAGTAGACGGAATAGGTATCCAGGCGGTCGGGATCGTTGACGATCTCGGGCACGCTGTCCTCATGCAGCGTTCCCCTGTCGCGCACCGCGTTGTGCAGCTCCGCGGGATCAAAGGTCACAAAGCTGTCGTACTCGGGCGAATAGGAAATGTTGAACACCGATTGAGAGGTAAACGAGTTCTCTCCGTATACGTACGTGATTTCTACTGCATATTTTCCGGTCTGCGAACCGGGGAAAACACAGCTGTAGCATTTGGAATCAAACATGGGTTGCACGTCCATGGTCGTACCGTCCGGCAGAATGATGTGCATACTGACGGTTGCGTACGGATCAAGCGTTGCGGGGATCATTTCCACGGTTGCCTGCGTGCCGTCATACGTCACGCCCAGCGTATACGGATAATCAATGCGTTCGGTAGGCGTATTGGTAGAGGCAACGGCCGAAAGGAAATGCATACCGTCCCCCTGCTGCCAATCCTTGCCCCATTCTCCGCTCGGTCTGCTTGTAAAGCAAGCCACGCGGCCGTTTCCGTATTTCCAATATGCGTACAGGGGCGCATCTATCACGCTGCCGCCGGCCTTGGTATACGGCACGCTCAACACGGTCCTGGCACTGGCCTTGGCCTTGGCGTATACGTATCCGTAAACGTCCGGCAGATGCACAAGTCCTGCAAGGGAGTCGTCCTTGGCATCCACTACCGTGACGGGAACCTGCTTTTCAATCACGGTTTCGGTCACCTCATCGGCCACGTCACCGAAAATCAGCTTGTCCAGATCTCGCTCGTCCTGCAGCCAGTAATATTTGCCGCGGCCGTAGCTTGCGATCTTTTCCATATTGGCCGTTCCCTCCTGGCAGCTGGTATTGATCACGGTGGTCACAATGCCTGCCTGATAGATGTTGTTGGCCATTTCCGCTGCGTCGTCCGGCTCTGCGGAATAGGACATACCGTCACTGATCAGGATGACCTGCTTTTCCGAGAAGGACAGCGATTTCATCTGATTGAAGGCTGCCTTGAGCGCAGCACCGATCACGGTACCCTGCGTGGGCTGGATACCGTTGATGATCTCGGCAACCTGCTCCTTATTTTTTGCCTCGGTGGGCATTTGCTCAATGTATACCTCACCCGAGAAGGATACGACCATGACGTAATCCTCCGGTCCCAAAAGATCCAAGAACTTGACCGCTGCCTTTTTGGTCATGATCAGCCTGGATGCCATCTGCATCGAGCGCGAGGAGTCCAGCACAAGGCAATACAGCTTGGGATCGGCATCGTCGTTGCCAAAGCGCACGGGCAGCATATCCTCCAAGGAGGAAAGCGTATCGTCTGTCTTGTTCTGAATGTATGTATCTCCCAGCGTGATCAGACTCTTGCCAAACAGCGAGACCGCCTGATCCACGCTTTCGACAAATGCAGTATAGTTTTTCAGCTCACGCACGTCCACGTCGGACAGCACGATCTGGTCGTACACACACAGCTGCTCAATGGTGCAAGGCACGTTCGGATCATTGACAAAGGCGTGAATGGTTGCATTCTCGCCATACATCACCTGTGCAGCCTGTACGTCAGCCTCGGAGGAGGTGATCAGCAGCACGTGCAGCGATTCGGTCACGCGCTGGGTAAAGTAATAGCTGTTATTATAGGGGGACGCGTCGTCGGGGGCGCTGATGCGCACCTCGTAGTCAAATTCCCCCGCTTCCGAGGTATCTGTGGCAAAGCTGACCGTATGGTAGCCCGCATCCAGGCTGACCGCCTTATCCTGCAGCTTTTCGCCGCCGCGATACAGGGATACAATGGCATCCGTCCGATTGCTGCTCTGAATCAGCACGTTGGCGGTGGTTTTGTGATCAAGATAGGTCGAGGGCGTGTGATCCACGTCGCTGATCTGCACCTCGGTCATGTCCTCGGACACGTTGTTGTCCACGTAAATCGTGTCCAGCGCAATATTCTCGGCATACAGATGCTCCACGGCTGAAATCAACTCGCCCGAAGCATCGCTATCGGTCTGCTTGCCGTCGGTTAGCAGCACCACGCGTTTGATCACATCGTCCGAAAACAGCGTGGCGGTATATTCCAACGCCAAGGCGATATTGGTGGCGCTGTCGTCCACCTGCGTACCCTTGACGCTTGGCAGCACCTCTTCGCCCGCAGAGGCTACGCAAATTGCGTTCTTTCCAAAGCAGACAAGCCCCACGGTCGAATTCTCGGGCAGCTTTTGCTGCAGCTCGGCAATATAGCCGTCAATGCGCGAAAGATTGCGGTTGGCCGAATAAGAAACGTCGGCCACCACGTACACCTCGGTCTGCGTCATGACCGTCACGCTTGCCATACCCGCAAGCGCAGGCACGACCAACGCAATGATCAGCAAATGCAGGATCAGCGAGGTGACGGTATGTGCGTTTTTATTATCCTTACGAATGGCTATGCAATACGGCACAATGACCGCCGCCAACAGCGGTAAGGCGAGCAGCAAAAGCCACGGATTATCGAAGCTGATATTTCTCATAGCAATACACCACCCAATCTGCTGCAAACAGCAAAGCCAGTAAAATAAACATCAAAATCAACGCGTCGTACGTGCCGTCAAAGCCGCCTGCCGTCTGCGTACCATTCAGGCTCAGCTCCTTTTCGGCAATCACGGGATTGCGCTCCGCCTCGGGGATGGCCGCATGCAGATAAAAGGTTCTGGGCGAGCCGCTGACCGTCACAGTCAGCGTATATACGCCCGCCTCTGCAGGCACAAAGCTTGCCACCGCTCCTTGACAGCTCAGATATTGCACCTGTCCCGTAGGAGAATCCACACGAATGCTGTCGGTATTGGCCAGTACGTTGATCTGTACGGTATCACCGCAGTCAAAGCTGTTTTGCTCCAGCACCGCGGGGAAAGAATATTCCGCCAGATTGCGCACAAGCATTACGAAATCCATGCGCATGGCAATATTGGAATCATGCAGATCAAAGGCAAACACCGCAAGGCGGTTGCCGTAAAGGTTGGTACCCGCAAACACCGCGGGATTTCCCTCAATAGACATCAGCGTTGCAAACTTGCGGTACATGCCGCACTTGACGTACCTTGTCAGATGCACTTCTTCACCGCGCATATCCTTGGTCAGGGTTTGCACCGTGGAGGTACTGTCGGTCGAAAGCTGCAGCACGCCCGCTTCGGGCAAGGCCACCTCGCCCTGCACCGAAAATCCAAGGTCATCCGAGCTTGCAAGCGGATTGATCAGCCAGATCGAGCCGTCCATCGGCATAGCCGTGGGCGTAAAGGTATCAAAAATATACAGCCCGTAGCCCATGTCGTTCTGATATTCCTCGGTCGATCTGACCGTGATATTGGTCTTGCCCACAGCGCCAAGTGCCGCCTCGATAAAGAAGGGGCGGTCGCTGACAAGCAGGATCTTATAAGTATCGTCGCTCTGCGGATCAAACAGCACCACGCTGTTATCATAGGAAAGCACGTCCTCGTTGGCAATGCAGACGCGCAAGGAGGCAAATTCCGCTACCGTAGCTGTCAGCTGGAAGGGCGTTGCCTTTTCTCTTTTGACCACAACGTCCGCACCTGCCACGCTCTGCTCACCATCATCTGCATAAAGCTCCAGCCGCAGCGTTGCATCCGCGCGATAGGAGGTCACGTTGCCGCTCACGGTCACCCGATCTCCCTGTACCGTGTAAGTCACACCGCCAAGGCCGTAATTCTGCGCACTCTCGTCACAAAGGCGGATCAGCGTGATATTCTCATGCGTCTGATACCCCTTGTCGGTCACAAGATACACGCTTGTGCCGCTGTTCTCTGCGAAATACGCCTGCGCCGTTGCCTGCGCATCCGCAAGCGTGCTTTCGGCAAAGCTGTATTGCAGCCCGTCAAGCAAAGAAAGAGCCGCCTTTTTGTGATCGGTCTGCTCAAAGACAACGGAGGTATCCTGGGCTACGTAGATCAAGGTAAAGGTACTGCCGTCAGCAGCCTGCTCGATCATCTCGCCAATGCGCATCTTGCCCGCCTCAAAGCGCGTTATGCCTTCCTCGTGTTGCATTTGCATGCTGCCCGTTCCGTCCAAGACAAAGCAATAATCCTGCGCCGCCCCCGGTACGGTGACGATGGGGTGCGCAATGGTCAGCGAAATGGCCAGCACCGCAAGGATCTGCAGGATCAAGCTGATCAGACCTGTCAGGCGCGAGAAGGGATTCTTTTTCTTGAGAAACCGCTCGCTCAGCCGCCAGAGATAGGTCGAGGAAACCGTCTGCTCGGTATACTTACTCTTGATGATGTAAATGACGATGAGCACGGGAATGCCCAAAAGTCCCAAAAGCCCCAAAGGATACAGAAAGGTCATTTGATTACCTCCATATCCGTCAGCTTTTCAAAGAAGACCTCGCCCATGCTCTGCGTTGCGTCCACCAAAAGGTAAGAGGCTCCGCGAGAGCGGCAAAATTCCCGAATTCTCCCCGTCGCAAAGGCCAGCGCCTGCTTGTAGGCAGCGGCAATATCGCGATCAATGTTGCGGCGCCAGGTATTATGCACGTCCTCGGAATCAAACAGGTGCATCTTGCCGCGCAGCTGCGGATTCAGCTCCTCACGGGAAAGCACCTGCAGACAAAGCACGTCACGCTTTTGATCTGCCAGATATCCGATCGCATCCTCATAGTCGTGATCGGTCAGAAAATCCGAGATCAGGATCGACATGCCGTCCCCGCGTCCCACGCTTGTGGGCATGATCGCCTCGCTGATATAGCTGTCCCCCTCAAAGGCAAGGTCGTTGAGCGCACCGATGCAGTTGATATACGACTGCTTACCCACCATGCCCGATACGATCGGGTGTACCTCCCGATCGCGTATGGCATAGATCGAAACCTTATCCATCTCGCAAACCGAAAGATATGCAAACGCGGCAGCCAGGCGCAGCGCCTGCTCGGCCTTTTGCCCGTTTCCGTGATCCATGGAGCGGCTGGCATCAATATAGATGCGCGTGTGCATCTGGCGTTCATCAAGATACAGCTTTGTGTACAGCTTTTCAAAGCGGGCGTAGGCATTCCAGTCGATCTTGGTAATATCGTCACCGGGTACGTAATCGCGCAAGTCGGCAAACTCGCAGGAAGAGCCGTAGTTCTTACTCTGGCGGTTGCCGCCGAACATACCCGCAACGTTATTTTTGAGCAGCGATTGCAAAAGCTCCAGCTGGCTCAAAAACGCTTCGTTGACTGTAAATCTACTCATACGTTAATTGATTTCCTGTTTCTTATTTCTTGAGCTTCTTGTTCTCTTTGATCAGCATACCGATCACGTCGTCCACGCTCAGCTTGTCGTTGACGGCCGTGTAGTTGATCTTGATTCTGTGGCGCAGAACGGGACATGCAAGCGCGTCAATATCCTCGTACGCCACGTTATAGTTACCGTTGAGCAGCGCACGCACCTTTGCGCAGGTGATCAGCGCCTGCGCTGCACGGGGGGATGCACCGTACTTGATGTACTTCTTGGCAGTATCCGAGGGCTTGTCCAGCTCGGGATGCGTGCCTGCAACAAGGGCTACGGCATACGCCATGACCTCGTCAATGACCGGCACGGTTGCGGCAAGCTCTCTCATTTCCAGAATGGTTGCACCGTCCACCTGTGCCTGCGCGGTCTCCTCCATGGTGATCTGCGTCATCTTGACGATGTCCACCAGTTCATCCCTGCTCGGGAATGTCATGAGCAGCTTGAACATGAATCTGTCCATCTGTGCCTCGGGCAGCGGATACGTACCGTCCTGCTCGATGGGGTTCTCGGTTGCCAGCACAAAGAAGGGCTCCTCCAGGCGGTAGGTCTGACCTGACACGGTCACCTTATGCTCCTGCATGACCTCCAGCATTGCGGACTGCGTCTTGGGTGTCGCACGGTTGATCTCGTCCGCCAGCACCAAGTTGGCAAAAATCGGGCCCTTATTGAACACCTGCTTCATTTTGCCGTTTTCGTCCTTTTCGATGACGTTCATACCCGTGACGTCGGAAGGCATCAGGTCGGGCGTAAACTGGATACGCGAGAAGGGCAGATTGAGGATTCTGCCAAGGGAGCGCACAAGACGCGTTTTGCCGACACCGGGCACGCCCTCCAAGAGCACGTTACCGCCCGCGACAATGGCAATGATGACGTTTTCCACGACCTCGGTCTGACCGACCACGTCACGCTTCAGCTCGGCTCTGATCTTTTCTGCCTGCTGACTAAATCTCTTTACGTTTTCAATATTGTTTCCCATGTTTCTATACCTTCCTTTGATCAATCTTTGTTGGACGGGCTGAACAGCGCCGTGAAATATGCTTCAATGAGCGCTGTGATCTCTTCGGACAGCACTCCGTCGATTTTGTTTTCCAAGAAAATTGCGTTATATATGTCAATGACCTCGCTGTATTTGACATGCTCCCCGCGCGAAGGATCGTAGATGATATCCTGGCTGCCCACGATCAGCTCACCGCTGCCAAGGCCGCCGTCCGTAATGGTCTGGTCGTCATCGTCGTCCTCGTAATCACCGGGCGTCTGCGGTCCTTGCGCCTCCCCGTCTGCGCCGGGCAGATCCTGCGCGCTCATGCCAAAGATCTCCAAAAGGCGGCTCTCCACATGCGCACCCATGTCGGCATCATAGCGCTGCTGCGTCATAGCCTTACCCATACCGGTATAGGCTACGCCAAAGGCGTCTTTGAGCTTGTTGTATCCCGGCTCCAGCGTGTATTTTTCCACCGTAAGCACCACGTCCGCAAGCGCGTTGGACATTCGCTCTATCTCCGCAGCCAGCGCGTCCTGTTCATAGGCGTCCACGTTTCGCAGCGCCATTTTTAACTCCTCGGAGAAGACGTGTACCGCCTCGATAAACAGCTCCTTGTCCTTGATCTCGCACATCTTGGTGACAATGCCGTCCAGCGCCTGCTTGAACACGGCCTGATCCGCAATAACCAGCGCCTTGTCCAGCTCCCTTGTGTACGGTGAGCCGCTTGCGCTCATGATCGGAGAGAAGCTGCGCTGCGTGACCACAAGACTTACGCTATCGCGCACGCTCATGACAGTATCCACCACCAAGGCCTTCATGCGGCTCTCGGTCTTGGTCTGATACAAGGCGTTCAAAAGCACCTGCAGAGATGTGACCGTCTGTCCCTTAGCAGGCTCGGTCATGGTAGATTCCTGCACCTCCCGGATCAGCTCCTGCAGTGCCACGGCCTCCCATTCGCCCAGCTCAAAGGGCGGATCAACGGGTGCAGGGGGCGGCTCGGGCTGCTTTGCGGGAATGGCAAAGGCAGTTACGCTCATGCCGAGCGCCAGCACAAAGCAGATAAGGCAAGTCCATATGTGCCTGATCTTTAATTTTTTCGCGGGCAACGCCAAGAGCTTCGCATCGGTCTGCTCACGCTGCAACACCATGATATCGTCCCGACGCTCGGAAAATGCCAGCATGGTCTGCACGCTCTGACGCAATGCAAGCTCGCGGTCAAGCTTGCGTGCCAATCTCTTTTTATAGGGGAAAAGCGCGGCAAACAGCGCCCCGAACAGCAAAACTCCAAGCCCTGCCCCAATGGCTGCACAAAGCAGCGATGAGAGCGGAACGATCATTCTTTTATGCAGCGTAAACAGCACGGCAAATACCGCCAGCGCCAAAGAAGCGCCGGGCAAAATACTGCGCCACAAGCAGGCGCGCAGCATGCGCCGCTTGAATTTTTGATAGCCTTGGCCCATAATAATCCTTCCTTTATCAAAATCGTGAATGAAATAATATCCCATGATAAATATAGTTATATTTATTATACTATTTATTTGTAAAAAAGTCAACCTGTGCATACGCATTTGCACCGCACGCATGCGAAAAATTCCCCGATATACGACCAAGTTTTTGTTGCATTATCGACAAAATGTGATATAATTATGATGAATATATTTCCAATCGGAGGCTGATTATGAAAACAGGCATTACAGACGGCGCATATTTGTACCTCGGCAGTCACGCAGCAGCGTTTGAACGCATGAAGCAGCACGGCTACGACTGCACCGATTATCAAGGGCTGGTGGATACCGATACGCCCTTATTCGAGCAGGATGCGGCAGGCTTTGAGCGCACGCTTTCGGACATTCGTCGCGATGCACAAAACGCAGGCATTGAGATCTATCAGGCACACGGCCCTTGGCGTTGGCCGCCGCAGGATTTTTCGCCCGAGGACCGCGCGGAGAGATTTGAAAAGATGTCGCGCTCGATCCTTGGCTGTCAGATTTTGGGCTGCCCCAATTTCATCATCCATCCCATCATGCCGTTTGGCGATTGGCAGGATCCCGAGCCCGAAAAGCTGTGGGCGATGAACCTGGAATTTTTCTCTCGCCTTTGCGAGGTTGCCAAGGCACACAACACCGTGATCTGCTTTGAAAATATGCCCATGACAGCGCTTTCACTCTCCACCCCCGAGCAGATCTTGCGCTTTGTCAAAGAGATAAACTCGCCCTATATGCGCGTCTGCCTTGATACGGGACATTGCTCTGTGTTTGGCCTCTCCCCTGCCGACGCGGTGCGCCTTTTGGGCAAGGAATATCTACGCGCCATGCACGTACACGACAACGACGGCCGCGCAGACAGACACATGCTGCCTTACGAAGGCGTGATCGATTGGGAGGATTTTTCCAAGGCCCTTGCCGAGGTGGACTGCGCATGCCCCGTTTCCCTGGAAACCGCAGTCAGCAGCAAGATTCCCGCAGCGGAAAGAGAAGCTGCCGAATTGGCACTTGCTGATATTGCAAAAAAGCTGGCCGGTAAAATACAATAAAAGTATTGCCGGAAGCGCGGGATGTCGAGGGCGCCATCCCCTGCAGCCGTTTATCTTGATGCATCGCAGCTTCAGGAATGATCGCTGTTCATA
>JAZQYT010000089.1:0-3227 GCA_045633665.1 Eubacteriales bacterium | reverse complement strand
CTGAACGAATCGCCCGAGGTTGCCCCAAAAGTCGTAGCGGGCGATTCGTTCAGTCGCCCCTACGCACAATGAATCAATTATCGAAGGAGAAATAACATGAAAGAATTTGAACTGAAATACGGCTGTAACCCCAATCAGAAGCCTGCTAAGATCTATATGCACGATGGAAGCGAGCTGCCCATCGAGATCCTTTGCGGCAGACCCGGATATATCAACTTCCTGGACGCTTTCAACTCCTGGCAGCTGGTCAAGGAGCTCAAGGCAGCGCTGGGACTTCCCGCTGTTACTTCCTTTAAGCACGTATCTCCCACCAGCGCAGCTGTGGGCATTCCGCTTTCCGAAAAGCTCAAGAAGGCTTGCTTTGTAGACGATATTCCCGGTCTTGACGATTCTCTTTTGGCTTGCGCTTACGCAAGAGCAAGAGGTACTGACAGAATGTGCTCGTTTGGCGACTGGGTTGCGCTGTCCGACGTGTGCGACGTAACCCCCGCGCTCATGATCAAGCGCGAGGTGTCCGACGGTGTGATCGCTCCCGGCTACGAGCCCGAGGCACTTGAAATTCTCAAGTCCAAGAGAAAGGGCAATTACAACATCGTCAAGATCGATCCCGATTTTGTGCCCGATCCGCAGGAGAGAAAGCAGGTATATGGCATTACCTTCGAGCAGGGAAGAAACAATTTTGAGATCAACCGCGAGCTGCTCTCCAATATCGTGACCGCAAATAAGGACATGCCCGAGAGTGCTGTCCGCGACCTGATCGTATCGCTGATCACCTTGAAATACACCCAGTCCAACTCGGTCTGCTTTGCCATCGACGGCCAGGCAATCGGTGTAGGCGCAGGTCAGCAGTCGCGCGTGCATTGCACGCGTCTTGCAGGCGGCAAGGCGGACACTTGGTTCTTGCGTCAGCATGATAAGGTGCTGAATCTGCCCTTCCTGCCCACGCTGGGCAGACCTGACCGCGATAACGTCATCGACGGCTACATCAACCAGAACGAAGAGGACGTTTGCGCGGACGGCAACTGGCAGAAGTATTTTACAGAGCAGCCCGAGGTCTTTACCCGCGAGGAGCAGAGAGCGTACCTTGACACCATCGACGGCGTAGCACTCGGCTCGGATGCATTCTTCCCGTTCAGCGATAACATCGAGAGAGCAAAGAAGAGCGGCGTCAAGTACATTGCAGAGCCCGGCGGCTCTATTCGTGATGATCTGGTCATTGGGTGCTGCGGTAAGTACGGCATGGCAATGGCGTTCACCGGCATGAGACTGTTCCACCACTAATATACAAAGAGGATTTTACATGAAGTTAATGGTTGTAGGCGGCGGTGGCCGCGAGCATACGATTATTAAAAAATTGAAGGAGAACCCCGCAGTAGAGGTTATCTACGCGCTGCCCGGCAATGGCGGCATGAAGGACGACGCTGTGTGCGTGCCTGTGGGTGCGAAGGATCTGGACGGCATCGTGGCGTTTGCCAAGGAGCATGCCATCGATTTCGCAGTGGTCGCCCCCGATGATCCGCTGGTGCTTGGCTGCGTTGACCGACTGAACGAGATCGGTATTCCTTGCTTTGGCCCGACGGCAAATGCTGCTATCATCGAGGGCAGCAAGGTGTTCTCCAAGAATCTGATGAAAAAATACGGTATTCCCACGGCAGCATATGAGGTGTTCGAGGATATGGACGCGGCGCTTGCTTACGTTAAGGATGCTCCCATCCCCACGGTCATCAAGGCAGACGGCTTGGCGCTGGGCAAGGGCGTGATCATCGCACAGACCCGCGAGGAGGCAGAGGACGCTATCGTTTCCATGATGCAGGATAAGCAGTTTGGCGAGAGCGGCAGCCGCGTGGTCATTGAGGAATTTTTGAGCGGCCCCGAGGTATCTGTGCTGGCATTTACCGATGGCAAGTGCGTCAAGCCCATGGTTTCCTCCATGGATCACAAGCGCGCGCTGGATGGCGATCAGGGACTGAACACAGGCGGCATGGGTACGGTTGCGCCCAACCCCTATTATACCGACAAGATTGCACGCGAGTGCATGGAAACCATCTTCCTGCCCACCATGCAGGCCATGAACGCAGAGGGAAGAACCTTTAAGGGCTGCTTGTACTTTGGTCTGATGCTGACACCGAACGGCCCCCGCGTCATTGAATACAACTGCCGCTTCGGAGATCCCGAAACGCAGGTGGTGCTGCCGCTGCTTGAGAGTGATCTGTTGACCATTATGCAGGCGACTGCAAATGGCACGCTTGCAGAAACCGAGGTCAAGTTTGCAAAACGTCACGCTTGCTGCGTGGTCGTGGCATCGGGCGGTTATCCGCAAAAATACGGATCGGGCTACAAAATGACACTGCCCGAGGTCGGAAAAGACGAATATATCTTTGTCGCAGGTGCCAAGGTGCAGGACGATACGCTTGTTACCGCCGGCGGCAGAGTTTTGGGTGCTGTGGCTGTTGAGGACAATCTCCCCGAGGCGATCACCCACGCATACAGGATTGCAGAGCAGGTGCATTTTGAGAATGCTTATATGCGCCGCGATATCGGTCAGCGCGCGCTGGCCGCTCTGAACAACTAAGGAGGCAGCATGGTTTACAGAGTTTACGTAGAAAAAAAGCAGGGACTTGACCACGAGGCCGCGTCCCTTTGCAAAGAGATCAACACATTTTTGGGCATTGAAGCCCTGGAGCGCGTGCGCGTGATCAACCGCTACGACGTGGAGAATGCAACGGCCGAGCTGTTTGAGTATGCTACCCGCACCGTGCTTTCCGAGCCGCAGCTGGACAACGTCACGGATCAGATCAACACCGCTGACGCAAAGGTCTTTGCTGTGGAATATTTGCCCGGTCAATACGATCAGAGAGCAGACAGCGCAGCACAGTGCATGCAGATCATCTCCTGCGGTGACCGCCCCGTCGTGCGTACCGCAAAGGTGTATTTGCTCTACGGTGAGTTGACTGAGGCGCAGGTTGCGGCCATCAAAAAGCACGTGATCAATCCGGTCGAGAGCCGCGAGGCAACGCTTGAAAAGCCCCAAACGCTGGCGGCACAGTTTGATATTCCTGTCGAGGTAGAAACGCTGCACGGCTTTTGCGAAATGGATGCAGATGCACTTGCCGCTTTCGTCAAGTCCTACGGCCTTGCCATGGATATGGACGATCTGGCCTTCTGCCGTGATTATTTTATCAGTGAGAAGCGTGATCCTACCATCACCGAGATCCGCATGATCGATA
>JAZQYT010000088.1:0-41999 GCA_045633665.1 Eubacteriales bacterium | reverse complement strand
CGGATCGATGGCCTTGGGCTCGTAACAGGAATCATAGGTCACAAATGTAAGAGGTGCAGACGTATCGGGCTTGAGGCGGACATAGTGCGGCTTGGCAGCCGTCAGGATCATGGGCTGCATGTCGGGATTGCGCTCCCACGGAATGCTTTCGATTTCCAGATTTGGCTGATCCAGCTCTGAATGGTAGTCCTCGTCCATGAACGAATACTCATATCTGTGCAAACGTGTACCCCATTTTCCCCAGCTGTTGCCGTAGGCGTAGCCCAAAAGCAGCGTGTCGCCGTGCCTGATATGGTGCTGCGCGTCACCAGATATGCCACAGTTGTGCAGGATAAAGCAGGTGTTTGTGCGTATATCGTTTTCGCGTGTAAAGCGTAGGCCGTCATCAGATTCGGAAACGGAAAGAAAGCTTTCCTTGGAAAAGCGTTTGTCGGTAGAGAGCGCGATGAATTTGTCAAGCTCCTCGCAATACACAACATCATAGGAATCGTTCGCGCCCGAATTACGCACCGCTGCAACACCGTGCTGCACGATGGTACGCGGCCAATCCTCACGCGTGATATCTGCTGTTGCTACGCGCGTTTGCGAATATCCCGTGCCGTCTGCCTTTTTGGAGGTCCAGGTGTAATATATGTATAGCACGTCATTCTTGACTACGAAAGAAAACTCTCCCGCGCCCCAATGCTTCCAATCCTCATCATAGTAGATGATGGGCGCAGGCTTGCCCATCCAGATCAGGTTACCGCGCATCTCGCCCCAGCCGTCACCCGTCCATTTATAAAAGGGACCGTCGGGATGCTCGGAGCGTGCTACAAAGCCGTTGTTGCAAACACCGCCTCCATCGGCAAAAATGGTGGAGGTGTATCCGATGTAATAATACTTGCCGTATTTGAAAACGGCAGGATCGCAAACCGAAAACCAGTCCATCGAATCGGGTGTTGGTGTCAGCACCACGCGCTCGTCCGTCCATGTTTCTCCCTTGTCAAAGGATTCGCGGTAGGTAAACCAGTCTGCCTCAAAGCAGTCACCGGGGGAGGCAAACCATGCGCGGCAAACGTCGCCCTCCACCATAATGGAAGGACCGTAACGGTAGCCCCACGTCTGATTCTCTCTGATCATATAAACGTCCTTGCCCGTGTCGGGAAGTTGCAGTTTGAAATGCTTTGCCATAACGACCTCCTTGTGCATCGGTGTAAAGATTTGTTGGTTTCAGTTTATCACAGCAAATGAAATTTGTCAATAAAAAAACGCATCATTTCTTGACGAAACGATAATATAGTGTTATAATATTTATAATAGGGTTATTATGGATTTATGGAGGTATATTCTATGTTTGACGTTTGTATTATCGGTGCGGGCGTCGTGGGCGCACTTTGTGCACGCGCGCTGTCCGCATATCAGCTGGATATATGCGTTGTTGACAGAGCAAACGACGTATGCACGGGTGCTTCCCGCGCAAACAGCGCCATTGTACATGCAGGCTTTGACGCAAAGCCGGGCTCTCTCAAGGCTCGCTTTAACGTGCAGGGTTCTGAAATGATGGAAAAGGTATGCGCAGAGCTTGGTGTAAAGTACGTGCGCAACGGCTCTTTGGTGCTTGGCTATGGCCAAGAGGACAGAGCAACGCTCGAGGAGCTTTACGAGCGCGGTGTCAAAAACGGTGTCATGGGACTTGCGATACTTGATCGCGAGGGTGTCCTTGCGCTTGAACCCAACGTGACCGACGAGGTCACCTGTGCGCTTTGGGCGCCTACGGGCGCGATCGTCAGCCCGTTTGGCCTTTGCGATGCCGCTCTTGGAAACGCAATGGATAACGGGGCGCAGTTTATCCGCAATTTTGAGGTTGATCGTATTGAATATGCGGACGATGTATATACGCTGTATGCAGACAAGCAGTCCGTACAGGCAAGATACGTTGTCAACGCAGCGGGGCTGTATTCCGATAAGATCGCAGCCATGGTAGGGGACAATTCCTTCTCGGTTCACCCCAGACGCGGTGAATATATGGTGCTGGACAAGGCATGCACGCCTTTTCTGACCAATTACACGCTGTTTTCCACGCCCACTCCCAAGGGCAAGGGCATTCTTGTCACCGCCACCACGGGTGGTAACGTCATGCTTGGACCCACCGCAGAGGAGCTGACCGATAAAGAGGACAACGATACCACCGCAGCAGGTATCGCGAGCATTCGCGCACAAAGCGCAAGATATATCAAGGGAATTCCGTTCGGCAGTGTGATCACAAGCTTTACCGGCTTGCGTGCAGTCGGCAGCACGGGGGACTTTATCATTCATGCCTCTGCTCCCGGATTTATCACGTTCGGCGGCATTGAAAGCCCCGGCCTTACAAGTGCCCCCGCACTGGGCGAATATTGCGTGGAGCTGCTTGAAGCGCAAGGTCTTGCCATGCAAAAAAAGGAAACTTGGAATCCCATCCGCAAGCCCTCCGGCTGGTATCGCAAGCTTGACGACGAGCAGAAAAACGAGGTGATTGCAAAAGAGCCCGCATACGGCAACATGGTCTGCCGTTGCGAAGAGGTGACCGAGGGTGAGATCTTATACGCCATCCGTACCAATCCGGGTGCGCGTGACGTGGACGGTGTCAAGCGTCGCACGCGCAGCGGCATGGGCAGATGCCAGGGAGGCTTTTGCTCCTCGATCGTCGTGGAGATCCTTTCCAAAGAGCTGAACATCCCCTACGAGCAGGTCACCAAATCGGGCGGTGCGTCCATCATCAATTACGGCAGAACAAAAGGAGGGAAGGCGAATGATTAAGGTTTCACTTGTTATCGTCGGCGGCGGCCCTGCAGGCATGAGTGCGGCAGTGGCAGCATATAAGGCTGGCGTCAAGGATATTCTGATACTTGAGCGCGAAGCGCACCTGGGCGGCATTCTTCGCCAATGTATTCATAACGGCTTTGGCCTGCACAAGTTTGGCGAGGAGCTGACAGGCCCCGAATATGCATCCCGATATATAGAGCAGGTCAAGGAGCTGAACATTCCCTATAAGGTTGGTACTATGGTGACAAAGATCACTCCCGATAAGCAGATCACCGCAGTCAACCCTGTGGACGGCATTATGCACATAAAGGCAGACGCGATCATTCTGGCTATGGGCTGTCGCGAGCGTCCCAAGGGTGCGCTCAATATCGCAGGCGCACGTCCCTCGGGTATTTATACCGCGGGTACTGCACAGAAATACGTCAATATCAAGGGCTACATGCCGGGAAGGGAAGTCGTGATCCTCGGCTCGGGTGATATCGGACTGATCATGGCACGCCGCATGACGCTGGAGGGCGCCAAGGTCAAGGCTGTTTGTGAGCTGATGCCTTATTCGGGCGGTCTTGCAAGAAATATTGAGCAATGTTTGAACGATTTCGGCATTCCGCTCATGCTCTCTCATACGGTCGTGCAAATCCACGGCAAGGACAGAGTCACGGGCGTGACCATTGCCAAGGTGGATGAGCAGCGCAGACCGATCAAGGAGACCGAGCAGTATATTGCATGTGACACGCTGCTGCTTTCCTGCGGCCTTTTGCCCGAGAACGAGTTGACCAAGGGTGCGGGCATTGATATCGACCGCATCACGGGCGGCGCTGTGACAGATCAGAACAGACAGACCTCGATCCCCGGTGTATTTGCATGCGGCAACGTGCTGCACGTGCATGACCTTGTGGACTACGTGTCCGAAGAGGCAGAAATCGCAGGCTGTGCAGCTGCCGATTATCTGACGGGCAAGCAGACCGACAGCGTGGACATTTGCGTGCTGCCCACGTCAGGTGTACGCTATACCGTGCCGCAGCGCATCACCAAGGCACAGGATACCGTAGTATATTTCCGCGTGTCCGACGTTTACCGCGATAAAAAGGTCGTAGTCAGATGCGGTGATCGCGTGATCTCAAATAAGAAAAAGATCAAGCTTGCCCCCGGTGAGATGGAAACTGTCAAGCTGGGCGCTGACGTGCTGGCAGAGATCGGTACGGGCGAGATAAGCATAGGTTTGGAGTGATAAGATTATGATAAATATTCGTGAAATGACTTGTATCATCTGTCCTCGCGGCTGTACCTTAACAGTCGAGCATGAGGATAAGAACGTATTGTCGGTCAAAGGAAACGCTTGCAAAAGAGGCAAGGATTATGCCGTTGCGGAGTGTACCTGCCCGACAAGAACGCTGACCACCACCGCTATGACAGAGCGCGGTGAGGTGGTTGCTGTCAAATCCAACAAAGCAATACCCAAGGAGCTTTTATTTGACGCGATGAAGCTGATCAACACGCTTCGCGTTCCTGACGGCGTGCGTCAGGGCGAGATCATCGTAGCCAATATCCTTGATACCGGAGCGGACATTATCGTCACGTCCTATATCGAATAAATACTATGGAGAGTCTTATGGAACAGTACAAAAATTATGCAAACGGCCCTTTGATGGCGACAGATGCACTTGGCAGAATGACTGCTGACTGCGAAAATGCTCCCGCCCGCAGAGAAAACCGACTTGTTGGAATGTTCTACTTTTTGTGGCTTGGTGAGCATGGCAAGCATAAGCCCTATGATATTTCCAAGATCACAGCCGAGCATCCCGATGCAGGAGAACATCCTGAGGCTGATTATTGGGGAAAAATCGGCACGTATCACCATTGGGGAGAGCCCTTCTTCGGATATTATTATTCTAACGATGAGTGGGTTGTCCGTCGCCATATGAAGCTGTTGATCCAGGCAGATATCGACTTTTTGTTCTTTGATACCACCAATGCGTGCATCTATGAGAACAATGTCAAGATTGTCATGCGCGTACTGGATGAATATGCCAAGGACGGATGGAAGATCCCCAAGGTCATGTTCTACACAAACACCCATTCGGGCAAAACGGTGCAGGAGATCTACGACAAGATCTATGCTGCAAAGTACTGTCCCGATACCTGGTTCTACTATGAAGGCAAGCCTGTCATTATTGCGGTAGAGGAGGAATGCTCGCCTGAGTGCAGAGAATTCTTCAATATCAAAATGTCGCAGTGGCCCAACGAGCCGGATAAGCTGGGCGGTTGGCCTTGGATGGACTTTACCCGTCCGCAGCGCGTCTTTGGCAACCTCAAGGGCGAGGATGAGGTCATCAACGTGTCCGTTGCGCAGCACCCGCAGCTTCGCTTCGGTGACTCGGTCATGTACGGTGAGACCGATAACAACGGCAGAGGCTTCCACGATATGCACAACGATCCCGATCCCGATGCATATCTGCACGGTTATAACTTTGCTGAGCAGTTTGAACGTGCCATTGAGACAGATCCGCCCATCGTGCTTGTCACAGGCTGGAACGAATGGATCGCGGGCAGATGGCAGGGGATTCCCCAGCGTCCCATTATGTTTGTGGACTGTGCCAACTATGAATACAGCCGTGATATTGAAATGATGCGCGGCGGGTATTTTGACAACTATTTCATGCAGCTTGTCGATTACGTTCGTAAGTATAAGGGCGTGGACCAATACGATACCTTTGCAGAGCTTACTCCCGTGGATTATTATAACGATACCGAGCAGGACGAGGCTGAAGAGGTATGGGCAGAGTATCATAACTTCTCGGACGGTGATTTTGCAAGAAGCGCACAGGGCTCCGGTACGGTTTATGAAAACCATACCCAGCGCAACGCAATCGTGGACGTGACCGTCAGCCACGACGACGATTTTCTGTATTTCGGCATCGTAACCAAAAAGCCGATCACGTCTTACGACGGAACCGGCACGTGGATGAAGGTGTTTCTGAATACCGACGGCGGCAAGGAGTATAAATACGTGCTCAATAACACACCTGACGGGGATCACAAGAGCACCATGGCTATCATTGTGGATGGTTTGCGCGCTGCTGATTTCGGTGACGTGGTTTACCGCCAATCCGAAAACACGCTGCTCTTGATTGCACCTCGCGCAGCGTTGGATCTTGACCGCGATGACTTTACCATCTGGTTCAAGGTTGCGGACAGCACCGAGGAACTGACAAGCATTGAGGACTTTTACGATAAGGGTGATGCCGCACCTCTGGGCAGACTCAACTATGTTTACAGAGGCACAAAGAATAAAAACTAAGAAGGTATAAACATGACCAAGATTGATATTTTTTCGGGTTTTTTGGGCGCTGGTAAGACCACGCTGATCAAAAAGATGATTGAGGAAGCATATACGGGCGAAAAGCTGGTGCTGATCGAAAATGAATTTGGCGAGATCGGCATTGACGGTGGCTTTTTGGCCGAGGCAGGTATTCAAATCAATGAAATGAACTCGGGCTGCATTTGTTGCTCGCTGGTGGGCGACTTTGGCAAAGCTCTGACACAGGTGCTGGAGCAGTACGCTCCCGACAGAATTCTGATCGAGCCATCGGGTGTCGGTAAGCTTTCCGACGTGATCAGAGCAGTACAGAATCTGGAGATCGAGGGCGCAGAGCTGAATGCCTTCACCACGGTCGTGGACGCAGGCAAATGCAAAATGTATATGAAGAATTTCGGTGAATTCTTCAACGATCAGGTTGCAAACGCAGGATGCATCGTGCTGTCACACACGGGTGCGGCAAGCGAGAAAAAGATCGCGGATTGTGTAGCAATGCTGCGTGAGCATAACGCGACCGCGACTATCGTAACTACCGAATGGGACGATCTGAGTGCTGCACAGCTGCTTGAAGCGATGGAGCGCAAGGATACGCTTGAAGCAGAGCTGGAAAGATTGGCGCATGCGCATCATCATGACCACGAGCACCACCATCATCACGATCACGACGATGATTGTGATTGCGGCTGCCACGATCATGAGCATCACCATCATCACGATCACGATGAGGATTGTGATTGCGGCTGCCATGATCATGAGCATCATCACCATCACCATGATCACGACGAACACGGTGAGGGCTGTAGCTGCGGTTGCGGCGGACATCACCATCATCACCATCATGCAGATGAAGTGTTTGTCAGCGCAGGTGCCGAAACGACGGCGAAATTCAACAAGGATGCACTCGCGCAGCAGCTGGAAGAGCTTTGTGATGAAGGAAAATACGGCATCGTGCTGCGTGCTAAGGGCATTGTTGCAGGTGATGACGGCAACTGGATCCACTTTGATTACGTGCCCGGTGAACCTGACATCCGCAACGGTGCTGCAGGTATCATCGGTAGACTGTGCGTGATCGGCTCGGGACTCAAAATTGATGAGATCAGCGCACTTCTGGGCGTTACGCTTAAAAAATCGGAGGGCTGATCATGGCACAAAAGATACCCGTATATCTGTTTACAGGCTTCCTTGAGGGCGGTAAGACGCATATTATTCAGGAATCCATGGAAGATCAACGCTTCAATTCGGGTGAAAAAACGTTGATCATCATGTGCGAAGAGGGCATTGAAGAGCTTGAGCTTGACCGCTTTTGGGGTAAGAACTGCTATTTTGAGCTGATCGACGATCCTGAGGATCTTACGCGCGATATGCTCACTCTGCTCTATAAAAAGCACAAGATCGACCGCGTGATCATTGAATATAACGGCATGTGGCTCTTGGATCGCTTGTATGCCGCATTGCCTGCAGATTGGTTTGTTTTCCAGAATATGATGTTTGCAGATGCAAATACGTTTCTGAACTATAATGCTAATATGCGCCAGCTGATGGTGGATAAGCTGCAGGCCTGCGAAATGATCGTGCTCAATCGCACTCCCGAGGTGATCGATAAGGAAGAGATCCACCGCGTTGTCCGCAGCGTCAGCGTCAGAGCGACCATTACCTACGATTATCCGGATGGACACGTGGAGTATGACGAGATCGAGGATCCGCTGCCCTTTGACATTGACGCACCTGTCATTGACATCAAGGATGAGGATTATGCGATCTGGTACCGTGATCTGGCTGAGGAAACCGATAAATATCATGGCAAGACCGTGCGCTTCAAGGGCATTGTTGCGCGTGATCCCAAGCTGGGCAAATCCTCGTTGATCATAGGCCGCCACGTTATGACCTGCTGTGCGGACGATATTGAATACAATGGTCTTGTGTGTAATTTTCCCTCTGCGATCAATTTCAAAACAAGGGATTGGACAATCTTGACCGCAAAGATCAAGGTAGAAAAGCACAAATTGTATGGCAGACCCGGCCCTGTACTGTATGCCGAAAAGACCGAATTTGCGGCCAAACCGATTCAGGAAGTAGCCACATTCTATTGATTGGAGGTCTGTATGTCCAAGCTTCTCAAACGCCTGTCGTGTACTATATTGCTTTTATCCATGCTATACGCGGTGGCTGCCTGCACACAGGTGAAAAAACCGCCCGAGCAAGGTACGCATGCCGAAGCGAATGAGCAGACGACAAAGCTTGATACGCCAGAGCATACGTCAGAGGAAAATTCGACACAGGAGGATGCGAACGTGAAGCATGCAAGAGAGATAGGCGAGAGATACTTTATCTATCGCATATGGAATTTCACCGAGCAATCACAGGCGCAGTTTGAAAAAACTGTAGACACGGCGGTAGCGGATGGCTTTAACGCCATCAAGGTGCATATCCCGTGGAGCCGTGTAGAAGCTGTCAAAGCAGGTGAGTACGACTTTTCTGCCTTTGATCCCATGATCGAATACGTGGTAAAGACCAAGGGCTTGAAGGTGGCTATCTCGCTCGATCTGACCCGTCGCTCTGACGATAAGGTCATTGCGCAGGATCAAATGATGCGCGATCCGAGCGGCAACCTTTGCGTAGGCGGTTCGCAAGATGGCATGCGCACTATGATTTCGTTTTGCTCACAGAGTGCCGTGGATGCCGCTGTGGCTTTCTACACAGCTGCTGTTGAAAGGTATGAAGCCGAATATGCGTCAGACATACTGTTTTATCTGCCGGCATTTTCCCAATACGCGGAAAGCGAATATTGGTGTGCAGGGGAGTACGACTATTCGGATCTTGCAAGAGCAAGGTTTTATGACTTTTTGATAGATGAATATAAAGATATCAACGCTTTGAACGCTGTATTGGGTACGGATTATACTGTGTTTGGTCAGATCGAATTGCCCTCTACTACGGCATCCGATAACCTTGGTAAGCTATGGTATCAGTTCCGACATCAAAACCTCAAGGCAATCATTGATAAGCTTGCGATCGCGCAGAAGACGGTTGCTCCCGATTCAAAATATGCATTGCAGTTTGGCAGTATTTACGACGCTGCTTCACCTGTGCGTTGCACGCTTGCCGCTGGCGACTTGGCAGAGTATGCCGACGTTGTATGGATCGACGACGGCCCCTTAAGCGACCATGAGTTTTCCATGGACTATGCAGACGGCATGTTTCCTCCACACGTGCAGCTTGCGCAGGAGATAGACGGGCCTTATCAGAACGGTGCAACACCCGAAAAATACCTCGAGCAGGGCAACGACTGCTTTAAGCGCGGCTGTACCTATGTCAGCATTGCCAACTGGTCCTTGGATGATGACTATGCTACCTACAAATGGGTATGGAAAGAGCTTTCCGATACCTGGCTTGGTGAAAATCCACCTGCAGTGATTGATACGACCGATACGATGCGAACCATGGAAATCAAGCTCTCTCAATTGCTGCGCAAGGGCAATCCCGGCACGTTTATGGCACAGTATCATACGCTGGCATCCAATGAAGAATACGTTTACGTAAAAGTAGTGGACGACCTGTCAAGCACACCTGTAGACAAGGCTCAGAGTGTTTACGCGTTTCCCGGTACATTTTCTTCCGAGCAGGGCAAGGGGGGCTGGTATTATCTGTGTGCAAGACCGCAGAGAACGAAATATGTCGAAATGACGTTCGACGCAGTAAACGATCGCTGGCAGGGAGCGTCACAGTTTTCTTTGATCATGAATGGTGCGGTGCATCCCGATACGTACGATGCGGTTCTTGCGTTCAAGATTCCTCGCGACGGTGAGATCCGTTATACCTACAGCCTAAGCGTCAATTCCGAGCACAGCGACGGTATCAGATACCGCGTGTTGCTGGGCGATGCGGTGCAGACAGAGGGGGATAGGTACGGATATATCGATCTTGCTTACGGTGAAGTTGGAGAGAATACGCTTAGCATGCAGGTGCGTGCAGGCGACATGATCTATATTGCAGTCAATCTCGGCGGCAACAATTCTCACGACAGCACAGCGCTGTCTGTGGAAATTGAATACGTTGAATGAATCAAAAGCCACACGCGAGCGGATCGCGTGTGGCTTTTGTGATTGTTGTTTGATTTTCGCGGGTATTTTTATGATGTTTTCACAAAACAGTTGACACGGAAGATATTTAGTGCTATAATATTACGAGATTATAATGCGATACTATTGAAAGGAACAGTACAAGTATGAAACAATTCATAAGGATCGTTGCCATGCTGCTTGTATTGCTGATGACCGTATCCGTTTTTGTTGCCTGCGGTAACAAAGACAAGGAGATAGAGAAGGACGACAAGGACCAAGGCGAGAAGGAATCGGAGCGCGAGCAGGAAACAGAGCAACAGTTAACAAAAGAAGAAATAGATCAGCTCAAGGCCGATATGTCTGCGTCTATTTTGGAGGCACTTGACCAGATGGAGCAGGTTACCACAGAAGGGGAAACCGAAAAGGATCCCTCAGGCGGTAACAGCGGCATTGTGGAGGGCTTGCTTGGCTCACTTGGCGGTCTTGGAGGCTCCGGATCTGATTATTCCCAGATCATCGGTGATATTCTCGATCAGTACTTAGGCAGCGAAAGCACCTCGGATTTTATTCTCCAGCTGATCCGCAAATGGTTTGAAAATCAGAGCGGCGGCTCTTCCTGGTTCCCAAGCAAGGATACGCAGGATACGACTGCTGAAACAGAAGAAAGTCTTCCCGAACCCGAATCTCTTCGCGAATTCGTTGCCCAGCAGACAGCCAAGGCGATTGCAGATGCCATCATGGATCAGATCAGCGATATGAACGGCAACGGTGACGTACACGATACCATTTACGATTCCGTCTATGATGCCATGATGAAGGATGATAATTACATGGACGGTGCATTGAACGAATCCTTTCCCGGTCTTGGAGATCTCAACGGAGATGCAAACGAGGAGTGGGAAAGCATTTGGGGTGACATTATGGACGGTGTTCCCAAGGACAATCCGTTCGATACTGCCGAACAGGATCCCGGTGACTTTTTCGATAACCTTTTCGGTGGACTTACACAGTAAATACAATCAAGGAGCATAATCATGAAACGTGATCTTATCAGAAGCATTTATGAAGATATGGAAGCATATTCCGGCAAGCAGGTCGTGCTTGGCGGTTGGGCAAGAAGCATTCGCGACAGTAAGGCGTTCGGATTTATTGATCTGAACGACGGTTCTTGCTTTACAGGCGCACAGATCGTTTTTGAGCGCGAAAAGATCGACAACTATACCGAGATCGCCAAGCAGAACGTTGGCGCAGCTCTCGTTGTAACCGGTATTGTCGAGCTGACTCCCGAGATGAAGCAGCCCTTTGAGATCAAGGCAATCAGCGTTGAGGTGGAAGGCACCTCCACGCCCGATTATCCGCTGCAGAAGAAGCGTCACACCGTTGAGTATCTGCGTGAGCAGGCGTATTTGCGTCCCAGAACCAACCTTTTCTCGGCTGTTTTCCGCGTGCGCAGCGAGGTTGCTTATGCGATCCACACCTTCTTCCATGAGCGCGGCTTTGTTTACGTTCACACTCCTCTGATCACAGGCTCTGACTGTGAGGGCGCAGGCGAAATGTTTCGCGTGACCACCATGGACATGACCAACCCGCCTATGACTGAGGACGGCAAGATCGACTGGTCGCAGGATTTCTTCGGCAAGTCCACCAACCTGACCGTTTCCGGCCAGCTGGAGGGCGAAACCTACGCAATGGCGTACGGCAACATTTATACCTTTGGCCCCACATTCCGTGCCGAGAACTCCAACACCGCGCGCCATGCGGCTGAATTCTGGATGATCGAGCCCGAGATCGCTTTTGCGGATCTGAATGACGATATGCAGCTGGCTTGGGATATGATCCAGTATATTATCAAGCACGTGCTGAAGAATTGCCAAAGAGAACTGACCTTCTTTAACAGCTTTGTTGATAAGGGCCTTTTGGAAAGACTTAACACTCTGGCACAGAGCGAATATAAGAGAGTGACCTATACCGAGGCTGTTGAGCTGCTCTCCAAGTCTGGTGCGGACTTCAAGTATCCCGTTGCATGGGGCTGCGATCTGCAGACCGAGCATGAAAGATACCTGACCGAGCAGGTTTACGGCTGTCCCGTATTCGTAACCGACTATCCCAAGGAGATCAAGTCCTTCTATATGCGCTTGAACGACGACGGTAAGACCGTAGCAGCAATGGACCTGCTGGTTCCCGGTGTCGGTGAGATCATTGGCGGTAGCCAGAGAGAAGAGCGTCTGGACGTGCTGCTTGAAAGAATGGCAGAGTGCAACCTGGATCCCGAGGATTACTGGTGGTACGTCAACCTGCGCAAGTACGGCGGTACCAAGCACGCAGGCTACGGCCTTGGCTTTGAGCGTATCATCATGTACCTGACCGGTGTTTCCAACATCCGTGACGTCATTCCTTATCCCAGAACGGTTGGCAACGCAGAGTATTGATAAAAAATCCATAAAAAAGCAGGCGAAAAAATATTTTCGCCTGTTTTTTCAAAATTGTGATAGTTTTTTGTCCAAGTATACGACTATGAGAGTGAAAGGAAATTTATCTCAATTTCAAAGGAGGATTTTTAATGCAAGACGTAAATTCAATGCTCAGCGATCCTGAAATTGTGGACCTTTACTGGGCAAGAAATCAAGACGCGATCAAGCATACCGATCTGAAATACAGGCGGTATTTGCTCACGGTCGCGCAAAACATCCTGCATGATATGCAGGACAGTGAGGAATGCTTGAATGATACCTATCTTCGTACGTGGAATGCCATTCCGCCTGCAAGACCGCATGCTTTGCAAGCATTTTTGACCGCCATTACAAGGCGCAGCGCCATTGACGTACACAGAAAAAAGACAGGCCCTTCGCAGATTCCCAAGTCGCTGATGATGCCGCTGGACGACTTTGGCAATATGGATCTTTCACAAGAGGATGCGTACAGCAACAAGGAGTGCGATGTGTTGGCAGATGCGCTCGGACGATATATCAACGGTCTGCCGCAAAGAACGCGCTACATTTTTGTCGGACGCTATTATTTCGCATGGCCGATCGAGCAGATCGCCAAAAGGATCGGCTGCAGTCAGGCCACGGTACACAGGGAGATCGCTGCGATCAAAAGCTCCTTGCGTGAATTTCTCGCAAAGGAGGGGTATACGGTATGAAAAAGGCTATGCTTGCAGAGTCGATCGGCATGATCGACGTGTCTATCATTGAAGATTTTCTCAAAATCGATGCACAGTACGGCGCGCAGATCGTAAAGCGTAAGAGAAAAACGCGTTTGAGCGTTCTGATCAGTGCAGCCTGTCTTGTGCTGGTGATGAGTATTTTGCTTGTTTCTTTGCCGCTGTACGCGTTGATCCTTCCCGAGTCGTTTGGGCAAAGCGTACAGGAGCATCTGATGCCCGAGGAGGTTGAGGACAGCATTGTTGGTGATTGGACGAAATGGGATGTAACTGCAAAGATCTTTGAGATGCTGCGCATGGGGCAGGAGGATTCGTTTGCCAATGCCTTGAAGCAATCGGATCGCGGCCTGCTTAGCGAAAGCTTTGTACAGGCAGGGTGCTTGCTTGATGAGCTTTACGAATATTATCTCAAGCACGTAAGCGACGATCATGACAAAGCCGAGCAAGAAACCGAAACCGAAACCGACAAGGAATATCCCATTCCGATCCCCGAGGTCAGCATGGGCTTGAGCTTTGAAACTACCTCGGCAGGCAATTACCGCGTAACCGGTTACGTGCTGGGCGCTGACGGTGTGGTATGCATTCCTGCAGAGCATAACGGCAAACGCGTGGTGGAGATCAAGAGGGATCTGTTCAAGTATGATAAGCATGTGAAAGAGGTCTATATTCTCGGCGGAGTCGGCGCGATCCAAAGCAATATGTTTGACGGATGCGAATCGTTGGAGCTGGTTTATATGGGAGATTCGGTCAGCGTGATCAGGGACTGGGCGTTTGAGGGCTGTACCAATTTGCGTGAGGTGTATCTCTCCGAAAAATTGACCGAGATCGAAATGTGTGCCTTTAAGGGCTGTACTTCCTTGCAATCCATCACCATTCCGGATACGACCAAAATCATCGGTATCAACGCTTTTGAAGACTGCACGTCGCTGCAAAGCGTGGATATGCCGAAAAATCTGAAATCACTTGGTGACAGAGCATTTCACGGTTGCAGCGCGCTGACCGAGATCGAGATCCCGTCGGGAATTGAAACAACTGGAGAGGCAACGTTTTTCAAATGCACGTCACTTGAAAAAGTCACGATCGGTGACGGGCTGAAAAAGGTTGGAAGATATGCATTCCAGTCGTGCGATGCCTTGCACACCTTGGAATTGCCGGATAGCGTTACAGAGATCGGCGATTATGCATTCGAGGGCTGTGCATTGACCGAATTGACACTTCCCGAGAGTCTGCAGGAGATCAAGACGAGCGCGTTCCAAAGCTGTAAGAAGCTGACCAAGGTTACATTCTCGGATAAACTTGTCAACATCGGATCGAATGCGTTCAAGTATACTTCCGTAAGAGAATATGATTATACCGGCACCGTGGAGCAATGGAAGCAGATAAGCAAAACATATATCTGGTATAATCATCCGTTTACGTATACTGTACATTGCTCGGACGGAGATTATCAACCAAAGTAATTCAAAAAAATAAAATTATTCTGACTTTTCGTCCCGTTTTTTCGTCTATATAAGTGAAGCTAACAAGAAGGAGGTCGCATATGCCAAAAAATCAAACGTATTTACTCAGCGACTCTGCCATAGTGGAACTGTATTTCGCAAGGGACGAGGCCGCGATCAAGCATACAGACGCCAAATATCGTAATTATCTGCTGCACGTTGCGTATAACCTGCTGCAGGATATGCAGGACAGCGAGGAATGTCTGAACGATACGTATCTTGATACGTGGAATTCCATTCCTCCGCACCGTCCCAAGCTGCTGCAGGCATTCCTGAGTACCATTACGCGCCATCTAGCCATTGATAAGTATAGGCAAAAGCATGCAAAGAAGAGCGTACCGCCGGCGTTTTCGGTTCCATTGTCGGATCTGGAATATTCATTGCATGAAAACGACGCGTATACGCAGGCCGAGGCAAGTGCGTTGGCTGACGTGATCAGCACGTGGATGCGCACGCTCAGCGAGCGCAGACGTTATGTATTCATGAGCCGCTATTACGATGCGCGACCGATTGAAGAGATCGCGCAGGTATTGGGCTGCACGCGCTCGGTTGTCAACGCGGACATTGCATATATCAAGGCCTCTTTGAAAGCAGCACTTGAAAAGGAGGGGTATACGGTATGAATGCATCTATGTTTATTGACGCTGTCGGATTGGTGGATACCGATCTGATCGAAGAATACGTGCGCTTGGACAACAGCCTGCGCAGCCGCAGGCCAAAAAAGGGAAGACGCTATCTGATCGCGCTGTCGGTTGCCGCGATCTCTATGGTGCTGATCCTTGCGCTGCTTGTGACAACACTGCCGTTGGTGTACGTTTTCAATCACGATGACGTTGATAACCCGTTCATCAAGGCCGTTGATCGCGTCATCTTCCCTCTTGATGACACTGACTCCGAGATCAAAAAAGAAGATCTGATGCTTGACTGGACGCAGTGGCAGATGACCGAGCAGGTATTCAACGCGCTTGGTGCAGGCAGCGAGGACTCAGTAATCGATCAGATGATGGGTGAGCAGCAAGGCCTTGTCGGAGAAACGCTGCAAAGCCTTGGCAAGCTGTTGGAAAGACTTTACGAGTATTATCTGAAGCACAAGGATAGAATACAAACATTGCCGGACGAAGAAACAAGAGAAAGTGAAAGTGAAAGTGAAACCGAATCAGAATCCGAAGCCGAAACAGCTGTGAAAGCAAACATCATCAAAGACGGAATAAGATACACACTGAGTGATACCGGAGATTATTACGTAGTAAACGGGTTGGAGGGAAACGATACTGTTGTGATCATTCCGGATCATGTCAACGGTATTCCGGTCAAGGAGATTGCACCCGAAGCGTTTGACCGTGAAGAAGAGATCACTGAAGTGCATATTCCGAGCGGTGTGGAGAAGATAGGGTATCGCGCATTTGGTCACTGTTATAAGCTCAAAGTTGTACGCATGCCGGAATATTTGACCGTGATCGATGGAGATCTGTTCATAGACTGTTATCAGCTGGAAGAGATCACGTTGCCCGAAGGTGTAGAGAAGATCGGTTCATATGCCTTTTACCGCTGT
The DNA here is from genome assembly GCA_045633665.1 of Eubacteriales bacterium. Classification (GTDB taxonomy): domain Bacteria; phylum Bacillota; class Clostridia; order Oscillospirales; family CAG-272; genus SVQP01. The sequence continues at coordinate 25,627 of JAZQYT010000088.1, read as the reverse complement.
CAGTCCTTGCCGAGTATCAATATTCCTGAAACGGTGGTATCCATCGGTGAGAGAGCATTTTTTGGCTGTCACAATTTGAAAACCATTGATCTGCCGGATCACATGGATTTCATCGGCTCACAATCCTTCTACGGTTCTCTCGGAGGATGTGATATGGTCATCCCCGAGGGCTTTTCAAGAATTGAATCCAGTGCTTTTTATACCTGCGGTATAGTATCTGCATATGTGCCGGACGGGGTTACGGAAATTGGGCGGCACGCTTTCGAGGATTGCAAAAAGCTTGTTTCGCTCTCCTTGCCGTCATCCTTGAAAAAGATCGAATCACAGGGCTTTTACAAGCTTGAGCAACTCAAAACGATTGAATTCCGAGGTACAATGGCAGAGTGGAATCAAATCATATTGGAAGAGGGTGCAATCTGGGGCGGAACCGTCATCGTCTGCACCGACGGTGAGATCGTGATACAAGACTAATCACATAAGGCAGCGATTTTGGTCGCTGCCTTATTTATCCTCTTGCAATATTTCGGATTTGTGGTAAAATATAGTCAGAACGTGAATATTTGAAAAAAGTATTACACTTTTTCCCGCTTTTGGCGACTATACTTACGAAAGCAAATATCTAAACCGTAAAGGAGAGCAAACAATGCAAGATCGATTCGTAAGTGTGCGTAGTGATGACGAGATCATCGCGCTTTACTGGGCACGCGACGAGGAGGCCATCAAGGCAACCGACGTCAAATATCGAAAATATCTGATCAGCATCTCGCAGAATATCCTGAACGATATGCAGGATAGCGAGGAATGCCTGAACGATACGTACGTTGGTACCTGGAATGCTATCCCGCCGCACCGTCCGAGCGTGCTGCAGACCTTTCTTGGCTCTATCATGCGCAAGATCGCCATTACCAGATACAGAAATAAGCACAGACAAAAGAGAAGCATAGGCACAACCTTTTCTTTGACCGACTTTGAGGATTTTATCCCGGATAGCGAGAGCCAGTATACTTGGCAAGAAACCGCAGAACTATCGCAGATCATCAGCAGCTGGCTGCGCACGCTGTCCGAGCGCCAAAGCTACATTTTTATCAGCCGTTATTATTACGCAAAGCCCATCGAGCAGATCTCGGAAGAGCTTTCCTGTAGCCGTTCGACGATCAATAAAGAAATTGCTGCCATCAAGCAATCACTCCGAGCAACGCTTGCAAAGGAGGGGTATATCGTATGACGCAAGATATGTTTGTAGATGCTCTTGGCATGATCGACGTTGACATTTTGGAAAGCTATACCCGTACCGAATACCGCTTGACGCACAAGCGCAAAATGCCCGCATGGGGCAAACTGCTGCTCGCAGCCGCTTGTCTGCTTTTGACCTTCACCTTGCTTGTAGCATCGCTGCCGCTTATCTATATCGTCAATCACGAGGCGATCAACCAAGCGCTTACCCCGATAGTGGATCGCGTGCTGTTTCCGCTTGATCGCGAGGACGCAGAGATCGATCAGGAGGAGCTGCAGCATAGCTGGATCAAGTGGCCGGTTACCGAACAGATATTTGATCTGCTTGGCATGGGTGGTGAGCATTCGTTTGCCGACATGATGCAAAACGCGCAAGGCGGCCTTGCAGGGGACGCTATGCAAAGCATTGGCGCATTCCTTGACCGCATGTATCAATACTATCTGGATCACAACGATCTGATCACGGATCAGGAGGACGAGGATACCGAGTCCGACCAAACCGAAACAGAGCCCGACTACGAGGTGGACGGCAGCAGGGGACTGAGATATCAGAAGGATTATTACAACAACTCTTATCTCGTATCCGATCTCAACGAGTGTACGGATGAGGTCATCATCATTCCCACAACCTATAAAGGTCTGCCGGTCACGGGCATATATCAGGGTGCTTTTATGGGTTGCACGGGCATTAAGGAAGTGGTGCTTCACGAAGGGATCAAAATTATCGGAGATCAAGCCTTTATTGAATGTACGTCCCTTGAACGCGTCACGCTTGCAGAAGGTCTGGAAACGATTGGTGTTGAAGCGTTCTCCAAATGCAGCTCGCTTTCGGAGATCACCATTCCCGAAGGCGTGATCCAAATCGGAACAAGCGCTTTCCGTGCATGTACCTCGCTGACCGAGATCATCATCCCAGCGTCCTGCACCGAGCTTGGAAATATGATTTTTGACGGTGCTGACAGCCTTACGTACGTGTGCATTGAAAGCCCTATCCCGGTTCTTCCCGAGCGTTTCTTCAATAATTGCTTGAAACTGGAAACCGTGATTTTGCCCGAAACCGTTACGGCAATCGAAAAAAATGCATTTTATAACTGCCAGAAGCTGGACAGCTTCAAGATGCCGTCCGGGTTAAATTTGATCGGTGAATATGCGTTTTATAAGTGCGTATCTCTCAATACGATCGACCTGCCCGATACGCTTATCGGGATCGGTAAATATGCATTCTGCGATTGTAAGGGACTTGCGAGCGTTACGATCCCTGCATCGCTGTCCCGCATTGAAGAGGGGACTTTCCAGGGCTGCTGGCCCTTAAAGCAGGTCAATCTGCCAGATAGCATCACGGAGATCGGAGCATTTGCCTTTAAGGATTGCACGGATCTTGCGCAAATAGAGCTTCCCGAAAGTCTTGCTCTGATCGATGACTCTGCTTTTGCCGGCTGCATCTCGCTGCAATCCGTTACCTTGCCGCCACACCTTGAACAGCTCGGCAGCTACGCTTTTTCCGAATGCACGGCAATGCATACACTGAGCGTTCCCGGGAACGTTGAGGTGATCTCAAATGCTGCTTTTTCCGGATGCACCTCCTTGACGCAGCTTCGCCTTGAAGAGGGTGTGAAAAAGATCGAAGAGAGTGCCTTTATGAATTGCGCAAGCCTTGAGCGTCTTGATGCACCGTCTTCGTTGCAATCCATCGGAGGAAAAGCGTTCAGCGGCTCAGGCCTGCAGAGCGTGATACTCGGCAGCGGCATACAAACCATAGGATCTCAGGCATTTGGAAATTGCGCGTTGCTTGCAGAGATCATCATTCCCGAAGGTCTTGATTTCCTTGGAGATTTAGCCTTCTTGGGCTGCACATCGCTTGAGCGCGTTGCGCTGCCCGAATCGCTTATACGTATAGGGGACAGCGTATTCAGCGGTTGCACCGCTTTGAAGCAGGTGACCTATTCCACGCAGCTGAGAGTGCTGCCCAACGGCTTTTATTCACAAACGGGCATTGAGCATTGTGAGATCCCGGACACGGTCGTGGAGCTGGCAAGACAAGCCTTCAACGTGGCAAGCAACCTGATCACCGTCACCATTCCCACAAGCGTGACAAAGATCGGCTCTTCATCCTTTACCTATTGCGAATCCTTGACGCATATATACTATAAGGGTAGCGTCTCGCAATGGGAGCAGGTCAATACGAAATATGCCAATATACCGCAAGGCGTGATCATCGTTTGCTCAGACGGTGAGATCACGGCAAAATAAACGCGCAGTCGACCGGGTGAAATAACGCCCGGTCGGTGTTGCTTGAAAATTATTAAAAAAATTTCTGAAATCGTGGTACTTTTTGAAAAATATTACGACATAAAGGGTGAAGGATACAAAAAGGAGTGAAAAGCATGCAAAACCAAACCTTCATCCCTGACGATACGACCATCATTGATTTGTATTGGGCGCGGGACGAGCAAGCGATAGAGTATACAGATCTGAAATATCGCACGTATCTGCTCACGGTGGTCAAAGGGATTCTTTCCGATCTGCAAGACCGCGAGGAATGCCTGAACGACACATACGTCGGTGCATGGAATTCCATGCCGCCGCACCGTCCGCAGGTGCTGCCCGCATTTCTTTGTGCCATCATGCGCCGCAAGGCCATTGACGTTTACCGCAGCCATCATACGCAAAAGTCGGTACCGCAATCGCTTTCCGTGTCATTTGACGACCTTTCGGATTATGCTGTGACCGATGCCTCGGATGAAACCGAGGAGCGCGCCCGCGTGCTTGGCAAGGTGCTTGACGCGTATCTTGCCGCGCTGGATGACCGGAGGCGTTACATTTTCATCAGCCGCTATTTTTATGCGCGTCCCATTGAGCAGATCGCCACCATGCTCGGCGTCAGCCGCGGCACGGTCAATCGCGAGATCGCACTGATCAAGCAGTCCTTGCGCGAATATCTTGCAAGGGAGGGCTATTCGATATGACAAAGGAATTTTTGATCGAGGCGGTCGGTTACATTGACCACGCCTATCTTGCAGATTTTGAGCAGACCGAACGCGCCTTGCAGAAAAGATTGCACAGGCAGAAACGGAAGTGGATCAAACGCACGCTGGTTGCGGCAGCCGCGCTTTTGCTGACATTTACCTTGCTTGTTGCATCGCTGCCCATCGTGTATATTACCAACCGCGAGGCTGTTGATAACGCATTCGTACAGGCGGTGGATCGCGTGCTGTTTCCGCTGGATAAGGAGCAGGATAGCGATATTGCAAAAGAAGAATTGCTTTTGGATTGGACAAAGATGCCCCTCGCAGCAAAATTCTTTGAAGCGCTCGGTGCAGGCACGCAGGATTCTGCGATTGATTTTATGCAAGGGGATCACAGCGGCCTTGCCGGTGAACTATTGCAAAGCCTCGGCGCGTTTCTGGAACGACTTTATCAGTATTATTTGGATCACAAGGACGATATCGAAGGTGTCATAGACGAACGTGAATCGGAAAGTGAAAGCGAAACCGAGAGCGAAATTGAAACCGAAACCGACAGGGAAACCCAAACTGAAATAGAGACCGAAGTCGAGACGCTGCCGGATCACGGAACTGAACAGATCACCGAGGACGACTCATCGACTCACGTGACCGAATCTGACGGCACCTTTATTCTGGCGCTCAGCGAGGACGAGAGCTATTACACAGTCATCAGCCTTGCGAACACGCAAGAAACCGTTCTGAACATTCCGGAAACTTTCAAAGGACTGCCTGTCAAGGCGATTGAAAATTACGCTTTTTCGTACTGTGATCAGATCGTTGAGGTCGTGATCCCGGACAGCGTGGAAACGATCGGATCGAGTGCGTTTGCGTACTGTTCTTCGCTAACCTATGTCAAGCAGCTTCCCGTAAATCTGAAAGTGATCAACGACAGCGTATTCCTCAAGTGTCAATCGCTGCAGAGCATTGAACTGCCAAGTGGCTTGGAGATCATAGGATCCTTTGCATTCTTTGGATGTGTCGCGCTGCAGAGTGTCAATATCCCCGAAAGCGTCAAAAAGATTGATACGCACGCTTTCTTTGAATGCTATGAATTGAAGTTGGGAAAATTGCCCGAAAGCATGGAGTTTATCGGCTCGGAAGCATTCAGAGGTACGCTTTCGAATTACGATCTGGCATTTCCGAAAGGGATTACCGAGATTGAACCGCAAAGCTTTTACAACACGGGCATTTCCTCTCTGACCGTGCCTGACGGCGTTGAAAGGATCGGTATCTATGCGTTTTCAGCCTGCGGGAATCTGACAAGCGTATCCTTGCCCAATACGCTCAAAGAAATTGCAGACGCTGCATTCATTGATAACAATGTGCTCGAGATCATAGAATTTCGCGGTGCGGTTGCAGAGTGGGAAAGCGTTCGTATATCCGAACACGGCATTGAAAGGGGCATCATCATCCAATGCGTTGATGGACAGATCATTATTGAATAAAAGTATTGCAAAAAGTGGGAAAACGTGATATAATCATATCAAGCAAGAAATATATTTGGGCGTACACTACGTAAAGCCCTTGAAAGGAGAATAGCGTGAAAGTTCACGCAATATTCCTTTATACTCAACCATTCACGCTTAAACTTCACCGAAAAATGGGCCCGGCCCATTTTTGGAGAAAAGCTCCGCGGTGAAGTTTCCATCAATATTTGAGCCGCCGAAGGCGGCATGGAGGTTTATATGATTAAAAGAGCAGCTGATTTCAGAGCGGCAGCAAGAAATGCTCTGAGTGGACAGTGGGGCTGGGCGATCCTTGCAGGCTTGATTGCCTCCTTGCTTGGCGCAACTACCGTAGGCAGTACGGTCGGACAGCCAAGAATTAACTTTGGAGAGACTACCGAAGAGGGAACGACTGAAGTGGTACCCGGAGAATTGGATGAGGAAACGATGATGCTTTTGGCGATCATTGGAGGTGTATTCATCGTCGTATTTGCCATTGCATTGGTATGGGCACTTGCCTGGCGTTTCTTCTCGTCGATCATCAGAACAGGATATGCGTGCTTTAACATGGATCTCATCGACGGTAAAAAGCCTGATCTTGTCACCTTGTTCAAGTATTTTCATGCATGGAAAAACATCGGCCTTACAGGATTGCTGGAAACTTTATACATATTTTTGTGGTCACTTCTGTGCTTCATTCCGGGTATTATTGCAAGTTACAGCTATGCCATGGTACCGTACATACTTGCGGATGATCCCACGATAGGGCCTAACGAAGCCATTACGCGCTCCAAGGAAATGATGCGCGGTTACCGTTGGAACCTGTTCTGCCTGGACTTCAGCTTTATCGGATGGAACATTCTGAGCTCGCTGACCTGCGGCATCGGTGACATTTGGCTGATTCCTTATAAGAGTGCCGCACGTGCTGATTTTTACAGAGAGCTTTCCGGCACGCGCCCCGTGTCCGACGTATATGCCTGTGCGTTCGATCCCGAGTCTGTATTTACGGGACAGCCCGAGCAGTCAACGGAAAACGATACGCAATCATACTGATTCAAGTAATATAAGAAAGAGCGTCTGACCAATCGTTCGGACGCTCTTTTAAAATCGAAAATTTTTTCAAAAAAAGCGGACATTTTGCAAAAAAATGTATCTATATAGGTGAAATGACAGAAAGGAGGTCACGTATGCAATATCAAAATACGAAAGCGATCAGTGATTCAGAGATCATTGATCTCTATTGGGCGCGTAATGAAGATGCCATCAAACACACAGATCGCAAATATCGTGCATACTTGTTGACAGTAGCAAAAAACATTTTGCAAAATGAACCGGACAGTGAGGAATGCCTGAACGATACCTACGTATCTGCATGGAACTCTATGCCCCCACATCGTCCCGATTATCTCAAGGCATTTTTATCCACCATTATCAGAAGGCATTCTCTGCTCTTGTACAGAAACAAGCACAGCCAAAAAAGAGAAGGGGTAAGTCAGGCAATCTCTTTGAGTGATCTTGAAGAGATTATCAGCGAAGAGGGGCAGGGGTATGCGCAAAGTGATACTCTAAGACTTGCGGAAATCATTGAACAGTATCTGGACAGCCTTGACGAGATGCACCGTTACGTCTTTATAAGCCGCTTTTATTACGGTAAGGGTATCGGTGATATCGCGCAGATCCTACATGTGCATCGTTCAAAGATCAACAGAGCCATTTCCTACATCAGAAAAACGCTGCGCCAAAAGCTGGAAGAGGAGGGCTTTACGGTATGAATAAAGATTTGATGATAGATGCAATCTCCCTGATCGACGTGAAATATTTAGAGCAGTATGACAGATATGAATCGTTTTTGCTTCGCAAGCGAAAAAAGAGCCTTCGCACGGTATTGGTCAGCGCTGCGTGTATCACGCTTGTCTTTACCTTGCTGCTCGTAGCACTTCCCGTAGGATACTATCAAAATCGCGAAGCGATCGACAGTTACGTTGCAGAAGCCATTGATCAGATCCTGTTCCCCTTGGATGATGCGGAAGATTCCGATACACAAGAAAAGTTGCAGCTCAACTGGGTACAATGGCCGCTTACCGAAAGTGTTTTCATTGCCCTCGGTGCGGGAACAGAGGATTCGGTCATTGATCAGATGCAGACAGATACAGATGGACTTTTTAGCAATATGAAGCAAGATCTTGGTGATTTGCTTGCACGTATGTACCAATATTATCTTGATCATAAGCAAGAGATCGACGCCATTATTGATGAGATGTCTACAGAGACAGAGACCGACGTTAAATCGGATGAGGAAAGCGAATCGCAGATTGAAACGAATTCCACCGATGGTTATGCAGAGGGACAGAATGTGACCGTGGAGCCGTTAGGACTTGTTCTTCGCTATGAGAACGGTACGTTTGCGGTAGTCGGGACAACGGACAATTATCAAGAATCGGAGCTTGAAATCCCTGCGGAGTATGACGGTATTGCCGTGACGAGCATTGATGCAAATGCGTTCGCGCAGCAAAGCGCATTGATCAGCGTTGCCGTGCCGGACTCAGTCACCAAGATCGGTGCGTTTGCCTTTTCCGAATGCACCGCACTCGAAAAGATCACGCTGCCGTCTGCTATTACAGAGATCCCCGAATCCATGTGCCATGGCTGCACCTCGCTGAAAAAGGTCGAGCTTGACGGGATTGCCGTGATCGGCAAAAGAGCGTTTTACGGATGCAGTACCATTCGAAACGTAACGATTGCACAAACTGTTACAAGCATTGGGGACGAGGCTTTTGCGACTTGCACGGACATGAGATCGGTAAAGTTTACGAACAACGTAGAAGACGTGGGTTCGGGTATATTCGAAGGCTGTACTGAGCTTATAAAGGCGGAGCTCGGAGCGCTTGAACGTGTGGCAGAAAGCATGTTTGACGGTTGTACATCCTTAAACAGTGTCATAGTATGTGAAAGCATGACCGAAATCAGAGCGGCAGCGTTCAGAAAATGCTCGAATCTTGACAAGATCGAAGGGCTTACCGTGATCACAAAGCTCGGAGCTTCAGCTTTCAGAGAGAGTGGCATCGGCTGTGATATTGTACTTGGACAACCAATCGAAGTGCTGCCAAGTCACGCGTTTTACGGATGCGAATGGCTCACAAGTGTAACCATCCCGACCAGCATAAAATCGATCGAAAGCAATGCATTGGTTCCCGGTACCTCTTTATGGAGAGTGAATTATGAAGGAACGGTTGCAGAGTGGCTGGAGATCGATGTAGCATCGGGTGCTATCAGAAAGGGAATTGCCATCTATTGTACGGATGGCATGGTTATGACAGAGAATAATAGGATTGAAATGTACGAATAAATGTAATCGCTACAGCTTGTGATATAAATTTTCTCTTGCATCCTGCGAAAAGTTGTGATATAATGAGCATATATCCAAACAATCGAATCATAAGGAGTGCTGATTATGAAAACGCGACTTATACGACTGTCTTTGCTGTGTCTGTGCGCTTTGATGCTGTTTACCTGCTGCACAACGCCCACAGGTCCTTCGGGCGAGGTGGATTCCACCCTTTCGCACGAAACTGACGTAAGCACGGAAAAGGGGACTGAAACAGATCCCGAGACTGAAACAGATCCCGGAACGACGGACACACAAACCGAACCCGAAACGCAGACTGAGCCTGTAACCGAATCGGACACAGAGGCAGAAACCGAGCCGGTAGGCCCTCCGCCTCCAACTGTGGATGATGACGGTGACTGCGGCAATATGTATTGGAAGGACTCGGATAAGAAGGTCGGCCAGGTCAGACTTGACTCGATCAAGAACGATGTGACGCAAAAGGAATATGCCAAGACCTTCAAAAACAACGATCTGACGGTGGACGAGGATCACGGCACCTTTGAGATCTACGGCTGGATCGGCATGAGCATGGAGAATTTCGAGCTTGCATGGCGACTTGGCGTTGATAACGTGGTGCAGTACAGCACCGAGAACGTTGAGATTGTTGAGCGCGAGTCCGCAGTGCTCAAGGCTGCCAAAAAGGAAGGACAGACCAATGCAACGGGCTTCAGATATAAGCTGCCCATCAGCAGCTTCCCGAGCGGTCAGGAAATCCATTTGCTGATCAAGGATCTGGACACGGGTAAGGTATATTGCTTCTGCGAGCTCAAAATAACAGTCAGAAGCTCTGCCGCAGATGATCTTCGTGCGTCCTTGCAGGAGATTTATGGCATTGGTTATGGCTCGGATATGGACGTTTCCTTCTATGATCCGATTACGGAACATGAAAGCGTTACCGCGCCCGATGACGATGCAAGCGTCAAGCTGTGGTTTGACCATATCACCCAAAAGCTTTCCCGTTATGATACCTCAGGAAAGGATAGCGGTTTGGACAGCTATACCATTCAGATGGGTAAAAACGAGATCGAGGGATGCCAGTTCTTCCTGTATTCGCCCACCACCAAAAAGGTGACTATCAAGATCTCCGAATTTGCAAATGAGCAGGGACAAACGATACCTGCCGAGCTTGGCGTGGAATTCTATGTCGAGGACGGATATCTGCCCTATCACGGCTATCCCGCAGGCTTTGTATATCCCGATGCGGTAATCCCGTACGATTCGTACGTGGCATGCTCCAATAATGAGGAAAACGGCAGCTTCGGTATGGATGCCGACAGCAAGGTCGATTATGGCAACTACGTGCTGCTCGGTCCGTTCTCAGGATCTAACTGGGATCATGAAAAATACCCCTTCCGCGAGTCGATCAGAGGCTTTGTCGTTCAGGCACAAACCGATATGAATACGACTCCCGGTGCATACAAGGCAACCATTGAGGTCTATGATGCCGATACGGGCAAGTGCATTAAGATGGCTAACGTCTATACTTACGTATATGACGTCACGCTGGCCGAGGAAACTGCGCTTGACACAGCGTTTACCCTTTGGGATTTCGTTGCCAACTACATGCACCACTACAACAGCTATCCCGACCGTACCCGCTACACGGACGTGGAGATCGCACGCGCAACTGCTGATTATTTCTTGAAAAACCGTATTACTCTGACAGGTAGCCTGACCTTCTATGATATGCTTGGCACAGAATGGATGGAAAGCCCCCGCGTAACGACCGTCAGAGTGCTCAATCAGGATCAGTATAATGCTCTCAAGGATAATCCCATCATTGCCCCCAAGCTATTCTATTACGGACAGGATGAGCCGGGTGTTCCGCGCGGATGGCGTCCGATCGGTTGGCCGGACGGCACGAGCGAAACCGTCTATGATAACACGGGACTTCTCAGCGTCATGGCGATTGCAAGAGAGGCTGATATGCTGAAAAACGTTTGGGGCTGGGAAAACTACCGCATGATGGTTCCTTTCGAGAGAATCATGGACTATAGCAAGTTCAACTTCAACACAGTCGACAAAACCCAGGCATTCCCGTCGTGGTATGACCAATACAAGGTGGCAGGAGAGCGCGATTCGATCGAATATCTGTCCAAATACGTCAACGTTTGGACATCCGTGTTCACGGGTGCTACTCCCAGAGATTTGGGCTCTTCGTTTACCAACGAGCAGTATATGCAGACCTCTGCCATGGACAAGGAGCTTGGCGCATTCCAGGATCGTATGCAGAATTTCAAGGATCAAGGACATGAGCTTTGGAATTACGTGGCATGCCAGCCTCCGTATACCTCTCCGTATCAGAATATCCTGCTCTTTAATGACGGCACAGAGGGACGTACCATGTTCTGGACCAATTACATGTTGGGCAGCACAGGCTTCCTTTACTGGCACGTATCCTATTACGACGTAGCAGGAAACGCAACCTACAGCATGCGTTGTCCGTTCTCCAAGACAGGCCCCGGCGATGGTATTCTGATTTATCCCGGCTCTGCATACAATCAGCTTGAGCCCATTCCTTCGATCCGTCTGCTCAATATGCGAGACGGCATTGAGGACTATCAGCTGCTGACCATGTTAGAGCAAACGCGCGGCAAGGAATTTACCGATGAACTTGTCAGCCATATCGTGACCAGCACCGTCACCTTTACAAGAGATGACGATCAGATCTATTGCGTTCGTTCCTTCCTGCTTCGCGCACTTGCCGAGGGGATCGAATGATATAGCCGCAGAGAGCCAAACTCATACGCCATGCGGCGAGAATTTTTCGCGTCTTTTGCCAAATCTCGCCTCGCTAGATGCGTATCTTGCTTCGACTCGCTTCGACAAAATCCATCAAAAAATTCAACGCCGGAGGGTGCTGCGCAGTTTTGCGCGAGCCAATATTTCGCAGATGCAAAGAGAAAATGCTCGCAATATAAGATATTGCGAGCATGTTGTCTGCCGCAGGTGCAGATATTTGCCGCTCAAAGCCGTGTGAGTTCGGCTCTCTTTGGCTATAGTAAAAGCTCCACCTTTTTTGGTGGAGCTTTTGCTTACCATATTTTCAGCACCCAATCAGCCAGCGTCAGCATAAGCGGCAGCGTAACAAGGCAAAGCATACTGGAAACGCCCACGGTCTGTGAGGCATATCCGGGAGAGATATCGTATGTTTCAGAAAACATCGAAATGATGGATGCCGTAGGCAAGGCCGTGACGGCAGTGGAAAACATGACGATATCATCGGAAAAACCGAGCAGCTTGCAAATCACGAAAACAAGCGCGGGAATCAGGATCAGCTTGCACAAAGAGAACAGATAGATCTTTCCCGAACAAAGCAGCTGCTTGGGGGTTCTTGTAGCAAGCAGCGCTCCCGTGATCAGTACCGAGATCGGCAGGCAGAGCGCGGCAAGCTTGGCAAACAGCATCAAGAATGCGTCGTCAACAACTGTACCGATCAAAGGATTCTTGAGTGCGGGATTGCGCAAAAGATACAGCACAACGCCAATGGCACAGGGAACAGAGCCGAAGTTGATCAAGGCCTTTTTGGGCGTCATGCGAATGTCATCACGTTTGCGCCCCAGTATCATAAGTCCCCAAATGTACATGAAAATATTAAAGCTGATCAGATAGAACGCACCGTAGAATTTGCCTATATCGCCAAAGATCGCGCCCAAAATGGGCAGACCGATAAAGCCGCAGTTTGTAAAGATAAGAGAGAACTCAGTGATCTTGCGCTCGTCAAGATTTTTATAGGGCAGGCAGAGGGGGAAGGCGATCAGTGCCATGAGCAGATGCAAAAAGAAGCCGATGCCAAGGATCAAAAGCCCCTGCTTGAGATTTTCGTTGGTGTATTCCACATTCACAAGCGCATCAATGATCATCATAGGCTGCCCGACCTTGATGATCAGCGTGGAAAGCCTTTTGGAGGCGGCTTCATCGATCCAACCGATCTTTCGGCAGAAAAAGCCGATGACCAGCATCAGAAACATGACAATTATGACAACCAAAAGGGAAGTAAAGTCAAAATTCATAGTGTATCAATCCTTTAAGCTATCCAGTTTTTTCTTGATCTCTTGCATATCTGCCAGCATTTCCTCCTTGCGTCGCGGATCACGCAAAAGCGCTGCAGGGTGATAGACAGCGGTCATGACGAAATTGCCCTTTTCAAACCAGGTGCCATGCTCCTTGGATATCTTGAAATCGGGCTTGATAAGGCGCATAGCCGCAATTCTGCCCAAACACACAATGATCTTGGGGCGGATCAGGCGCACCTGCTCACGCAGAAAGTCGATGCATGCATCCTCTTCCGCCGGCAGCGGATCGCGATTCTTGGGCGGACGGCATTTCAAAATGTTGGCAATATAAACGTCCTCACGCGCAATATCCACCGCGTACAAATATTTATCCAGCAGCTGGCCGGCTCTGCCCACAAAGGGCGTGCCGGAAAGATCCTCCTGCTCACCGGGCGCTTCGCCCACAAACAGAATATCCGCCTCTTTGTTTCCCGTGCCAAACACGCAATTCGTTCTTGTTTTGGCAAGCTCGCAGCCTTGGCAGGAGCAGCATGCCTCGTAAAGTTGATCCCAGGTCAAGGGTAACACCTCGCATTCTTGCTATTTTCTTGATATATTATAGCAAATAATCGAGGAGAATGCAATAGCTTGTCAAAATTTATAGTGCCGACATTGCTTCAATCGCATTTTCTTGGCAGATCAGGCTGCAGTATTCGCCCACGTACGTCTGTAAGGCTCTTGCGTTTTCACGGACACCGTATTCGCAAAGAAAGCAGTATTCATCAGGGCAATACAAGGACGGTGTGGAAAAATCACGCAAAAACAAATAAAAAACGTGCTTGTGATCCGCATACAAGCTGCTTTTACCGGGAAATCCGACTGCGTGCAGCCGCTTGCATACCAAAATCAGATCTTCAAGTCGAACAAATGAATAAGCACACATATCCCGTCCGTGCCTTTCTGTCTTGCGCAAAGCGCGTGAATGCGTTATGGGAGAGGGAAGTGAGGGTGTTGATAAATGATGCTTTGTATCCCATCCCGCAGTTTCCTCTTCGTTCTCCAGCTTGGAAACAAAAAACTCACAACCACCGTCAGCACACGGGTACATTTGCACGTAAAGCCGCGTCACGTCTCCGTCAAATCCTGTTTGCTCACGCGCATCAGCCAGAAGTTGACGCAGCACGCGTCGCACGTGCACATCGGCAAAGCTGACGTTGTCGTTATGTAGGTCGTAATGCCTCATATCCGAGGAGGTCAACATGATCTTTAGCTTTGTATCGCTGATCTTGATCAAATCCATGTATATCATTCCTTTCGGTTGTAACTCTCATACTTACATTATAAGCGATCCGTTGCGTATTGTGTACCCCTAAAATTATGGTAATTTTGATTGACGCGCGGACTTTGATGTGATATAATAGAAAAAATACCAAAGGGAGGTGACAGGATGCATTATCATGAGCAAACGGGAGCAGTCGAGCTTGCGCTTGCAGAGCTTTGCTCTCTTGCGTTCGGGCGCGGCAACTATAAAGAAGAGCCGAGTGCGGAATGTGATATGGACGCGCTGGCCGCAAAGGGCGGTGCATATTATACCGATGTGCAGCTGCAGCATACCTGTCGCTTTGCAGGCGTGCTGATCAAGGTAAGCGGCACGGCACAGGGCATTGAAATAGACGGAGACAGCATGATCATCGATCATAGCCGTCGCGTAGCAAATCTACCGGATGAGAACGAGATACAAAGCATTCCCGTGCGCCAGCGTTGCCTTGGTTTTTTCTTGGCAAGTGCCAAGCAGCTCTCAAGCGTCACGCTCCGTAAGATATCGGTTACGTCAAACGGTGAAAGTGCTGGCTGCAGCATGACGTACACCGCACAAAGCCTGCAGGAGGAATATACCTCGCTGCTTTCCCGTGTGATGCCATATATCCAAAATTGCATAGAGCAAAACCGTGACGTCAAGCCGCGTGCAGCCGCGCTTGCTTTTCCGTATCCGGAGATCAGAGAGGGGCAGGAGGAGTTCATGCGTGAATGCTATCGCGATATCATGCACGGGAAGCGACTGTTTATTCAAGCCCCTACGGGCATTGGTAAGACCATATCCACCATGTATCCCGCTGTGCGCGCCATGGGTAAGGGCAAATGCGATAAGGTCTTCTATCTCACCGCAAAATCCAGCACGCGTCGCGAAGCCTTTGCGGCAGCCAAGCGTCTGTTTGATGCGGGCGCACCCTTGCGCACCATCATTTTGTCCGCAAAAGAGCAAATGTGTCCGGCGGACGACTACAATTCGCGCACCTGCAAGCATAATTGTCCGCGCAGCCTGTCGCATACCAAGATCATGCAGGCCATTTCCGAGCTACTGACCTATCAGAACGGTTACACCCCTGCACATATTTCCCGTATAGCAGAGAAATATGGTGTCTGCCCTTACGAGCTTTCCCTAGATCTCTCGGAATTCTGCAGTATCGTGATCTGTGACTATAATTACGTGTATAATCCCGCTGTCAAGCTGCGCAGATATTTCGTGGAAAATAACGGGAGTTACGTACTTCTTGTCGACGAAGCGCATAACCTGACGGATAGAGCGAGAGATATGTTCTCCTCGGCCTTGCGCAGCGCGTCGTTCTCAATGCTTTTGAAGATGATCCCTGAGAGCGAACCCTTATACAAGAAGATCACAGACACCATGAAGGTATTCGACACGGTCAGAAGCTACTGCCATGACACTATGCAAAAGGGTGAGGACGGGATACAGAGAGGCTATTATTTTTCGCGCCAGGCGCTTGACGATATCAACGCATGTTTTTCGCAGCTTGCGGGAAACGTTGAAAAATGGCTGAAAAACCACACTTATGACGCACTTTACGATATGATCGAGGCGTTTTATACAGAGCTGCGCGCCTACGTATCGGCGGCAGAGCTTTACGACGCAGGCTTTGTCACCTATCTGTCCGTGCAGGGAGAGGACGTGACGCTGCATCAGCTATGCTTAGATCCCAGCCGTCAGCTTGACGCGTGCAACGCAGAAGCGCAGGCCGTGATCATGTTTTCCGCAACGCTGACGCCTCCTGCTTACTTCGCACAAACGCTGGGCGGTGGTAAGCATGCGGTATCGGTCAATTTCCCGTCACCGTTCCCGAGAGAAAACCTTTGTGTGGCGGTTGCGGACGGACTGAGTACAAAATTCGAGGACAGAGATAAATCGGTCAAAAAGATCGCGTCCTATATCGCTGCATCCGTTTGCGGCAAGGTAGGGAACTACATGGTGTATTTCCCCTCCTATTCCTACATGGAAAAGGTGGTCAAGGTCTTTTCCGCGCGCTATCCCGACGTGCCGATCATTGTGCAAAAGCGCGGTATGACGCAGATGCAAAAGGAACAGTTTCTGGACGCATTCTGCGCGGATAATCCCGGTATGCTGATCGGCTTTTGCGTGCTTGGCGGCTCGTTCTCAGAGGGCGTGGATCTGCCTGGCGGCAGATTGATCGGCAGCATTATCGTGGGTGTGGGTATCCCCGGTCTTTCCGATGAGCGCAACATCATCCGCGACTATTATGCCGACCAAAACGGAATGGGTTATGAATACGCCTACGTGTATCCCGGTATGAATCACGTGCTGCAGGCCGCAGGACGCGTCATACGCACCGATACCGACCGCGGTATTGTGGTATTACTGGATCAAAGATATGCTGAGCAGCGGTATATTGACCTGTTCCCACCGCATTGGGAAGACGTCCGTTTTGCAAGCGACGCACAATCTCTTGCAAAAATAATTGCGGGATTTTGGAAAAACGGGCAAAATGCCGATAATTAATGCAATAATTATTGAAAATTATTCAAAATAGGTATTGCAAAATATCAAGTTGCGTGGTATAATGGGTGAGTTGAATTGAAATAGGAGTTTTTACAGACATGCATTATACAGATATGAGCAAGCAGCAGCTGCTTGCCGAATACCAATCCTTGCAAAAGGAATATAAAAATATAAAGGGCATGGGGCTTTCGCTTGACCTTTCGCGCGGCAAGCCCAGCACCGAGCAGCTTGACATGATCGACGGTCTTTTGACCTGCATCGATCGCAGCTCCTGCTTTTCCGAAAGTGGCTTTGACTGCCGTAACTACGGTATGCTGGACGGCGTCCCCGAGGCAAAAAAGCTGTTTGGCGATCTGCTTGGCATCCCCGCAACCAGTATTTTCGTGGCAGGCAACTCGTCCTTGACGCTGATGTACGATACCATGTGCCGCTGCATGCTGTACGGCACGGCAACCGATGGCTCGATCCCGTGGTGCAAGCTGGATAAGATCAAGTTTTTGTGTCCCTCTCCCGGATATGACCGTCATTTTCTGATCTGTGAAAAAATGGGCATTGAAATGATCACCATCCCAATGTTGCCTACAGGCCCCGATATGGATATGGTAGAGGCCTTGGTTGCAAACGATGCATCTATCAAGGGCATTTGGTGTAACCCCAAGTATTCCAATCCCGATGGCTATATTTATTCAGATGAAACCGTTGAGCGTTTGGCAAGCATGAAAACCGCTGCCGCTGACTTCCGCATTTTCTGGGATAATGCCTACGTCGTACATGCACTTTACGGTCAGGAAGACCATCTTGCGGATATTTTCGCACTGTGCAGAAAGTATGGCAACGAGGACAGAATCTTCTATTTTGCCTCCACCTCCAAGATCACCTATCCCGGTGCAGGCGTTGCCGTGATGGCTATGTCGGATGCAAACCTCGATCACGCCAAGAAGGAAATGACCGTGCAGACCATCAGCTATAACAAGATCAATCAGCTGCGTCACGTCAAGTATTTCGGCACGGCAGAAAACGTCAAGGCTATCATGCAAAAGCAGGCGGCAATTCTTCGTCCGCGCTTTGATATCGTAAAGGAAACGCTGGCGCGCGACCTTGGCGACAAGGGAATTGCACGCTGGACTGATCCCAAGGGCGGCTATTTCGTCAGCCTGTACGTCATGCCCGGAACTGCCAAGAGAGCAGGCGAACTTGCAAAAGAGGCAGGCGTGGTGCTGACTAAGGTAGGCGCAACCTATCCTTACGGCAAGGATCCCGCCGATTCCAATATCCGCATAGCTCCCACCTATCCGTCCATTCCCGATCTGACCGATGCCATGAACGTGCTGACCGTCTGCGTCAGACTCGCAGCACTTGAAAAGCTGCTGGCAGAATAAAAGAATCGCATCAAAGTGCGGCTGTGTTTACGGCCGCGCTTTTTTACTTGACATACGTTGCATAGCGTGATAAAATAAGGTAAACGATTGAAAAAGGAGGGATTGCATGCTTACGTTTTTGATGACGATTGCGGACGAACAGTATCGCCCGCAGATTGAGCAATTATTCAAGCGCTATCATCAAAAAATGCTGCGAATGGCAATAAAGGCGTTTTCTGCAGCCGAGCGAAACAATCCCGGGCTGGATGCCGAGGATGCCGTGCAAAGCACGTTTCTTTGCATCGTACGTTATGCGCATGCCGTACCCTTTGGAAAATCGGAAAGGGAAGTCAAGGCGTACGTTTTTGCCATTTTACATAACGAGATCAGCAAGATACTATCCGAAAAAGAGCTGCCCGGCCAGCAGGATATGGACTATCCAGATATGGAAAGCATGCAGGATTTTGCTGAGAGAATCCATATCCGCGAACGGTATGCAGAGGTCGTGGCAGCCATACGTGATATGGATCCGAAATACAGCACGGTGTTGCTTTTGTGCTATGCAGAGGGACTGACGGCTGATCAAGCTGCCAAGCTTATGGGGCTGCCCGTCGGCACGGTATATACGCGCCTGCGCCGCGGCAAGCAAAAGCTGATCGAAATATTGGCAAAGGAGGAATCATGATGCAGGATCAAGCCGCTTTACTCAAACGCGCCATCATACAGGGCGTCAGCGAGCGCTATGAACGCGAGATCTCCGCTTGCAAAGCTCAGGTGCGCTGCTCGGACGCGCATATGGAAAAAATGAGCGAAATATTGGGCGTTGACGTAAGATCAATCAATAAACGTTCCACGCGCAAGGTCGTGATCGCAGCGTTGCTGTTGGCAGCCGCCTTGGCCATTGGCTCACTGACCGTATACGCAAACCGAGAAAAGATCAGGGAGTTGTTTATACAGGTCTTTGAGAAATATATCATTTTAGACTTTACCGAGGATCAAGTCTCACCGGATATCACCGAGATTTATGAAGTTGGCTATATACCCGAGGGGTATGAATTAATTCGAGAGCGATATAACTCCGGTGATATATTTTATCGGTGGATGAACGAAAATGAAGAAACACTAACCTTTGCACAATATAATTTGAATATTTGTATTCAATATGACGCGGAATATAGCGATTACAGTATCATAAATCATAAGGGATGCAAGATATTGTGTGTGAGACATGAAACCAGTGTATCATACACGTGGACAGATGGAAAATATGCCTTGTATATATACGACAGGTCATTTCTTTCTGAAGAAGAAATATTGAAGATTATAGATAGCATTCATCCCAAGGAATAATCTTAATATCAAAAGCAGACGGTTCATTCCGTCTGCTTTGTTGTTCATAATTAGTTTACAAAAATATTTTTGCTTTTTTGAAGAAAAAATGGAAATTTTGCTCTTTATATATATGACGGAAAAATTATAGGGGAATAATCCTGAAAAAACAGAAAGGAGGAGAATATTATGAATAGCATATTGGAATAGACATGCGTGTGTGAAATTGGATTGACGCACCTGTTACACATATATGAAAATCTTGACAATATACTCCTGTCATGATATAATGAAAAAAAGATATGGGGAATGCTACGACCTTCGGCCTTCGCAACATAACATGGGAGCCGTCCCCGCAGTTACACGCTTGCTTGTCAAAAATCATTCCACAAAAAGCGTCATATTTTTCCAAGGCGTTCGGGGAACGCGCGTAACCGGGGACGGAGCATTGTTACGCCACGACACGCCCGTACACGACACAAAAATCGATCATACGGTGTAACAAGGGCCTGTCCCATCCGTTACGCGCAACACGTAAATCCCTTATAATATAAGGGATAATCATGTAACAGAGAACCGTCCCCTGTTACACTGATGAAATTGTAAAAGATGAGGTGGATGATATTATAAGTTTCCTGAAAGGAGATAACTGATGAAAAAGTATATAGCAATGTTTGCAATTGTTTGCATCTTGTTGCCTTGCTTTTGTGGGTGTTACATGACGAAAAGAAAAATATCAGAATATGCAGCATTTGACTATAATGTGATCTGGGAAAAAGGAGACCGTGTTTTAAGGGACAGTAAACTGAATGACTATTACAGTATTGCCAGTATTTCCGACAAGGATTTTATTGCTTTAAGATGCTATGTAGGCTACGTCGGAGAATACTGGTATTGTCCGGTTGTTTTAATGCATCAGGATAAAGGTGGAGTGTATTCATTGGACGCCTCTACGGCACAATTAACGTTAAGGACCGGCTTTGTGTGTGATCAAGAGAATGATGAGTTTTGGCTGGATGTTGGTGAAAACTCCGGAACACAGGTATTATGTGCCATAGATGAGAAAATAGCAAAAGAGGTTGCTAATGCTTTGATTGCAAAAAACAGACAATATCTGACCAATGAACAACTGCGTGCCTATAAAACCGGTCCCGATCGTTTATACTACGAAGAACCGAATGATCCATCCCGACAGTACTTACATATTGAATTTCGATTGGAAGGATACGAGAATCTGGTATGGACCGGATACGTTTGTAAAGCAGATCAGGATTACGTCATTGAAATCCGTACAGATACCCGATGGAAATCCTCAGATGCGTATGTGCGTTGCAGCGATGAGCTTTCTGCTCTTATAAAGCAAGTAGAAGATCAATGCTGTCTTTGCCTGGAAGAATAATGCAACCGGGTACGGAGCATTGTTACGCCGCGCGTCAACCGAACACGACACAAAAACCGATCGAGCGGTGTAACAAGGGCCTGTCCCCCGTTACGCGCAACACGTAATACCCTTATAATATAAGGGAAATTCATGTAACAGAGAACCGTCCCCTGTTACATGGTAGAGAACCTATATGAGAATATGCAGATCAAACTGATCTTAATTGAAACAATTGAAAACGGAAAACGTGGAAGGAGATGAATAAATGGAGACATTCTCTCAAATAAAACAAAAGAAGAAATGGGTGAGGATATTAGCTGTTCTATTAGCACTGTTTCAATTATTTGGATGTTTGCTTTTCGTCTATGTTTTCAACCCTTTTGGACTGTCTGAAAAAGTATTTGAAATGATTGTTTTTCCGGTTATTGCTGCTGGTGAAATCGTTACACAAACCGCGAATAATGTGTATGTACATTTGAAATACGATGAAGAGTGGATCAAAGACCACACCAAACAAGAAATTGTTGAAAAATATGGGGAATTTGACGTATATCGAGACAATGTGGGTTATTATAAAACTCGCGAAATAAGCGATGCTCGGTTTTATGCAGTGGTTATAACTTTCGATAAATACGACTCTGTAGAAAATGTAAATATGAATGGCTATGGAGCACATGCGGGGGGATAGTCGATTGTTTGGAAACCTAAAATCGAGTTGAGTTTGGTGTGTTTTATTAAACAATGTAACAGGGGACGGTTCGAGACCACTGAAAAAAGGGTATAAATCATTCTGTGATACGAGAAAGATGGCGAGAATTAAGAGGAATCAGGAGCAAAAAAGAAAGGGTTTCAAAAATGGCATCAAAAGGAGAGGATTTGTCCTCTACCAATTGCGCAATTCTTTTCAAATTAACCGCTATGGCGGTCAATTTGGCTTGGAATGACATGTAACCGGGGACGGAGCATTGTTACGCCGCGAGGCTGCCCAAACGCAACACAAAAAACGATATTGCGGTGTAACAAGGGCCTGTCCCCCGTTACGCGCAACACGAAAAAATAATTTTCCCCCCGAGCTATGCAATCATGGCTCGGGGGATTTTCGTTTTTTCTTGACATCTGCGAAATTTGTCTGTATAATAAAAGCAAGAAAGTGAGGTGAGATGCATGAGCAAAAAGGTCACGCAGGCCTCGACCAACCCGTATCTTTACAGCGACACAAACAAACGCTATTATACCTACGACTATTTTCTCAAAAACACCTTTGGCGGCAAGGTGGCTAAATTGCCCATTGATGCGGGCTTTACCTGTCCCAATATTGACGGCAAATGCGCGCATGGCGGCTGCATTTACTGCTCGGACAAGGGAAGCGGTGATTTCGCCCCGCCGCCCGACGTGCCGATTTTGGAGCAGATGCAAAGATCTCACGCACTCATCAGCGGCAAATGGAAGACGGATAAGGTCATTCCGTAGTTCCAGGCGCACACAAACTCCTACGCGCCTCTTTACGTGCTGCGCGAAAAGTACGAGCAGGGACTTGCATACCCCGGTGTTGTGGGGCTGAATATTGCCACGCGTGCCGATTGCCTGGAGCCCGACGTGGTGGCGTATCTTGCCGAGCTTGCCAAGCGCACCTATCTGACAGTTGAGCTTGGCTTGCAAAGCTCAAACGATCAGACCGCAGCCCTGATCAATCGCGGACACAATTTTGCGGCATTTGTTGCGGGGTATGACGCGCTGCGAAATGCAAGTGCGGATATTCACGTGTGCATCCACCTGATCTTTGGCTTACCGGGCGAGGACGAGGATACCATGCTGCAGACCGTACGCGACGTTGCTGCCTTGCATCCCGATCAGGTCAAGCTGCATCTGTTGCACGTGATCAAGGATACGGTCATGGCGGATATTTACAATGCGGGGAAGTACGAGCCCATGACGCAGGCGGCTTACACGCAAGTGGTTGCCAAAGCCATGACGCTGCTGCCGCCCGATACCGTGATCGCGCGTCTGACAGGGGACGGGGCGCCCGATGCGCTGCTTGCCCCCGATTGGAGCCGCAAAAAAACTGCGGTGGTCAACGACGTGGATAAGATTTTATATCAAAATAATTTGTACCAAGGAAAATTTTATAAAACGGAGGAAGATCATGTTTCTGAAAGCTAAATGGATATGGAAAGCAGGGGAGATCCTTTCGGACGAATTTGCGGATTTCGTTGCGGAATTTGATGCAACGGGCGAAGCCCCCTATACGCTGACCATCGCTGCCGATTCCAACTATACCGTCTATCTCAACGGTGAACTGGCCGCCTTTGGACAGTATGCCGACTATCCCACCTACAAGGTCTGCGACCGCGTTGACGTGACCAAATTCGTCAAAGCGGGCAAAAACAGGCTGGTGATCGTGGTCTGGTACTACGGTGACGACACGCAGACCTATATTCACGGTGAGCCCGGCGTTATTTTTGAAGTGTGTGAGCAGGATGCACCCATCTGCTATTCGGATGTGCATACGCTCTCGCGCCTTTCCCGTGACTACATCTCGCACGTAAGACAGCTGATCTCGGGACAGCTCGGCTATACTTATCATTACGATTACACTACCTACGACGGTTTTATCGAGCAGGACGTATCGGATGGATTTGCCCCGAGCGTGCTGATGCCCATGATCTCCACAGATTTTACGCAGCGCCCGATTAAAATGCTGGAGCTTGCGCCCAGAACCTCTGCACAGCTTTGCCTGCAGGGACTTTTCGACTACGTTGAAAAACAGCACACAAGTCCAGACAAGATGATGCAGCATGCCGCGCTTCGCCACCGCTATCCCGAGCAGATCTCGGATATGAGAGGCTTTTTCGGCTTTGACAAGCCCGTGCATTTCAAGACTGAGGACGAGTCGCAGGGCATATTCTTTGTTGTGGATCTCGGACAAGAGTGGGCTGGCTTTTTAGATTTTGACATCGAAGTACCGCACGACTGTGCGATCGAGATTGGCTACGGTGAGCATCTGGCGGATGGACGCTGCCGCACCTCCGTACGTGGATTTTCTGCCGATTATAAGGCAAAAAAAGGAAGAAATCAATACCTGCACACCTTCCGTCGCTTTGGCTGCAGATACATCCAGTTCTTTGTTCATGCGTCCGAGTTTACCGTGCATTATGCGGGCCTGCGCCCCACGCTGTATCCCGTAACCGCAAAGAAATTCGAAAAGGGAAATCTGTTGCAAAACACCATCTACGACGTTTGCGTCAACACGTTGCTTCAATGTATGCACGAGCATTATGAGGATTGCCCCTGGAGAGAGCAGGCGCTTTACTGCATGGACTCCCGCAATCAGATGCTGTGCGGCTATTATGCGTTTGGTGAAAAAGAATTTCCGCGCGCAAACCTCAAGCTGATCTCCAAGGGCCTGCGCCCCGACGGCATTCTGACGCTTTGCTATCCCGCGGGCAAGGATTTTCCCATTCCGTCCTTCTCGACCGTGTACTTTATTCAAATGGAAGAGTATATCCGCCATACGGGCGATATTTCGTTGGCACAGGAATGCTATCCCGTGCTTGACACCATTATCCATACCTTTATCGGTAAGCTGCAGGACAGCGGCCTGATCGAAAACTTCTACGGTGAGGGCGGATATTGGAATTTCTACGAGTGGAGTCCCGGTATGAACGGGCATTTCTTTGAGCAGAATCGCAGCATGGAAGCACCTCTGAACGCATTTTTCTCGCTGGCGCTGCAGCATATGGCCAAGATCTGCGATGCGCTGGGTAAGACAAAAGAGGCAGGGGAGTACCGTGCGATTTCACAGAGTGTCAACCGCGCGATTGCCAAGGAGTTTTACAATCCCGAAACAAAGCTGTTTGAGTCGTTTGAAAACCGCTGCAGAGGCGAGTACAGCGTTCTGACCAACGCGCTTTGCCTGCTTTGCGGTGCAGCAGATGGACTGGATCTGACAAATATCCTGCGCATTTTATCCACAAACGGCAAAGACAACTGCGGATATACCGTATATCCCAATACGCTGAGTATGAATTCCTTCCGCTTTGACGCGCTGCTCAAGATCAACAGGGAAGCGTATGCACCCGTCATTCTTAACGAAATTGACAGGGATTATCTCCATATGCTTCGCAACGGTGCGACCACGTTCTGGGAGACCATCATCGGCCTTTCCGACTTCGGACACGCCGCAAGCCTTTGCCACGGTTGGAGCGCTTTGCCGATTTATTACTACGAATTGCTGCTTTAAGCTTATATTGTGAAAATTTCGTGAAGACTTTTGTGCCACAATACCAGTAAAATATCCACCTTTTTGGTAAATGTGCCTATTTACGAAATTTGACATTTGTGCTATAATTGTACTGCGCATAAATTGCGACAAATAATACTATTTCAAAGGAGAATCTTCACAATGAAAAGATTTCTTTCCGTGTTGTTGGTTGCTTTGATGGTACTGTCCCTGGCAGCTGCAATGGTAGTTCCTACCTCCGCAGCTCTCGAAGGCGACTGGGTTACCTCCAGAAGCGGCAGCGACTATGAAGACGAAGGTAGCTACTGCCCCGCGCCCGGCTACCACTACGATGCAGAACTGGGTTTCGTAATGGATCCCCCCGTTTATGCAAAGGAAACAACCCCCTTCGTTCAGGCTCATACCAAGAAAAGTCGGAGGCCAAGCGGTCTTAGGAAGA
>JAZQYT010000087.1:0-5000 GCA_045633665.1 Eubacteriales bacterium | reverse complement strand
ATGTACGAACGCCACGGGATATCCCTGCAGCCGCTCGGAAAGCTGCTCGGCATACTGCACCGCCGCCTGCAAGGGCGGCTTATTTTCGCGCGCAATACCGATCTCCTCCAAAAGCAGATCCTCATCGTCCTCCTGCTCCTCAACCGCAGGACATACTACGTAGACCTGTCCGCCCTCGTCCACGTTCTTACGAATAAAGGTGTCCAATCTCTCGCGGTAGCTCTGATTGACCGCAAAGGTATCCACGCGCTGTCTGCCTGGAGGCATGGTATCGATACGCGAAACGGCAAGATCCCCATACATGACCAGCGCAAGCGAGCGCGGAATGGGGGTAGCACTCATGCAAAGCAGGTGCGCGTGCGCGTTCTTATCCGAAAGCTTGGCGCGTTGCGCCACGCCAAAGCGATGCTGCTCATCCGTGATCACAAGCCCCGGAGCGGCAAATTCCACACCCTCGGAAAGCAGCGCCTGCGTGCCGATGACGATCTGCACGCGTTTTTCTTCATCCTGCGCGGACAAGGCAGCATGCACCTTTTTCTTTTGCGCAGGCGTCATAGCACCGATCAGCAAGGAGCAGCGCATGCCCATTTTTTCAAAATACGGTGCAAGATCGGCGTAGTGCTGTCTTGCAAGGATCTCCGTTGGAACCATAATGGCCGCCTGCCTGCCGCTTTGCACGGCTATGACGGCAGCTGCAGCTGCGCAAACCGTTTTGCCGCAGCCAACGTCACCCACCACCATGCGCGTCATGGCGTACGGCTTTGCCATATCGGCACGGATCTGCTCCACTGTGCGGCGCTGCGCCTCGGTCAGCTCATAAGGCAAGAGCGACAAAAACGCACGCAGATCGTTGCTTTTGCAAGCAGGTGCAGGTATCAGCTCGGTGGTATGCCGCGCGCTGCGCAGCCCCACACCAAATAAGAAAAGCTCCTCAAACATCAGCCTGCGCTTGGCGATCTCTACGCCTGCAAGATCGGTGGGAGTATGCATTGCACGCAGCGCAAACGACAAGGTACAAAGCCCCTCTCGCACGCGGATCGGTTCGGGAATGGGATCCTCCAGCCCCTGCGCGGCAAGCGCGAGTGCCATTTCTATGTGCTGTCCTATCTGCTTGGATGAAAGCCCCTCGGTCAGCGGATACACGGGATACAACGGTGGGAGCGGCTTGCTCTCGACCACTGGCTCAGCCACGGGAGAGGTCATGCGCCAGCGTCCCTTATCGCGCTCCACCTTACCGTAAAAGCGGAACAGCCCTCCTACGGGAAACATGCTCTGCACGTAGTCCTGATTGATATAGACGATCTCGCAATCTCCGCTGTCGTCATACGCGCGGAACTTGACCAGCGTCATACCGCGACGGATCATGGCGCGGCGCGGCTGCGTTCCCACGGTCATGACCACCGACATTTTGCTCTGCCCGTCACTCTCGCAAAGGCGCTTGACGTTACCGCGATTTTCATACGCGCGCGGAAAATGATACAAAAGATCTCCCACAGTAAAAATGCCCAGCCTTGCGTATGCCGCCTCTTTGGCAGGCCCTACGCCGCGCAGCGCTTTGATCGGAATATCTCTGACATCCTGCACTGTCCCCTCTCCTTTCTTGGTCATTTTCTTTATTATACCAAACTTTTTGCCTTTCGTCAACAAAAAAATGAAGGGCAACTGCAAAAGCAGTTGCCCTTCCGGGATCAAATATCGTCACAAAGTCTGTATCCGCGCCCCCACACAAGATGCAAAAGCTTTCTGCCGCCAATGGCACGCGCCTTTTGATTGATGGAGCTGATGCGCACCGAAACGTTGGCGGCACTCGGTTCTCTGCCTGCGTAGCAATGCGCAAGCAGCGCGTTCGCATCGGCTGTGCCGTGCTGTGCGATATAACCAAGAATACGCGCCTCGGTGGGCGTCAGGTGCATGGGGTATCCAAGGTAGATAAAGTCCTTGCAGTCCTCTGTGGGATACAGGTGCTGCTGTGCGGCAATCATCAATCCTTCTTTTTGCCAAGTGCGATCGCGCACATGCCAAGCAGCGCAAGCATCAGCATACCGCCCCCAATTGCCTTACAGCCCGCTTCTACCACGGTCTCGGTCTCGATTTCTGTTTCGGGATCAGGCTGGGGATCTGTCGTTACAACGGTTTCGGGATCGGTCGCAGCCTCGGTATCGGTGGTTTCGCTGCCGAAGTAGCTGTCCTCACCTGCAGCCTTTTCTGCAATGGTGATCACCTTTGCGGGAGTGATGTCGGTGCTGACACCGGGGATGTAGTTTTGATATACGTAGTTGAGTCTGCCAAGAGGCGCCATATCACCGTCGATGTAGAAATCAGCCATTTCGTCAAGCAGCGTATCGCTGTCAGCCCACTTGAACTGCATGCACAGCTGATTGTAATACTCGATGCCCAGCATTTCCATAGGAACTGCGATCATCATCTGATTGCCCTTGACTCTGTAGGAAACGGTACCGCAATCGGTAAAGCCATACTTGCCGTCGCTGCCCGAATACTTGGCAACGCTGGTGGTAAAGTCTTCCTTTGCGTTGTAGTTGATCACGTAATCGTAGCCGTACCAGCCGGTTTCAACGCTGCCGTCCACGTCAAGGAACAGCTGCATCCAGGAGGTGCCTGCAACGGGCTTTGTGATATCGTCTGCGGTCTTTGCGTAGAAGTAGAGATACGTGGTATCCTGGGTGACCTTTGCGGAAACGATGTCGTTTCTGCCGGTGGTGTTGGTCATGGTCTGCTTGCCAAACGCCTTGCCGTTACGATCAACCGTGTCGCCCTCTACGTCGTAATAGGTCACACCGATCTTATCCCACTGTGCAAAGTCACCGGTGACGTTGATGGGAGTGCGTCCATCCTGTACGATCACGGGTGCTGCGCCCTTGAGCTTTTGAACGTTGCCGATCAGCTGCATGTAGTAGTTATCGAAATAGTAATCGGTAATGGTCATTTCCACGTCACGGGAGAATTCCAGCGATGCGGTGTCAACGAATCGGATGGTACCGTTATCGGTAGGCTGACGCTGTGCCACCCACTCGTTCCATCCGGTTACCAGCACGTACTTGGCATCCTGAATGAGCGCTCTGTCAAACTGATACTGGAAGTTAATGCCCAGCTTGTAGGAATCGGGCGTCAGCAGATCGTAAGTGCCGTTGTAGGAGCGGCCGCGGTTGGAGCGGTCACCGTAGAATGCGGAGTCGCTGAACTGAATGGTGCCTGCGTGCTGTGCCATGGATACGCTGATGGCTTCTCTTTCACCGTCATTGGTCTTAAAGATTCTCTGCGGCCAGGTGAAATCCATCCAGGGCCATGCGTTCTTCTTGGTGGATTCGTTGGGCCACTGGGGCAGGCGGATGGAGAAGAAACCGTTGATATTATCCGATTCATTGGCAATGATCAAGGGCTTACCGTCCACGTACAGCCAGGTGTCGGGATACTGGTTCTTGGAGTAAATCTTATTGTACAGCGTTCTGACGACATTTGCGCTGCTCGAGTGGGTGTAGAACACGATCTGCGGAGCATCGTAGCCCTGCTCGTTCATCTCGTGGCAGACCTCCATGAGCTTGATGGCGTTGTTGTAATATTCATAACCGTTGGTCACGTCAATGTAAAGGAAGTCAACGTTCGCATTGGAGAGCAGCTCCATATGCTTGCGCATAACCCACTGGTCGCTGGAGTAATAATAGCCGTACAGAGGCTCTGCAAAGTAGTGCATCTGGCCAACGGGGCCCCATGCGTTGCAGGTCTTTGTATTATAGGCCTTATCACCGTACTTTTCCACGATGTGCGTATTGTCCCACACGCCGGTATCATCATGCTCGCCCATCCAAAGGAAGTAGAAGATACCCACGTAATGCTCGCCGTTCTCTCCGTAAACGCCCACGGTTTCAGGATCGGAAACAGACTGCTTGTGGTTGGTGGTGGTATACTGGGAATACTGCGTATACAGGCTTCTGCCAAGGTCGTCTGTTCCTGCATAGCCGCCAAATACGTAATTGACGTTGTTGGGAACTGTGTAGCTGACGGTCTGACCGTTGAGCTGATAGGAAATGGTGACCTCGCTGCCGTCGGCGGAAACCGCATACTGCACGCTGCTTGCCTGCGTATCTACCGAGAAGGTAGGCAGATCGGCAGGATCGGGATCGCTCCATTCCACCTTCTTGTTTGCTTCTTCCTCTTCCTGGCGCTTGGATTCCTCCTCGGCCTTGAGTTGCTCTTCGTAAGCCACGTACTTTTTGTACTCGGTCATATCGAAGTTGCCTGCATCCTCTTCGGTTGCGAAGAATGCGATATAGGCAATATCAATGGTGGTCTGGCCGTTAACGAACGCGCCGTTTGCCAAAGGATCAAGGCGCAAAATGTTGATAGTGGCTTTAGACTCTGCCCATGCACTCAAATAAACGACCTGCTTTTCCCACTCACCGCTCGCATTCCAGCGCCAGTCCATATGAGAGCCGTTCTGTCCCATCTGCACGTTATCGCTTCTCTGCACGAAAAGCTCGCCCTGCGCTGAGCAATCGGTGCGATAATAGAAAAGTACGTACTTTGCATCCGTACACTTGATATTAGGCTGGCCAAGCCACAAGTAGGGATCGCTGCCCGTGATCACGAAGGAATAATAGCCGTCCTGTTCTTTATGCACCGTATCATGCCCGTGCTGAAATTCACTCGCGGGATCGGGCGAGCTGAAATCATAAAGCAGATTCGGCTTGGAAGTGTTAAACACGGTCGAATCCGACGCGTTGACCGAAAGATCGGTCATGGTCAGCTTGTTGCCGGTGGTTGCGGTGGAGTTCGCTGTGGAAAGATTGGTCAGCGAGGTCTGCACCGTACCCGCGGGTGCGGATTCGATGCTCATGACGATCGCGCCTGCCAAAAGGCTGACGCAAAGCAGCAAAGCCGCGCTCAGAAGCAATACTCTTTTTTTCATGTTGTGTTCCCTTTCTTATCTGAAAGTGATATGCCGCAAGGACACATCTATACGCTATTCATTATAGCAAAAATCA
>JAZQYT010000086.1:0-10587 GCA_045633665.1 Eubacteriales bacterium | reverse complement strand
CATTTCGGCAGCCGTGTCACCCACGATCAGATCCTTGCGGTACTTGCAGTAATTGATGATGGATTGATCAAACTGATCCCCGCCCACGCGCAAGGATTTTGCACGCACGATGCCGCCCGAGCTGATCACGGCAATCTCGGTCGTGCCGCCGCCGATATCACAGATCATGCAGCCGCGCGGCTCATAAATGCGCAGTCCCGCGCCAAGCGCAGCGGCCAAGGGTGCTTCGATCAGGGCGACCGATTTTGCTCCCGCATCCAGAATGGTGGTTTCAAAGATCAAACGCTCGGCATCGTTCATCCTGTAAGGACTTGCCGCCAGCACGATCGGCTTATTGAAAAATCCCGTGCAGTTGGTGCGCTCAAAAAATTCGTGCAGCATGATGGCGGTGACTTCTACTTTGGTCACGACGCTGTTTTGGATGGGACGGTATGCAGAAAGATGTACGGGCGTTTTGCCCACCATGCGTCTGGCATCGCTGCCCACGCAAACCACCTTTTGCGTTTTATTCTCTAATGATACGGCAGAGGGAGAGCGCAAAAGTATGCCTTTTTCCTTGAGCCAGAAACGCGTATTGGACGTACCGAGATCGATACCGAGATGCCGTGCCATGAAAAAAACTCTCCCTCCTTTCGCGAAAAATTCTTCGTAGGGGAGGATATCATCCTCCCGCCCGAAAACAATTTGATTCAGCTTTTGATATTACAATAATAAGTCCATTGCGTGCAGGAGGATGAATTTGCTTGCAAATATTTTAATTTGCTTGCAAATATTTCCCCCTACGTAACTATAATCTCAACAGATCAATCCCAAACGCCTGCTTGGCAAGCTCGCACATGACGTTGACGGGAAGTCCTACCACGTTGAAATAATCTCCCTCAATGCCCGTGATCCATCTGCCTGCAAGACCTTGGATGGCGTAAGCGCCCGCCTTGTCGTAGGGCTCACCCGAATCAAGGTAAAGCTCAATATCCGCCTCACTCATAGGGCCGAAATGTACGGCAGTGGATGCGTGCGAGAATGCACTTTTCCTTTTTCCTTGCGCATCATAATAGCAAAACGCAATGCCCGAAAGCACGTGATGCGCGGTATTCTGCAGCCCACTTATCATGCGGCGTGCATCCTCGCGATCCTTTGGCTTGCCCAAGATCTCACCGTTGAGCGCCACCACCGTGTCGGACGCGATGATCAGCGTATCGGGCTGCAATTTGTCCTGTGCGTCCAGCATGTCCTGCACGTCCTGCGATTTTTGCATGGCAAGCTGCTCAACAAGCAGCGCGGGATCTCTCTGATCACTACTCTCGTCCGTATCGGCAGTTACAATGGTAAAGGACACGCCCAAGGTTTCGAGTATTTCTTTTCTGCGCGGTGATTTGGATGCCAAAATGATGTGCATATCTAAAGCCTGCTCCTGTTCGAAAAATAAGTATATCTATCCATAATAATCCAATGATAATTATAACACAAAAAAAAGCCCTTTGCAAGGGCTTTTTTCTGTATTTTATCTGATCTTTGCGACGTATCCCTCTTCGGTCACGCTTTTGACCAGATCCTCGGGCTTTTTGCCTGCATACGTGACGGTTGCGGTGTTGTTATCCAGATCGACCTCAACCGCCTTTACGCCCTTTGTGCCTTCAAGTGCCTTTTTGACGTGTGCAACGCATTTCTGACACATCATGCCCTGTACGTCCAATACGATAACTTGTTCTGCCATATTCGATTTTCTCCTTTTATGATGAATTATATAGCCAATACCGGCCCAATACCTTGCCGGTTTTCTGAGTCTTAACGAATTGAGCACCACGCTGACTGAGGAAAAGCTCATGGCCACCGAGGCGATCATGGGATTGAGCACAATGCCCACGGGCGCAAGCACTCCGGCTGCAAGCGGAATGCAGATGCTGTTATAGATCAGCGCCCAGAAAAGATTTTGCTTGATAATTCTGACCGTTTCGCGCGACAGTCTGATAGCCTGCACCACGCCAAACAGCGAATTTTTGGAAAGCACCACGTCAGCCGAATCAATGGCGACCTCAGTACCCGAGCCGATGGCGATACCGATATTTGCACGCGCAAGCGCGGGAGCGTCGTTGATGCCGTCGCCCACCATGGCCGTTTTTCCCTTTTGACAGTACTCGCGGATGATCCGTTCCTTATCATCGGGCAAAAGCGACGCGTGATAGACCTCAATCCCCGCTTGCTCGGCTATCGCCTTGGCGGTGACAGGGTTATCTCCCGTCAGCATGACGCAGGTAATGCCCATGGCTTTGAGATCGGATACCGTTTTTGCGCTCTCCTCTCTGATCGGATCGGAAATGCCGATCAGTCCGGCCGATTTACCGTCCACCGCTACCAAAACCGTGGTCAGACCGCGCAGCTGGCAGTTTTGGAACACCAGCATTTGCTTATCCTTAATACTGACACCGTGATCCGACAAGAATTCCGGCTTACCGACAAGCACCTTTTTGCCGCCCACGACGGCAGCAATGCCGTGTCCGATAAAGGATTCATAATCAGACGTGGGCAACAGCTCTGCTCCCTTCTCTTGCGCGTAGCTGCAGATGGCAGCCGACAAGGGATGCGCGGAAAGACTCTCCGCTCCGTATGCGTACGTGATCAATTTGGTTTGGTCAAGCTCGTCAAACTCTATGACCTGTGATACCACCGGCTTTCCTACGGTCAGCGTTCCCGTTTTATCGGTCAGCACGTATTCCACGCTCTGCAGGGCCTCCAGCGCCTCACCGCTCTTGATCAGCACGCCTTCACCCGCACCGCGTCCCGTTCCGACCATAATTGCCGTGGGTGTGGCAAGTCCCAGCGCACAGGGACAGGAAATGACCAATACCGAAATGGCGTTTCTGAGAGATTGGTTGATATCTCCGCCCGTGACGATCATCCACACGATGGCCGTGACCAGTGAAATACCCATGACACAAGGCACGAAAATACTGCTGACCTTATCCGCCACGCGCGAAATGGGCGCTTTGGATGCCGCTGCCTCCTCCAAAAGATTGATGATCTTTTGCAGCGCGGTATCCTGTCCGACGCGATCCACGCGCACACTCAGATATCCGCTGACCAAGGTGCAGGCACCGCTGACTGTGTCCCCCACGTTCTTTTCCACGGGAATGCTCTCACCGCTCAAGGGGGATTCATCCACACCGCCGTGTCCTTCAATTACCGTGCCGTCCACGGGAATGGCCTGTCCTTGCTTGACCATGACCACGTCCCCCACGGCAAGCTCGGAAATGGGCATTTGCACCATCTCACCGTCCTTTAGCACAGTTGCCTCATCCGGCAAAAGCGACGCCAGCGCGCGCACGGCCGCGCCCGCTTTGGTTTTGGCTCTGCCCTCCAGCATTTTGCCAAGAGAGACCAGCGTGACGATCATGGCCGAGGACTCCAAATAGAGCGAGTGCATCCACGTATGCAGCATTTCCACGTTGCCCGTAGCGCTGGCAATACCGATCTCCACAGCTGCCCACACGCCGTAAATAAACGCTGCAGACGAGCCGATGGCGATCAGGGTATCCATATTGGGTGAGAGGTGGAAAAGCGCGCGGAAACCACGGAAAAAGAAGCCGTAATTCAAAATCAGCACGGGCAGCGTCAAAATCATCTGTAAAAGCACAAACATCAGCGCATATTCGGGCTCGGAGAAAAACTGTAAGAACGGCACGCCGAACATGTTGCCCATGGATATGAACATCAAAAAGCCTGTAAAGAATGCGCTGAGCACAAATCTGAGCAATACCGCCTTTTGCTGCTTCTGCGCCTCGTGCGCGGATTTTTGCTGCTCGATCTCCTCGGTCAGAGCATACCCTGCCGATTTGATCTTTGCGGCAAGCTTTTTTTCGATTTTCTTAATATCCCCTTGGCTGTACGAATCGGGATACGTCACGCTCAAGGAGTTTGTCAAAAGGCTGACCGTGTACTCGATCTCTCCCTTTTCAAGCACGGCTTTGGCCGCACGCTCGACGTGAGAAACACAGGCCGCACACATCATGCCCTTGACTCCGTATCTGATCTTTTGCATGCTATTTTACTCTTTTCACAAAAAATTTACAATTTTAATATACACATATTATAGCGCATTTTTGTCCCTATTGCAACAAAAAAATGTAAACTTTTCTATCAAAAATATGCCGAAAAGGTTGCATTTGGGGTTGCTTTTACGGCTATAATATGTTATAATATATAATAACTATAAATATATATACTAAAAGTTACCCATACGGGAAAGGAAACATAATGGAAATATTAGACCTTCTCAACGCGCTCTGGGACGGTATCAAGGAATACTACAGAGGCATTCTCGGAGATCTGATCTGCGACGTCTGGTTCGGCGGATTGGAGATCAAGAGCTTTGAGAATAACACCATTACCATGGTGACGCCGTCCGAGATTAAGATCAACGTGCTTAAAACCAAATACCTGCCCGAGATCAGACAGAAATTTTCGGAAAACCTTGGCATGGATGTGCAGATCGACCTGCAGTTTTCGGGTAATACCAAAGGTGTGGAAAGCCTGCGCGAGCGCTTTATGCGCGCAGCACAATCCGAAGCAGCGGCAGTACAGACGCAAGCTCCCGCAAAACAGACTGCGGACAAGCCCACGCTCGGCTCTACCATGCCCCCCTTCAAATTCGAATATACCTTTGACAACTTCATCGTGGGAAATTCCAACAAGTTTGCGCATGCTGCCTGCGTGGCCGTGGCAAACCACCCCGCAACCGATTACAATCCCCTCTTTATCTACGGCCCCTCAGGAATCGGTAAAACGCACCTGCTTTACGCCATTACCAACGAATTCAAGCGCAAGCGTCCGGATATCAAGGTCATCTACATCAAGAGCGAGGACTTTACCAATCAGATGATCGATTGCATGGCGCGCCGCACCATGCACGAATTCCGCGAGAAATACCGCAGCTGCGATATTCTCATGATCGACGATATTCAGTTCATCGCGGGCAAGGTTTCCACGCAAGAGGAATTTTTCCACACCTTCAACGCCCTGCACGAGGACGGCAAACAGATCATTCTGACCTCGGATAAGCCCCCCAGAGAAATCAAGACCTTGGAGGACAGACTGATCACGAGATTCGAGTGGGGACTGATTGCGGACATTCAGCCGCCGGATCACGAGCTGCGCATGGCCATCATCAAAAAGAAGGCCGATCAGGTGGGCATTGAGATTTCGGACGAGGTACTGGAGTTCCTTGCCGAAAACCTGCGCTCCAATATCAGGCAGATCGAGGGAGCCGTGCGTAAGCTCAGCGCCATCGGATTCGTGTACGGCAAGGTGATCACCATGGACGTTGCCCGTAGCTGCATTGACGAGCTTTTGGGCGGTGCAGAGCCTGTCAACGTCACCGTGGACAAGATCTTTGCAGCGGTGTACAGAAAGTACGGCATTAAAAAGGAAGACATTTTGGGTGAGCGCCGCACCAAGGACATCGCACAAGCAAGACACATTGCCATTTACCTGATCCGCCATATTACCGACATGTCCTTCCCCGGCATCGGTAAGATCCTCAACCGCAACCACACCACCATCATCTCCTCAATCGATACGGTCGAGAAAAAGATCATGTCCTCGCCCGCCTTCTCCATGGAGATCGACGAGCTGACCAAGGCGGTCAAGGAGAGCTGACACCCCTTCCCTGTGGAAAACCCGGTAAAAATTTTCCACAACGACACGCATGTCGTACCAAAGCACGACGTAAAGGAAAATTTGGCACAGGCAGAAAAAACGTTTTGCACAGCTTACGCGGCAATTTTCCCCCGACTTTTCCAAAGAAAAGCACAGCCTTTGCGCAAAAATTTTCCTTGCAATACAAAGACAATAAGACTTTTCCACAATTTGAACAGAATCTACTGTTAAAACTACTAGTAAATACTATCTACTCTCTCTATCTCTCTCGCGCACGCGAGATATATCGGAGATACGCAGAGATATAACAAAAAAGGAGTGCCGTTATGAAAATCATATTCAACCGCCAGGAAATCTGCAATGCCGTCGCGCCTTTGATGTGCGCCGTATCCGGTAAGTCCACGCTGACTGCCGTGGAGGGCATTTTATTTGAAGCAAAAGAAGACAATACCTGCGTGCTGACCACCTTTGACCTTGAAAAGGGCGTTCGCATTGAGATCACCGCCGAGGTCGAAGAGCCCGGCTGCTATATCATCAACGCACAGAAATTTGTGCAGACCATTCGCGTTATGGAGGGCGAGACCGTTACCCTGAGTGTCAACGAAAAGCTTGGCGCAGAGATCGTTTCCGCTAACTCCTCCCATAAAATGAACGCACTTGCGGGCGCGGATTTCCCCGAAATCCCCCGTCTGACCTCGCCTAATGGCTTTACAGTCAAGCAGAGCGTGCTGCGTGATATGCTCTCCAAGGTCATGTACGCCATGGGCGTCAACGACCAGCGCCCCGTGCTCAACGGTTGTCACTTCAAGATCGCGGGCAACACCCTCTATCTCGTTTCCTGCGACTCCTTCAAGCTTGCAAAGTGCAACGTGACTACCGAGATCGATGCATTTTCCACACAGGGCGGCTCGGATTTCTCGTTCATCATCCCCTGCAAGACTGTAAATGAGCTTTACAGAATGCTGGACAGCGACGAGGAAGCGACAGTGACCGTGTACACCAGCCGCAAGAATATCGTATTTAACCTGGACAGCATGATTTTCTTCTCCCGTCTGATCGACGGTGACTATATCGATTACAACCGCATCATCGTCACTACCCACAGGATCACGGTCAGTGTGGACAGAGCCGTCCTGATCGGTGCTTTGGAGCGTGCAGCGCTTGTTACCGAAGAGAGAATTGCCGGCAGCGTACGCTCTCACGTCAAGCTGACGGTTGCGGGCGATTACCTCAAGATCTCGGCTACCTCCACCGCAGGCTCGACATACGAGGAGCTTTACGTGGAGCATGAGGGTGACGATCTGGTCATTGCGTTCAACAACCGCTACCTGATCGACTCCTTGCGTGCATGCACAGCCGAGAAGATTCAGCTGAGCATGACCTCTCCCCTTTCCAGCATCAACATTGAGCCTTGCGAGCAGGGCGAGGACAAGGAACTGTTCCTCTTGCTGCCCGTTCGTATGAAGGACTGATACTTTTATGCAATGCAATCGCATTGAGGTACAGAATTTCCGCAATATAAAGGCTGCTTGCGTGGAATTTGACAGCGGCGTCAACGTCCTTGTAGGCGATAACGCCCAAGGAAAGACCAATTTGCTGGAGGCCATTTACCTTTGCGCGCTGGGCAAGACCTTCCGCGCGGCAAAGGACGCAGAGCTTGTACGATTTGGGCAGGAAGAATGCAGCATTTTGCAGCATTACTCGGACAGTAAGCGTGAGCAGACCATTGAAATGCAGCTTTTCTCGCAAGGAAAGCGGCGCGTATACCACAACGGCATCAGCCTTGCGCGTACAAGCCAGCTGCTAGGCAGCTTTCGCGTAGTCCTGTTTTGCCCCGAGCATCTTTCTCTTGTCAAGGAAGGGCCTGCGGAGCGCCGTAATTTTCTGGACGTGGCCATCTCTCAGCTCTATCCCACCTATATTCGCTCGCTGCAAAAATACAATCAGCTGCTCAAGCAGCGAAACAGCCTGCTCAAGCTGGCAGAAACCGACCGCAAGACCTTTCACGATACAATAGAGCTGTGGAGTGCGCAGCTTGCAGGGGAGGCGGCCTATATTGCCTCGGTACGCTACGAGTACGTCAAGCAGCTGAATCAGCACGTAGGTGATTTCTTTGTTGGCATGTCCGGCGAAAAGGAATCTGTGTGCGTCAGATACATGGGAAAAGCGCATATCGAGGAGGACATGTACGCCGACAGAGAATTTTGCAAAAACGCCTACATGCGCCTTTACATGTCGCACCACGACCGCGAAATTGCCGCGGGAAGCACCTTGTGGGGCATTCACAGAGATGACCTCGAAATTGAACTCAACGGCAAATACGCGCGAATTTTCGCCTCTCAGGGGCAACAAAGATCGATCGCTCTGGCTATGAAGATGGCAGAGGGAGAAATTTCACGCGCACATTGCGAGAACGAATACCCCGTGTTTCTCTTTGACGACGTGCTTTCTGAGCTGGATGCAGGACGGCGCGCTTACCTGCTTGGCGAGATCTCGGACAGACAGGTGATCATGACCTCGTGCGAGGGGGATCTTACAGGCGGCAAAAATACCGTTTACGTCAAGGGCGGCACGTACCAAAGAAAAGAGTGAATATATGTTTTTACACGTCGGAAACAACAAAAATATCCGAAGCCGTGACATTATCGGCATTTTCGATACCGATAACGCCACGCTTTCCCCCATTACCAAGAAATACCTGGCCAATGCCGAGAAAAATGGGCTTTTGGACTCGGCAAGAAAGCAGGATATTCCGAAATCCTTTGTGCTTTACAGGACAAAGGAGGGCTGCAAGATCTGCTTTTCGCAGCTCTCGGCAACCTCGCTTTCGGGCAGAATGAACGATCCATCCAGTATGTAAAATAATTTGAAAAAGGAACTTAACGATGCAAGAAAATCAGAATCTTACCCCGGAAAAAGAAAACGTATATGACGAAAGTCAGATCCAGGTGCTCGAAGGCCTGGAGGCGGTCAGAAAGCGTCCCGGTATGTATATCGGTACTACCTCGATCCGCGGTCTGCACCATTTGGTATACGAAATCGTGGATAACTCGATCGACGAGGCGCTTGCGGGGTATTGTGACACCATCCGCGTGACCATCAATCCCGACAACAGCGTGACCGTTGAGGACAACGGCAGAGGTATCCCTGCCGGTATGCACGCAAAGGAGGGAATCCCTACGCCAGAGGTGGTGTATACCATTTTGCACGCGGGCGGTAAATTCGGCGGTGGCGGATATAAGATCGCGGGCGGTCTGCACGGTGTGGGCGCGTCTGTTGTAAACGCTCTTTCCGAATGGCTGGAGCTTGACGACTCGGTGGACGGACTCCATTATACCGAACGATTTGAACGCGGCTTTGTGGCGCGTCCTTTCCGCTGCGAGGGCGAATGCCCCGAGCGTCCGCACGGTGTCAAGGTTACCTTCAAGCCCGATCCCACCATTTTTGAGGAAACCGTATTTGATTACGATATTCTCTTAAATCGCTTGCGCGAGCAGGCATTTCTGAATGCAGGCGTACACCTTGTGCTGGTCGATGCACGCGTCGGCGAGGGCGAGGAGATGCGTACGGCTGATCTGCAGTTTGAAGGCGGTATTTCCACCTTTGTGGAGTATCTGACCGAATCCAAGCATTGCGATCCCGTGCATAAGGACGTGATTTACATGAAGGCCGAGAAGGACACCAGCGTGGCCGAGATCGCCCTGCAATATAACGACTCCTACAGCGACTGCATCATGACCTTTGCAAACAACATGAATACCATCGAGGGCGGTACGCACGAAACCGGATTTAAATCGGGTTTGACGCGCGTTCTCAACGATTATGCGCGTAAAAACGGCATCTTAAAGGACAGCGACAAAAACCTTTCGGGTGACGACGTGCGTGAGGGACTTTGCGCCATCATTTCGGTCAAGCTGGAAAACGCGCAGTTTGAAAGCCAGACCAAGGCAAAGCTGGGCAACTCCGAGATCAGAACGCTGGTCGAAAACACCGTAGTCAATAAGCTTGGCGAATACCTGGAGGAAAACCCCTCGGTCGGTAAAATTATCATAGAAAAATCCCTTGCCGCTTCGCGCGCACGCGAGGCTGCGAGAAAGGCAAGAGAGACGGCCAGAAGAAAAGGACTTTTTGAAGGCTCCTCCCTGCCCGGAAAGCTGGCTGACTGTCAGGACAGAAACACAGAATTTACCGAGATCTACATGGTAGAGGGAGATAGTGCAGGAGGCTCTGCAAAGCAGGGACGCAACTCGCGCTTCCAAGCCATTCTGCCCTTGCGCGGTAAGGTGCTGAACGTTGAAAAGACCAGACTTGACAAGGTTTATGCCAACCCCTCGCTCGTTCCCATCATTCAGGCGCTTGGCTGCGGCATCGGTGACGAATTTGACATTACCAAGCTGCGTTACGGCAAGATCATCATCATGGCCGACGCGGACGTGGACGGCTCGCATATCCGTATTCTGCTTCTGACCTTCTTCTTCCGCCACATGCCCGAGCTGATCAAGCAGGGACGCATTTATCTGGCACAGCCTCCGCTTTACAAGGTCTACAAGCGCAGCGGTGGTAAAAAGATCGGTGAAAAATACGCTTTCTCGGACGCTGAACGCGACGTTTACATTGCGGAGCTTGGCACAAACAACGTAGAAGCCGACAGATATAAAGGTCTTGGTGAGATGAATGCAGAGGAGCTTTGGGAGACCACAATGGATCCCAGCACCCGTACCATTCTGCGCGTGACCATGGAGGACGCCATGATCTGCGATCAGACCTTCTCGCTTCTGATGGGTGACAAGGTTGAGCCCAGACGAATCTTTATCGAAGAAAACGCAAAATTTGCGGAAAATCTGGATATTTGATGCAAGAAGATTTCCAAAGCATTATACAAAAAAAGCCTGCGGGGCGCGTTCTTGCGCTCTGCTTGCACCCGGCGCTGGACGT
>JAZQYT010000085.1:0-1710 GCA_045633665.1 Eubacteriales bacterium | reverse complement strand
CCACCTTTGATCCCAAGCACGTCATTTACGTGTGGCTGGACGCGCTGACCAACTATATCACTGCCATCGGCTACGATCCGACTTCCCAGGTGACCGACGGCAAATGCCCCGAATGCGGCAGAGAGCTTGTCAAGGCCACCGAGGAAGCATACTTCTTTAAAATGAGCAAGTATGCGGATCGTCTGATCAAGCACATCGAGGACAACCCCGAGTTTATCTGGCCCGAGGCCAGAAAGAAGGAAATGGTCAACAACTTCCTGAAGGTCGAGGGCGGCTTGCAGGATCTGTGCGTGTCTCGTACCTCCTTTACCTGGGGCGTTCCCACCTTTGATCCCAAGCACGTCATTTACGTGTGGCTGGACGCGCTGACCAACTATATCACTGCCATCGGCTACGATCCCGACAAGTCCTTCGAGGAGCAGAGCGAGCAGTTCCGCAAGCTGTGGCCCTGTGACGTGCATATGATCGGTAAGGATATTCTGCGTTTCCATACGATTTATTGGCCTATCTTCCTGATGGCTCTGGATCTGCCTCTGCCCAAGCAGGTATTTGCACATCCTTGGTTTATCGCGGGCATTGAAAAGATGTCCAAGTCGCGCGGCAACGTGATCTATGCTGATAAGCTGGCAGAGCACTTCGGCGTGGACGGTGTACGTCACTACGCGCTTGCCGAGATGCCTTTTAATGCGGACGGTACGATCACTTACGATAACGTGATCAAGAGATACAACACTGACCTTGTAAATAACCTCGGTAACCTTGTCAAGAGAACGCTTGACATGCAGAAAAAGTACTTTGCAAAGCAGGTAGTCGCACCTGCAGAGTATAACGACACCGACAAGGATCTGGTAGGCACCTGCGTGGAATGCTACAACAAGTATATCTCCTGCATGGACAGCTATCACATCGCGGACGCTGTTTCGGCTGTGTTTGAACTTTTAAGCAGAGCCAATAAGTATATTGACGAAACCACTCCCTGGACGCTGGCCAAGGACGAGGCCAACAGGGAAAGACTCGGTACGGTCATGTACAACCTGCTTGAGGCGATCCGCTGGGGCGCCGTCATGCTGCTGCCCTTGCTGCCCGGAACAGCTGACGAGGTGCTTGGCATGCTGAATGCACAGGCTCGCAGCTTTGACACCATCGGTGATGCCGACAAGTTCTGCGGTATCGCAGCAGGCAGCGAGGTTGCCGATTCCAAGGTGCTGTTTGCAAGAGTGGACGAGGCAAAGAAGCTGGAGGAGATCGCCAAGGAGCAGAAGGCTGAGGCTGCCAAGAACGCGCCCGCACCTGTAGTAGAAAAGCCCGAGGGCTGTGCGCTGATCGGCATTGACGCGTTTATGAACGTGGAGCTGCGCTCGGCACAGATTTTGAGCTGTGAGAAGGTACCCAAGGCAAAGAAGCTTTTGAAGCTGACCGTGGATCTCGGATACGAGCAAAGACAGGTGGTTTCGGGCATTGCCAAGTGGTATGAGCCGGACGCGCTGATCGGCAAGAAGATCATTCTGGTTGCTAACCTGAAGCCCGCAACGCTTTGCGGCATTGAGTCCAACGGCATGATTCTGGCAAGCGGCGAGGAGACCGTCCGTGTCGTCTTCCTTGCGGAAGATACGCCTATTGGCGAACGCATCAGATAAAAAATACGGGGCTGCCGCAGATGCGTCAGCCCCGATCATCATACGGATCACCGAAACGTAGGGACCGGCGTCC
>JAZQYT010000084.1:0-3670 GCA_045633665.1 Eubacteriales bacterium | reverse complement strand
GCAGCGAAATGAGAGTTGAAATTTGCTCCAAGTGCCACCCCTTCTTCACCGGTAAGCAGAAGTTCGTTGATGCCGGCGGTCGTGTTGACAAGTTCAAGAAGAGACTGGAAGCTGTAAGAAAGTAATTCTTGCGACATTGATGATAAACGGGCAGACTCTACGCTATGGGTGGGAGTCTGCCCGTTTTCGTTTTTTGACGAGCGTTTATCTCGCGCCAAGGCACGATTTGCTTCGGAGCCAAGGAGAAAGAAGGACAGATATGGAAATGCTGGACGTTTATACGCACGATGGGATCAGAACGGGCAAGCTGGTTGAGCGAGGCCGCCGTTATCGTCTTGGTGAGGATGAATATACCATGGTGGTACACGCCTTTATTTATCACAGGGATCACGGTTTTCTGATTCAAAAAAGATCTGCCACCAAAAGAGTGCTGCCCGGTGCATGGTGCATGACCATGGGCGTGGTGCAGGCAGGCGAGGACAGCGAAACGGGTATGCGCCGCGAGGTGCGCGAGGAGCTGGGGCTTGAGATCGGTGAGGGGCAGATTCGTAATTGCGTCCGTACCTATAACGGGCATAAGATCGTGGATATTTACCTGGTCTATACCGATGCTGAGATTGAGGACATGGTGCTGCAAGAGGAAGAGGTCGAGCAGGTATGCTGGATCAGCGGACGCGAGGTGCTTGCCAGATTCGGAGGCAAAAACACGCGCTTGCATGAGGAGTACGTGTCTTGTATGCAGCGCTACGTACACGTGACGCACAAGGCGGAGAAGAGAAGGAGAAGAAGAAAGAATGCAAGACTTGCAAAACAAGGAAATCAAGAGTGAGGCGCAAACGCGCGCGGTGCTGATTGGCATTGTGACAAGAGAGGCCGACCTGCAGGTGGTGGAATCCGGGCTGGACGAGCTGGAAAGACTGCTGGACACCGCAGGTGGTGTTGCTTTTGCGCGCGTAGTGCAAAGTAAGGATACACCCGATCCCCGCACGCTGATCGGCTCGGGTAAGGTACAGGAGATCGCGGAGCTTTGCAAGAA
Source organism: Eubacteriales bacterium (assembly GCA_045633665.1). Classification (GTDB taxonomy): domain Bacteria; phylum Bacillota; class Clostridia; order Oscillospirales; family CAG-272; genus SVQP01. The sequence continues at coordinate 2,634 of JAZQYT010000084.1, read as the reverse complement.
TAACGATATCGATCTGGTGGTGACCGACGAGGATCTCTCACCGGCACAGATCAGAAATTTAGAGGATGACATTGGCAACGACGTGCGTGTGATCGACCGTTCCATGCTCATCCTTGATATTTTCGCACGTCATGCCGTGACGGGCGAGGGAAAGCTGCAGGTTGAGCTGGCGCAGCTGCGCTATACGGCACCCAGATTGATCGGTAAGGGGACGCAGCTCTCCCGTCTGGGCGGTGGTATCGGTACACGCGGCCCGGGTGAATCCAAGCTGGAAAGTGACCGCCGTCACATTCAGCGTCGCATCACCGCGCTGGAGGCACAGCTCTCTGAAATGGAAAAGAATCGCATGACCATGCGTGCCTCGCGCGACAAGAGCGGTCTGCCCAAGGTGGCGATCGTGGGATATACCAATGCAGGTAAGTCCACGCTGCTCAACCGCATGACCGATGCGGGGATACTGGCGCAGGATAAGCTGTTTGCCACGCTGGATCCCACCACAAGAAAATTTGAGCTGCCGGGCGGTGAGAGCATTTTGCTGACCGACACGGTCGGCTTTATCCGCAAGTTGCCCCACCATCTGATCAAGGCCTTCCGCTCCACGCTGGACGAGGCGGTGTATGCGGATATTCTGGTCATTGTCATTGACGCAAGCGATCCCGAGCATGAGCAGCAGTTAGAGGTGACTGAGCAGGTGCTTTGTGACCTGGGCGCTGCAGGAAAGCCCACGCTTTACGTGTTCAATAAGTGTGACCTGGTAGAGGGCGCGTTGCCCACGGTCAGTGGCAGAAACGCGGAGCATCAGGCGCACATCTCGGCTTTGACGGGACAGGGCTACGAGAAATTTGCCGAAGAGCTTGAGAGCATGATCCACGCAGGCAAGGCGCGCGTGACCTTTGTTATTCCCAATGCAAAGCAGGGCGCTTTGAATACGCTGTACCGCTTTGCGACCGTGGAGGACGTGGAATACGGTGCGGACGCAGTCAAGGTCACGGCCGTGGTGGATGCCAAGGTGCGCGGTATGCTGCGTGAATTTGATCCCACCGCATCCGCAAAAAAGCCGGATTGGGAGGAATAAGGCGGAATTTCACAACGATTTGTGAGGAAATTATGGAAAAAAGAGATCTGTTTGATGCTGCCGGCAAAAATCTCGGCACGACCATTGTGCGCGGAGATCCCATGCCTGAGGGCGCGTACGTGCTCAGCGTCAGTATTTTTACGGTAAACGATAAGGGCGAGCTGCTCTTGACGCTGCGCGCACCTGAAAAGCCCAATTTCCCCAACATGTGGGAGATCACGGCAGGCGGTGCGATCGCCGGGGAGAGCGGCATCGAGGCAGCCTTGCGCGAGCTGCGCGAGGAAACCGGGCTGAAGGCCAAGCGCGAGGATCTGCAGCTTTTGCAGGTGATCCGCGAGCCATCAGCTTTTGTCGAGTGCTATTTGTACAGAACCAATCTCCCCGCGTCTGCCGTGGTGCTGCAGGAAAAGGAAACGGTGGCGGCAAGATTTGTGTCGGTCAAGCGCTTTGAGGAGCTTTTGCATACCGACAGCATCGCGCAGCCCGTGGCCTTTCGCTACGGTGTGATCCGCAAGGATCTGTACCGCGCGGCAGGACTTGGTGAGGTGTGAGCATGGCAAACGAACAGCTTTATATGACGCTGGAAAAAATGGCGTCAGCCGAATTTGAGGAGCGCAATTCGCTCTTTATCGGCCACGCTGCTCCCATCAAAAACGAGCAGGAGGCCATGGCGTTTGTCAAGCAAAAGCAAAGAGAGTATGCGGATGCCACGCATAACGTTTGGGCGTATTTGCTTAATGGCGGCATTGTGGCCAGGTACTCGGACGACGGAGAGCCGCAGGGAACTGCGGGTGTTCCCGTGCTGGAGTGCATGCGCAAATCGGGGGCTACGGATATGGTCGTGGTGGTTACGCGCTATTTCGGTGGCATTCTTTTGGGCGCGGGCGGACTTGTACGCGCGTATTCGCACGCGGCAAGGATCGCTCTGGATGCTGCGCATATTATTACGTATCATAAGTACGGCGAGTACAGCATAAGATGCACGTACTCGGATTATCAGAAATTCAATCTGCTGCTGCCCAAGATGGGCGCCTTGGTGGACGACGTGGAGTATACCGACAGCGTGACGGTACGCTTTGCGGTCAAGGACGAGCATAAGGACGCCTTGTGGCGCCGCATATCCGAGATCAGCAACGGCAAATGCGAGCCCGAAAAGACGGGCGAGAGATACGATTACCATGAGATCGGGGAGTGACCGAGCGGTCACTCTTCGATTTTTTGAATATTTCATAAACTTTCAAAAAAATACTGTAAGAAAAAAAGGAAAATCGCAAAAAAAAGCGTATATTATTAATGTAAGAATAAAAATGGGGAAAGTGAGGTAGCATCATGGTACAAAAAGAGGACAGCTTTGTCAATATTTTTCTGGAAAGAGAAGAGCAATCGCTCTCTCCGTATGCATTCCGCACCTCGCAGACGCGCGGGCGCGAACGTTATCAAACGCCTTGTCAGCTGCGCACAGAATTTCAGCGCGACCGCGATAAGATCACCCATTGCCAGTCCTTCCGCCGCCTGATGAACAAAACGCAGGTGTTCTTGGCCCCCGTCGGTGACCACTA
>JAZQYT010000083.1:0-15731 GCA_045633665.1 Eubacteriales bacterium | reverse complement strand
GTAGAGCACGGATTATTCCTGGATGAAGCATATCAATGACGAGAACAGCTCAGCACAGACCGAAAGGTATGGCTATGATTACATTGTCAACTACTCTGCAAAGGATCACTTCACTACCACGGTAGCCAAATACAACGGCACTGATGGGGCTTACTCCTTCGAGGTCGTGGGCGAGGTTGGCTATCAGGCCAAGGAAAAACAAATGATGATCTCCGTTCCCATGGAAATGCTTGGCATTGACAACTACAAGGAGATCTGCATGCAGTTCAAGTGGGCTGACAGCACAACGCGCTTTGACGAGATGGAAGACTTCTACATCGACGGTGACTGCGCTCCCTTAGGCCGTTTGAACTACGTTTACCAAAACTACATTCCCGGTGTATCCAATATTACCCCTCCCGAAACCGAAACCGAAACCGAGACCGAGACCGAGACCGAGACCGAGACTGTTATAGCCGATACGGCAGAGCAGTCCGAGGAGAACGTCCAAACCGATTCCGATCAGACTACCGATGGCTGTAAGAGCGTTATCGGCACAGGCCTGATGATGGCTCTGCTTGCACTCTGTGCATGCACTGCAGTCAAGAAAAAGAAAGACTGATAACAAAGAAACGACCTCGCATACCCGGACGGGTGTGCGAGGTTTTTTATGGTGCATATTGCTATTCTGCTTGCACTTATTTTGGGCAAAATGCAGAATTCAAAGGAAAAGCACTCACGCTATTGACAAAAGCATTTTCGTATAGTATGATATATTTATGGTACAATTTACAACATTTTGTATCCTCCAAAAATAACGAAAAGGAGATTAATCATGAAAAAGCTTTTGGCAATCATCCTGTTCGCAACCCTTTGCGTGGGTTGCATGTGTGTTTCGGTTGCGGCCTCTGAGGAGTATACCGCTGACACATGGAATGGTGTTGAGCTCAAGGGCCTGTTCTATCAGGACTCTGACTTTATCACCTCTGAAGTTGCCCCCGACTACGAAGCATGGTGGTGGGAAGACTATGTGGAAGAATTAGATGACTACGCGGTTGCTGCATACGTCAACATGCGCGGATTTTCCATGTCCGCTGACGGCCGTTACGCATATATGGGTACGCTCAACGGCGGTACAGGCATGCGCGGCGTTGTCGTACTGGATACACAGGTAGGTAAAGTGACCGATATGTACTATTCCTACAATGAAGAAAATGCACTGCCCGGCTCTCCCTTCTCTTATGCGAAGGGTATCGCAGCCGACGATCGCGGCATCGTTTATGCAGGCTTTGCTTACTCGGTCAACTACAATTACGTCAGCCTTGGTATCGCGCAGCAGCAGGACAACGGCAAGCTCATCGAGCTTTGCGAGATCCCCGTATACCAGAACGAGCTGGAGCCCGGTGACGAATCCGGCACAAAGATCGGTGTCAACGGTGTTGAGGTTGCCAAGATCGGTGATAAGTACTACTGCTTTGTCATGACCAACTACAATCACGATTCCCTGTATTGCTTTGACGTGACCGATCCCGAGAACCCCGTTCTCAATCAGAAATTCGGCATTGAAGGCTCCATCGATTTTGCAGATGCGGATTGCACCATTGATCTTGGCGGCAAGCACCTGGACGAGGGCCAGTATATGGCCGTGGATACAAACGGTACGCTTTGGCTGTGTGCTTCCTTGAAGGAGGGCGGCACGGGCATTATCAAGATCGACGCTTCGGGCATCAACTGCCTTGGATATACCGAATTCAGCGGTGCTTACAGCATTGCACACGTAGGCAAATTCCTGCTGGTTGGTCTGAAGGACGGCTCTGCCGTTGAGGTTCTGGACGATTCCACCATGGAAAAGGTTGCAAGCATTGAAGTTCCCGATGCAGACCGCATCACCCGTATTCAGGTGATCAACGATATGCTGTACGTTTGCGGCGCAGGTAACGATTCCATGACATACAACTACATTTACGTAGCTCCCCTGACTGCCCAGGCGCAGGCCGCTTACGAGGCACAGGTTGCTGCGATCAACTCTTACCGGCAGTCCGAGGACGACGGTGACGATCAAACCGAAACCGAGACCGACGCTGCAACAGAGAGCGATACCGCCCTCGACACCGAGGCTCAAACAGAGGCCAAGACCGAGGCAACCACCACCTCTACCCAGGCTCCAGAAGCTCCCGATGCTACCGAAACCGAGACCGAGCAAGTCTCCGGTGGCTGCGGCAGCGTGATCGGCGGCGGTGCGATCCTTGCGATTTTCGCGCTTGGCACAGTCGTTGTTGCCAAGAAAAAGAAGGATTGATCTTCCAAAATAACAAAAAGCTGAGTCAATACAAAGACTCAGCTTTTTTGATGAATGAATTTATCTCCTATCGCTTTCGGGATATACCGCGCGGCTGCCGCCCACGAATTTGGGGCGCGTGCGCGCACACAGCACGCTTGCCTGCCCGATCCTGTTCTGCGCGATGCGCACGGGAACCGCCACACAACGCAAATGCATGCCAATCAGCGTACCGCCGATATCCATACCTACGTGTGCCTTGATGGATTCCACCGCACAAGGCGCTTGCATGGCCCGCCATGCAGCCGTTGCAAAAGAGCCACCTGCCTTTGGCTGCGGAATCACGCAGACCTCTTCAAGGCCGTACCGCTCGGCACACGCGCGTTCCACGATCAGCGCGCGATTCAGATGCTCACAGCACTGCGCTGCCAGATATACACCTCTTTTTGTGCAAGCCTCGGAAATGGCCGCATAAACGGCATCGGCTACCTCGGGCGCGGATGCGTGACCGATCGTGCCGCCCGCGATCTCGGAGGAGGAGCAACCGACCACCAAAATCTGCCCTTCTCTTGCTCCTGCAGCATCCAACAGCTGCTCGGCCGCCAAAAAGGCCTGCTCTTTGATCTGTGCTGCGTCCATATCAGCCCTCGTAAGCGTCACGGTCGCAGATCAGCGTCACGTCAGCGTGCAGATTGAGGAAGGATGCAGGACAGCTTGTGGTCACCGTGCCTGCAAGCATTGCCTTGATCGCCTCATGCTTACCCTTGCCATTGGCCAGAATGATGATCTTTTTTGCGGACAGGATAGTCCCCATACCCATGGTCAGCGCCAGCGTGGGAACCTGATCAATGCTTTCAAAGAAACGCGCGTTTGCTTCTACCGTATCAGCGGTCAGGCTGGTAACGTGCGTTGCGGGATGCAGCGCCTCGGCAGGCTCGTTGAATGCGATATGGCCGTTTCTGCCAATGCCCAGCACCTGAATATCCGCGCCGCCAAGTCCGCGCACGAACGCCTCGTATCTTGCAGCCTCGGCTGCAGCGTCTGCTGCGCTGCCGTCCGGCACGTAGGTGTTTGCCTTATCAATGTTGACATGGTCAAACAGCTTGGTATTCATAAAATAACGGTAGCTCTGCTCGTTATCGGGCGTGATGGGATAATACTCGTCCAAATTGACCGTGGTAACGGCCGAGAAATCCAGCTCACCCTTGCTGCACATGGAGATCAGCTCGGCATACAGCCCCTCGGGGGTAGATCCCGTAGCAAGCCCCAGTACGCAATCGGGCTTATTCTTGATCACGTCGGCAACCATATCGGCACCAACCTTGGACATTTCCCTATAATCATTACAACAAACTATTCTCATACTTCAAATCCTCCTTATGATGTACGGTTTCCCTACGGCTTACCTACGGTTTACCACGCGTCGCTCTCGTCCTCGGGAATGACCTCCTTGATAGCGGCAATGGCGCATTCGATCATGCTGTCATCCGGCTCAAGCACGGTAATGTGCTGCAGCCACACACCGGGCAGCGAGATCAGTCTGGTCAGGAAATTATCGTATCTGCCTGCCAGCTTGAGCAGCTCATAGCCAATGCCCATAACCAAGGGGAGCAATACTAAGGATATGCCGGTACGCACCAGCGTGGGAAGAATACTATGGATCTGGCCAAGCACCTCCTTCATGGTGCCGCCGAAGATGGCAACAAACGAGGGCTCGATAAAGAACGAAACGAATACGTTGACCAGCACCATCAAAATCAAGAATGAGGTGCCGCAACGGGGATGGAATCTTCTCTGCATGCGCACGTTTTCCACGGTCAGGGGCAGGCCTGCCTCATAGCAGAAGATGGACTTATGCTCTGCACCGTGATACTGGAAGGTGCGGCGGATATCCTTCATCAAGGAAACCAGCGCCATGTAGCCGACCACGATGGCGATCTTGAAGATGCCCTCCACAAGCGAGCGGATAAACGATTCAAGCACTACGTTTGCGGGCTTGAGCGCAGGGATCAGCCAAACGCAAAGATCGTAAAGCGCTGTGGGAACAAACTTGAAAAGTACGATTGCAAGACCTAGGCCAAGCACGACGCCAAGGATCATGACCAGCGTGGTAGTCATGGACGCACCGTCTGCCTTCTTTTCCTTTTTTGCAGGCTCGGCTGTGGGAGTATTTCTCACCTCAACGGCTTCGCTTGCGGGCTCGGCTGCGGGTGCTTGCTCTTGAGCAGAAATTTCCTCTGTTACGGGAGCTTCGGGTTGTGCGGGCTGTTGCTCGGTCAGAGGCGCTTGGCCGCGTTTAGCGGCTTTTTTGGCGGCCTTGGCGGCTTTTTTTGCCTCGGCCTCACGGCGCATCTCTTCCTCTGCTTCCTCCAGTCCCGAGATCTCGGCAGATCTCATCAGGCACTTATAGCCCGTGATCATGGACGCGGCAAAATTGTACACACCGCGCACCACGGGGATCTTGGTGATCAGCGGTGCTTTGGTATCGTTCTGTTTGATCTCAAGCACGATCTCTCCTTCGGGATTGCGCACGGCCATAGCAGTTTTCTTAGGTCCTCGCATCATGATGCCTTCCATCAAGGCCTGGCCGCCGATGGAAGTCTTTTTGCAAGGAGGACATTTATCTTTTTTCATATACTTACCTCCAAATATGGACTATGACATAATATATCACATTACATAATAGCACACGTTTATTAACATGATATGAATTATTTGCACCTTTTTCGTTTTCGTCTTGACTTTCGGTAAATTTTGGGATATAATAAGTATGTATGTGAAAACTCGCAACGGAGGATAAAAAATGAATTTTTCGGCATTAACTAATCTGCTTACCAACCAGGGCGGCGGTGGAGGCCAGATCATCATGACCATTGTAATGGTCGTTGTGGTCGGTGTATTCTTCTACTTCTTCATGATCCGTCCTCAGAAAAAGCAGGAAAAAGAAGTCAACGAAATGCGTAACAGTCTGTCTGTGGGTGATGAGATCACCACCATCGGCGGTATCATCGGCAAGGTCATCAGCATCAGAGATGAAACAGTCGTGATCGAAACCAGCCATGACCGCACCAAGATCCGTCTGCTCAAGAGCGCGATCAGCAAGGTGGACGTCAAGGCAGAGGACGCACAGAAGTAACGCTGCTTTCAAGACATAAAAACGGCTCCGTTCTCATATAGTATTACCAAACATGGTAATATTATGGATACGGAGGCGTTTTTTATGAACAGATCGGTCAGGAGCATCATTCCCGCGCGCAAGCACGTAAGCAACAGCGCGCCAAGCAGCGGCAGCTTTACCGCAGGACTTTTGTGGGGCTTGGCACTATGCTTTGCAGGTGGGCTGATCGCGCTTTTGATCGGTGCGCTGATCGCGTATCTCTCCCCCGATCCCGATGCTTGGATCTTGCCGCTGGGCTTTGGTGCCATGGCGCTTTCCTGCATGCTGGGCGGTCTTGGCGTGGGACTCAAATGTGAATCTGCCGTGCTGCCCTGCGCCCTGCTCTGCTCTTGCATCTACGTGGGGCTGGGACTTTTGCTGGGGATGTTTTTTGGCGCTGAGCTGCGGCAGAGTGTAACGCTTGGGCTTGGGCTGGGTGCTTCGCTCGGGATTCGCGCAGGACTGGCCGCGCTGATCTGCGCCTCGGCCGTGCTGACAACGCAGATCAAAAGCAAGCTGCAGGCAAGGCCGCGGAGAAGATAGATACAAAAAAGCAACCGATATTCAGGAACTCGTTCGCAAATGAACAGGTTCCTGTTTTTTCGTATGCACAGAATATGAAAGAATGTCCGTAGGACACCCTCACCATTCCCGTTGCCACATCAGCGTCAGAAACCCTTTCTATTCGCATTCTCCCCCCTGCGCATGGACAAACCTGCGCGTATCTCCCCCCTCCCGGAAGGGGGGAGATATTGCGCTGCTCTGAGCCAAGCGCAGGGGGGGAGAATGCGAATCCAAACGATTTCTGCGCGAAAAATCTCATCAAAAAGCAGAAGCCTTTTACGACTTCTGCTTTTGCTTTTAATCATCAATATCAATTTCCGGGAACGCGATCTCGGTGTCGATCTCTTCCACCGTATCTTCTACCGTATCTTCTACAGGGGGCATCGGCTCGATCGGCTCAATGAGATCGATCGAAACGTCATACGTTTCCTCGCCAAGCGTTGTCGGTACTTCCTTGAAGACCTTGACGGTCATCAGGCGCAGCGTATAATCGAAATCAGGGAAATAACAGATCAGCTCGACTTCATTGTAACCGTCCTCCAATGCGCTTGCAGGCACGCGGATCAGCACGCCCGATGCATTCGATATGGCGTTGGGAATCTGCGCGCCTATTCCATCAGGCAGATCTACGACAAAGCTCTCGTCACTTTCAATCCCCTGCCCGTTGACATTGTACCCGAATTTTACCGCATAATCGGTATAAAACGCAGTCCAGCCACCAAAGCCAACGTACGAAGGCATACTTTCTGGAGAAAGCACCAGACCATCCGGCAAGGCATCCGAAATATTCTTTTCAAACATCGTGGTTTCGACCTCGCCGTCGAGCTCATATTCCACCAAATTGATCGCATACAGCGCAGGGCCGATCAGCGACGAAATATCGCTCACGGTTTCGTCGTACGAATCGGGCGGCCAAATGTCGACCGCGATCTCGGTTTCGATCTCAATATCCGGCTCGACCACAATTTCGGTTTCATACCCGATATCGTAGGTATAGTCCACGGTGGGGTAGATATCCTCTTGCACGCCAATATCCTTGAAATCTCCCAGCAGCTCAGCAACAAGGCCGTTGCCCATGTCGCAGGAGGTCAGGACAGTCAGGCACAAAGCAGTCAAAAGCAGCATGACGATCGTTTTTTTCATATGCATATCCTCCTTGATTTTTGATACAAATTAATCCATGATCAGCTCTGCGATCTCCACGTTGAAAACGCACAGCACATCCTCTACGTTGGTGGCAAGCTCGGCCTCATTGTTGTAATTGGCATACCAGATCATGATCTCATAGTTGCCTGCGGGCAAGGATTCAAGCGGAATTGTCACCTGATATTCGCTTATATAATCCGCACCCATCTTAGAAACGACCTCCTTGAGCTCGGGATCGGGATCCTTTTGATAATCCTTTGCATAATACGGGCCTTGGCCGTTGATGGAATACCCGAATATCGCATAATTTGCATCGGTCAAGCCGAGTACACCACCCACGTACAGCCAATCGCACCCTTGCTCAACGGTCACCCGGGTAGGATCTACCCACGGCTGGTCATTGGTATACAAAAGTTCAGTAACGATCTCGCAGCCCAAGATATACTCGGCATTGATATAATCCACTGCGCTGTACGCGACCTGCGTCCGGGGAGCCGGATCGATGATCACGTCCTCGCTCCAATATTCATCGACCGTGACGTATTCCGTCTCGATCTCATAGGGCGGCGTGGTCTGTATCTCAACCGTTCCCCAAGGCTCAATCGGATCGATTGCCACATATTCTGATTCATATACATCTGCCGGCGGCTCAACGTAGCCGTAGTCGTATTCGTTCCGAATGCCTCCCAGCAGCTCAGCAACAAGGCCGTTGCCCATATCGCATGCTACAAAACTGCAGCATAAACAGGCTATCAAAAAGAACAATGCAATTCTTTTCATAGGTACCTCCTTTATTCCTGCGTTTCTTCCACGATATCGGTTTCGATCTCGGGCTGTGGCATCAAAACGTCGATTTGCTGCTCATAGATCACCGGAGCGTTCTCTCCTATCAGGGCATCAATCGGAACTACGCCGCTCAGATAAATCGTATCCCCGGTATTCCACAACGCCTCAACGGGTACGGTAAATTCGAACACGGTCATGCGCTTCTCGTATTTCATACCGATCAATGCAACGTCGGATGCATCGGGCGTGACAATGCTGATCGGTTCGCTGTGTATACCTGTATCTCCATACCAAGTCATCACTGTTAAGTAATAGGTCACATGCGGCATAACGTCATACGTAGCGTATCCTCGGAAACGAAGCTCTCCCTGTGTAAAGTCTTCAGCATTCAACATGCTCTCCCACTCCCGAAGCTTCTCTCCGAGATCCAATACGCCATTCCAGTCCTTCAGCTCCCCAAAGGTCATCAGCGGTGCAGACTTCCCATTTGGTGTGTGCAGCGTTATCCCAATAAAGCCACACGTTTCCAGAGTCGGAAGCTCTGAAGATTCTGAAGTCGTGTCTTGACGGTTGACCACAAATTCGATCATCTGCATGGTATATTCTCCCTGCTCATTGGTTGCGCGTGCATAGCAGGTCACGGTATGGCTTCCCGGTGCAAGCTCGGATACCGGGATCACGATATCACAGTAGTTGAGCGCTGCAGTACCGTTGATCGTCCATTCGCCATGTGCTCTTGTCACAAAGCTTTCATCGTACAGAAATTCACCGCCGTCGATTGAATAACCCAATATCGCCCCCTTTTCAGGGCAACGCCAGCACCCTCGCACGATCAGCGCGGAAATGCTGTCGTCCACGTCAGCCTGACCATTCCATTCGTGACTGTTCTCCGACGTAAAGTAGCGACCTACAATCTGCTCACCGTTGACCACGGCAACCAAGGTATAAATGCTGAATCTATGCGTTGGCCGAGGCTCGTCGGGTGCATCCGGGTCGCATTGACCGCAATCGCAGCCCGTCTCGGGCGGCTCGGTCGTGCTTACCTCGGTCGTCACGTAAGTATTTTGCGTGGTTTGGATTTCTACGGGCGGTATAGGGTCAATAGGCTCTTCGATACAATCCTCTGGCGGATAGAGGTGTTCATCCGCGCGATCGATCTTTCCCAGCAGCTCGGCAACAAGACCGTTGCTCATGTCGCAGGAGGTTAAGACCGTCATACAAAGCGCGGTCAGAAGTAAAATCGTGATCGTTTTTTTCATGGCGATTGCCTCCTTTCATTCTTTACATATTCAGATTTTTGCTTTCTTGATCCTTCTCTTCATCTTGGAAAGGTCGCGCAGCATCTTGAGCGTGTCGCGCACCAAGTTGACCGACGACTCGCGGTGATTGATGATCTTGACCGGGATCTCGTGAATGGTCATGCCGTACTTGACAGCCCACAAAATGGCCTCAAAGTCAAAGGCAAAGCGATCCACCTCGCAGCGCGGAAAGATCTTTTTGACAGCATCCCCGGTAAACGCCTTGCAGCCGCACTGGGAATCGGACAGCTTAAAGCCGCCCGCCAGGCAAAGCACCTTGATATAGGTCTTGCTGGCCAGCTTGCGGATAAAGGTGTAGCCCTCATAGCCGTCCTTGGACAGATTGCGCGAGCCGATCACCATATCTGCCTCGGGATGCTCCAAAAACGCGTCACGCACGCGGCCGATCACGTCGGTGCCGTATGCCAGGTCAGCGTCTGTGAACATCACGTAATCGCCCTTGGCAGCAAGCATAGCGGTGCGCACGGCATAGCCCTTGCCGCGGTTTTGCTCATAGCCTACCACGCGCACACAGGGCAGGTGCATCTGCTCGACCAGCTTGTCGCAGCCGTCCTTGGAGCCGTCGTTGGAAAAAATGATCTCATAATCGTCAAAATTCGCCTGCATATACGCGGACAGCTGACGTGCTGTGTCCTCGATGATGCTCGACTCGTTATACATGGGAATGCAAAGTGAAAATTTCATGATCTATCACATCCTTTGATTTATTTTCTGTAAATATAAAGCAGCATGTCCACCTCGGTCGTCAAGGTGTCCAACGCGTCCAGCTTGGCCTTGTCCGCCTCGCTTGTGCGCCAATAGTAGGGCGTCATGGAAAACAGTGCCTTGATATCCTCCTGCCCCTTGACCGTGATCTCAAAGCTGACGCGTCGGGTATCGACCGGGATAAGCCCCTCGGGCAGATCCGCGCGCTCGGCATTTTCATAGGTGGTGCTGTAAAGCGCCCGTTTCAATCCCATCAGGTGCATCTGCCCTGCCCCCAGCAAGAACAGATATCCGCCATCCCCCAGCACGCGACGGTATTCCTGCTCCGCACAGGGTGCAAAGATATTCAGCACACCGTCCGCGCACGCGTCATGCAAAGGCATGGTATATACCGATGCCACTGCATATGCTGTATCGGCAAGTCCCGATGCAGCGGCTGATTTGGCAGCGCGCGCACAACCGAACTTGGAAAGATCAAAGCCGGCTACGCGATACCCCTTGGCGGCCAGTCGGTTGGAATACCAGCCCTGTCCGCAGCCTGCATCGACCAGCGTAGCACCCTTGGGCAAAAAGTCCTGCACCGCTTGCTCGAGTGCTTGCGCTGCCGGGGCGTAATAGCCTTTTTCCAAAAAGCTTGTCCGTGCCGCGATGGCCTCCTTGGAGTCACCGCCCGGCATATGCCCCACAGCCAGGTTGACGTACCCTTCCTTTGAAAGATCAAATTTATGCTTGCCGCCAAGGCAGCAAAGCGTTTTTTCCTCGATCCGCACACCGTTTTTGCACACGGGGCAGACCAGTATATCCGTCATATTTTGCAGCATATTTTCTATCTCCGTTCTCTGCCGACCAGCGCAAGATATTCGTCGTAGCTCATCAGCATCCGCAAAGCGTCCAGCAATGCATTGGCGGTCATATCCTCGGGCAGGCTGCATCTGCGCGCGATCTCTGCGCGTCGCGCCTTGCTGTCCGCGCCTCCCGACAGGCCGTCAACAAAGAAATCCGTCTTGCACAAGGGATTTTCAAGGTATCTCTGTGCCGCATCGCCCTGTGCGTAAGGCGCGAGCAGCTCACGCAAAAGCTGCGCATCCATGCCCTCCACGCCAAGCAAGCCCTGCGCGCCCGGTGTCTGCTTACGGCGCTCTTTGCCCTTGATCTGGGGAATATACAGTTGTATCAGTCTGTCCTTGGGGATCAAACCGGATATATGCGAGCGAATGACCTTACCGCCGCCATCGCTGTCGGTCAGCACGATGATCATGCTCTTCTCGGCCAGCCTGCGCAAAAGCTGCGCAAGCTCCCGATTTTTAAACACCCCAAATCCCTGCGTGGAAATGATCTGCCCCTCGATCAGCGAGGACAGCTTGATCTTGTCATATTTCCCTTCCACGATCACGGGATATGGGATCACAAGCCTTTCCGACATAAAAACTCCTTAAAGCAAATAATACACCAACACCGCTGCACCAAGCAGGATGCGATACACGCCAAACGGTGCAAAGCCGTGACGGGCGGAAAAATCCATCAAAAACCGAATGGACAGGCGCGAGGTCAGATAAGCAACCACACCCGCAACCAGCAGCACCATGGCAGCCTCGTACGGCATGCGCAGATCGTTTTGCAGCATAAACCCGGCAAATCCCAGCCCTTTGATGGCTGACGCGCCTGCCATGACCGCTATGGCCATGAAAAAGGAAAATTCAGCCGCTGCCGCACGCGAAAGCCCTAACAGCATACCGCCAAGTATGGTTGAGCCAGAGCGCGAGGTGCCCGGCACCAGCGAAAGCATTTGAAACACACCGATGCCAAGCGCCTTGCCGTACGACATCTGCCCGACGTCGGTCACCTTGGCCGTTTTGCCCGAGCGCACGCACTCCACAATGATGAACAGCGCACCGTACAGAACAAGCATGGTGGCCACCACAACGCCATTGTATAGCCAGCCGTCCATATTTCTGCCCGTAGCTTTTTCCAAAATCTCATCCAAAAGGACGCCTGCAAGTCCTGCAGGAATACAACCCACCAACACACGCGTCCATATGCTTGCCGCGCTTTTTCTGGCATCGCGGTCATGCATTGGCGGAAACAATCTGTCTTTATAAGAGGTGATCACTGCCAAAACCGCCCCTAATTGTATGGCAACCAAAAACAGCTCCCGAAATTCCGATGCAAACTGCGGATGCACACCTGCACCCACATCAAGCGTCAAAAACGATTCCAACAGGATCAGATGTCCCGTGGAGCTGATGGGCAACCACTCGGTGACGCCCTCCAATATGCCATATAACAACGATTTGAGCAATAAGATCCCCATCTCTCTCCTTATTTCAGCGTATCCTTTGCGCGCTTATCAAAACCTTGGGCGCTGCCTGCGCGCATGATATCGCCTTCGCGTACTAAGAAGGGTACGCGGCACCAGAATACCATGGAAGGATGCGGTGCAGAAGGAATGGCCGTGCCGTCCGCGGCATACAGCTCGCAAACCTCAAAGCCCTTGCCGATCTTACCGGGGGAAATGACCTCCGCCCCTTGGCCGACGCTGACCTTGTTTCTCTGCACAAAGCGGTAAAGTCTTCCCTGCTCGTTCTCCTCGGGAATGCCTGCTGCTTTTATCGCATTTGCTTCCTCTTGATTATATTCCGTTGCGGTTGCGAAATATGCTTTTTCGCGCATATATCCGCATTCTCCCAAAAGCTGGGGATTATTCATGGGATCATCCAAGTAAAAGCCCGTGCCGTATGTACGGTGCGAAACGCTTTCCAGCTCGGTCAGCCAGTCGGGATCAAAGACGTACCCTTCGGGATCGGCCGTATAAGCATCCATGGCCATGCGGTAAGCATTGGTGACCACGGCCGTATAATACGCGCTCTTCATTCTTCCCTCGATCTTGAAGGAATCAATGCCGCTTTGCATCAGCTGCGGAATACACTCAATGGTACACATATCCTTGGAGGACATGATAAACGTTCCGTGATCATGCTGCTCGATCGGAATGGGCATTTCGGGACGCTTTTCCTCAACCAGCACGTAATTCCATCTGCAGGGCTGTGAGCAGGTGCCACGGTTGCCATCGCGGCCGTTGAGCGCATTTGCAAGCAGGCATCTGCCGCTGTACGACACGCACATCGAGCCATGCACAAAGGCCTCCAGCTCCACGTCCGCAGGCAGGGCGGCTTTGATGGCAGCGATCTCCGAAAAGCTCAGCTCTCTTGCCAGCACCAATCTTTTTGCGCCAAGCGCTGCCCACGCGCATGCCGCTGCGGGGCTGATAATACTTGCCTGCGTGGAGATGTGGATCTCCATATCGGGCAGGATCTCCTTGACCGTGGCAAGCACGCCCATGTCCGCGACAATCATGGCGTCAATGCCAAAGTCCTTGATCTCGTACAAAAACTTGCGCAAAAGCGGATATTCCGCAGTGCGCGGCATAGTATTGACGGTCAAGTACAGCTTTTTTCCACGCGCATGCGTGTATTCGACTGCTTCTCTGAGCTCGTCATTGGTAAAATTATCTGCGGCAGAACGCATACCAAACATCTGTCCTGCGCAATATACGGCATCCGCTCCGTAAAGCAACGCCGCCTTGAGTTTTTCAAAATTCCCCGCCGGGGATAAAAGCTCGGGCATGTGAACCCCTCCGTATCATAGTATTGTGCTAAGGTCTTGCACGCCCCTTACCTATAAAGACGCCAAAACCTTGAAAATGTTCCGCTTTTTTGAAAATTATTTTTGATTTTCTTTTTCCTGCGCCTTTTTGTCCTTGGCTCTGTTGATCGCAGGACGAATGACCTGGGTATATACGATCACGCCGATCAGCAAGCAAAGCGTCAGGCAGGGCCAAAGGATATATCCTTTGGGCGTCAGTATCAGCACCAGAATAAAGGTCAGGAGCGAAAGACCGAACAGGGAGCAAAGAAAGACCGTGACCAGATTGCGCTTTTTCTGTTGCTTTGCGCGATAAGCCTTGACCTCGTCGTTTTCATGGCTTGCCCCGACTGCCGCCTGCTTTTCAAGACGATCGATCTCCTTTGCATACTGCTCGTAAAGCACATCCGCATCGCGATAGCCGTGGATCTTCTGCAGCAGCGAGAGTGAGCGATAATACTCATGCACCGCACAAGGGGCTGGCTCGGTTGCCTCGATATATATTTGCAATTTTTCGTCTTCTGTATAAGCCATTTCGAGTCTCCTTAAAAATAAGCACAGTTTTTTTCATTATAACATATTCCCTGCAAAATCTCAAGTGTTTTTTTGCAAATAAAGCAAAAAGCCCGACCTTGAAATGCAGATCGGACTTTTTATTTTTTACAGGATCAGCAGAGCGATCGCGCTCAACACGATCACAAAGCCGAAATTGAATGCGGAGAACTTGGCAAGATACGAGCCTGCCTTGCCCGGATTGTGCGCGCAATACTCGCGGAAGGTGATCAGCGAGGCCAAGGACGCGATCAGCGTGCCTGCACCGCCGATATTGACGCCAAGCAGCAGCGCGGGATACTCGGCCGTGAACTGCGAGAGCAGAATGGCCGAGGGAACGTTACTGATGACCTGGCAGGAAAGCACCGAGAAGATCAGCGTGTTCTTTTCGAGAAGTCCGCTCATCAGGGTACTGACTGCGGGAATGCGTGCCATATTGCCTGCAAAGATAAAGAAGCAGACAAAGGTGCCAAGCAGACCGTAATCCACCTGCGTAAGCGCCTTTCGGTCCATCAAAAGCAGCGCAGCCGTAATGATGATCAGGCCAATCCAGTACGGAACGACGCGGAATACCACCACGAGTGCCAGCGCAAACAGCACAAGATAGATCACCGTGCGTCCCACGGGCAGCTTTTGCTCGTCCTCACGGGGCATATCCAGCTTGACGCGGGGCAAAAACAGGCAGCAGATCGTGATCAGCGCAATGGCAGCCACAAAAGGCACGGCCATGATGCCCATGAATTCACCGGTGGGGATGTTGAAATAGCTGTACAGATACAGATTCTGCGGATTGCCGAAGGGCGTCAGCATCCCGCCAAGGTTGGCTGCAATATTCTGCATGATGAACACGAACGCCATATACTTTTGCATGCCCGTGTAGGTCAATACGAAAAATCCGAGCGGCAAAAAGGTCAAAAGGGCCATGTCGTTGCTGATCACCATAGAGCCGATAAAGGTGACGTACACCAGCGCCAGCGTTGCCATGCGCAAATTTCCCGTACACTGCACGATCTTTCGTGCCAGCACCGTGAAAAAGCGGATATTTTTGAGTGCGCAGACCACCGCCAGCGTGCAGAACAGGCAGGTCAGCGTTTTCAGATCAAAATATCCAAGATAAGCCGCGTCGGGTGGCACGATGCAAGCCGTGGTCACCGCGCATGCGGCTGCGATCAGCAGCACCGCGTTCTTCTTGGCGAGCACACCTACCTTACGCAGCGTGTCTTGTGGATGTATCACAAACCGAGGATGCGATCTTTGTTGAATCATGACAAAATCCTTTCGCCCTGTAAAATTTCACAACGAGAGAAATTATACTACACGAGGTAAGGAATGTCAAGAGGTTTTTGCAAAAAATGTAATAAATATCCCCCCGTAAAACGGGTGGTATTTCAGTTTCGGGCATAGCCCTAATAATACTGGCTGCGCACAAGCGCGCCTTAAATTGGCCTGCCAGCCATGCAACTGTTACTTACTACCCGTAAACGGGTTCTCTTTGAGTTTATTATTTTCTGTAGGGACAGGCGTCCCCGACTGTCCGTTTTAGAGTGAATTTAATTCTTGCAAAAATTCGGGAGCAGCAATGTTTTCGAGGAAAACTTGCCTT